>CAMDGV010000017.1 GCA_945898055.1 Akkermansia muciniphila | reverse complement strand
GCCGAGCACATTCCGCAGTTCCACGCCGAGATCGCCGCGTGCAGGAAGCATGGTGTCGGCTTCGACGCCTGGTGGTTTCCGACCGTTATGAACGACGAGGCGCGGATCATCCTCGACGTGCTCAAGCGCAACAAAGTGAGGGCGCAGCTCTGGGTGACCGGCGGCGGCAACGCCACGAGGTCCCCGGAAGAACAGCGTGCTCGCGTCGAAGCGGAAGCGAAGCGCCTTCGCGCCATCGCGGAAGCTGCTGCGCCGATCGGCGGCACGGTCGCACTCTACAATCACGGCGCGTGGTTCGGTGAGCCGGAGAATCAAATCCAGATCATCGAATTGCTCAAGCAGGAGGGCGTGACGAATGTGGGCATCGTTTACAACCAGCATCACGGGCACGATCACCTTGACCGGTTCGCGACGCTGCTCCAGCAGATGAAACCGCATCTGCTCACACTCAACTTGAACGGCATGACCCGCGACGGTGACAAGGTCGGAAAGAAGATTCTCCCGCTCGGTCAGGGCGATCTCGACCTCGGGCTGCTCAAGGTGATTCGCGACAGCGGCTGGCACGGGCCAATCGGCATTCTCAATCACACCGACGAAGATGCCGGCGCGCGGCTGCGCGACAACCTCCACGGCCTCGATTGGCTGCACCGACAACTCGAGGGCAAGCCGGCCGGCCCCAAGCCAACTCCCCGCAGTTGGCGCGAACCCGCTCCGCCCGCCGCACCAATAAAGTCGACCGGCCAAGCGTCGCTCTCGCAGGCATTCGGAAAGGCGTTGCGCGGAGGAATGGTCGTCGAGGGCCTGCCCGAGTATCGCTCGCGGCCGATCACCGTCGAATGCCGCACGAAGCTCGAAGGCACAGCCGGTTTCAACATCTTGGTAGCCAGCGACACCAAGGCGTCGGCGGAGCACTGGGAGCTTTATACCCACGCAGGCAGCGGGGTGCTGAGCCTTTATCAACCGGGGCGCGGCAGTGACTTTCGAACGGACGTGAACGTCTGTGATGGCCAATGGCATTCCCTTGCTGCGGTAATCGAGCCGGAACGGGTGCGTCTCTACGTCGACGGCAAACGGGTGAAAGACGCAGCGGCCAAACCGTTGACCGGGACGCCGATTCCCGGTGGGCTTGCGTTCGGGACCCTGGTGGAAGGCGAGATTGGCTGCGAGGGCGTAGTCGACAACGTGCGGATCTCGCGCGGCGTGCGGGAGATTTCGGGTGTCTCCATCGAGCCTCTCAAACGCGACGCGCAGACCATCGGCCTCTGGGACTTCGATGACTTGAAAGCGTCCACGAGTCCGCCACCGGATCCGTGGGCGGTGGAGGATGCGAAGGCTCGCGCCGCGTTGCCCGAGTTCCAAGAGATCCCGGCCGCCAAAGTCAGCGAGCTCACCGCCGCCGCGAACTGGCCGCGCGTTTCGTCCATGACCAACTGGCATCGATCGCTTGGGGATGCGACCTCGAGCCGTTTCTCGGCCCTCGCGCAAATTAACCGCGAGAACGTGAAGCGCCTCGCGGTCGCATGGACCTATCGTTCGAAGGACGGCGTCGGGAACGTTCAGTGCAATCCCATCATCGTGGACGGCGTGATGTTTGCGCCGACGGCGGGCCATCACCTCGTCGCGCTCAACGCTGCCACTGGCGTGGAGTTGTGGCGGTTCAAGCCGGAGATTCGCAAGGGTGGAATGCGGCTCGAAGATTTCCCAGCACGCCGCGGACTGGTCTTCTGGCCCGGTGATGGGGAAGCGCCCGCGCGGATTCTCTTCACTTGCGGCAATTGGATTTACGCGCTCGATCCGGAAACAGGCCAATTGATCGACAGCTTCGGAGAAAAAGGCCGCACGGTTCTTCTGACAGGCGGCACGGTGGCGGGCGCGGTGTTCAAGAACGTCCTCGTGGTGCCCGGCTTCAACCGCGATGTGTTCGGCTACGACGTTCGCAACGGAAAGTTACACTGGACCTTTCACACGCTGCCGCAGCCCGGCGAATTTGGGCACGCTACCTGGAGCCGGGTTGACGATGGTGCGAATTGTTGGGGCGGCATGGCGCTGGATGAACAACGCGGCATCGCCTACGTCGCAACCGGTTCGCCCAAGCCAAACTTTGTCGGGACCGGACATCATGGCGACAATCTGTTCTCCAATTGCCTCCTAGCGCTGGATGCGCTGACCGGAAAACGGCTCTGGCATTTTCAGGAGATTCGCCATGACATCTGGGACTGGGACATTCCCGCGCCGCCGAACTTGGTGACCTTGAATCACGACGGCAAGCGCGTGGACGCCGTTGCCCAGGTCACCAAGCTCGGCAACACCCTGCTCCTTGATCGCGTGACTGGGCAGCCACTGTTTCCGGTCCGCCTGCGCCGGGCACCGACTTCGAAACTGCCCGGCGAGCAAACTGCGCCGTATCAACCGGACCTCCAGATCCCCGAGCCGTTCGCGCGGCAGCAGTTCAACCGGACCGACCTGACCACGCGCAGCGAAGAGGCACGCGAATACATCGAGAAGCGCGTGGCGAATGTGAACTCCGGCTGGTTCGAGCCGTTTGAGGAAGGCAAGCCGACGGTCTTGTACAACATCCACGGTGGAGCCGAATGGACAGGCGCGGCGTTCGATCCGACGAGCGGCTGCCTTTACGTGAGTGCGAATGAGATTCCGTGGATCGTCACGGTTTTCCGCGATGACAACGAACCTCCGAGCGATCCGAATAAGCCGACGCTCGGCGAGAAGCTGTACCAACAACTCTGCGCTTCGTGCCACGGGCCCGATCGGATCGGCATCGGCACCGCGCCTCCCTTACGCGGCTTGCGCCATCGAGCGAAGGACGCGGACGTGCTGGAGTTACTCAAGACCGGGCGAAACCTTATGCCCCCTGCCCCGCCGATGACGGACGCAGAACAGCAGGCGTTGCTCGATTACATCTTCCTGCGCGACCGGACCCAACCGGTGAGCAACACGAAGCCGGCGCGCCCCGCCTACACGCACAACGGTTATCCCAAGCTGCTCGACCACGAGAATTATCCCGGGAACAAACCGCCTTGGGGCACGCTCAATTGCCTTGACCTCAACACCGGGAAGCTCCGCTGGAAGAGTCCCCTCGGCGAGTATCCTGAACTCACCGCGCAGGGCATTCCCAAGACCGGCACCGAGAATTTCGGCGGCGCAATGGTGACGGCGGGTGGACTCGTCTTCTGTTCCGGCACCCGCGACAACCTGATTCGCGCCTTCGATGCGAAGACCGGCGAGGAACTGTGGTCACACAAACTTCCTTTCCATGGCACCGCGCCACCGGCGACCTATGCGGTTGGCGGGCGTCAGTTCGTCGTCATCGCGGCCACGGGGGGCGGCAAGCTCGGCGGGCCGACCGGTGATAGCTGGGTGGCGTTTGCGTTGCACGAATAACAGCTCGATCCACGTCCGCAGAGTCACCCATAAGACTGCGAGTGCCTCACCGCAAACCAGCACACCCTTGGCCGGCGAATGCCCCTGCCTATCGATCCGTGAGACTCTGGGGAGGCGCGTGCGCCGAGGGCCAGCAGGACTTTTTTTCCCTCCACCTCAAGAAAGCAATTTCCTACCAATCAATAACTGCTGAGCAGATCGAGATTCACGGCTAGTCCGTCCGGTACCTCGGTGAGGAGTTCGGGGAAGAGCGCCCGGAGCGAGGCGACGTTTTCGTTCGCGATGTCGAGGGATTTGGTTTCGGGAGCGGCGGCGGTGCGTGGTTTGATAAAATGGAGCGCAAATTCTGAGGACCAGGAGTTTGGACGAAACAGGCAGAGCTTTTTGACAAGTGATTAGAAGAGTAAAAATAAGAGAACCGAACTCTAGAATTCCCCTGTCAGTTTTTTCAGTTCATGATGAAGGTATCACCCTATGATAGAGCCCTCGAATCTTCCCTTCGAAGCACTAGGAATTCATTCGCGCCGCCGATTCCTCGCACGCAATGCCATGGGCGTTGGAAGTGTCGCCCTCGCTTGGATGCTCGGTGAGGAAAAGTTGCTGGCCACTCCGCCAAATGTGCCGCGCAACCCTCGCTCATTTGACCTCAAGCAAAAGGTCTCATCGATTCCACCTAGAGCTCAGGCCATGATCTCGCTCTTCATGCACGGAGGGCCCAGTCACATCGATCTGTTCGACCCAAAGCCAGAACTCACCAAACGAAGCGGTCAAGATTACCAAGGCGATATCACCTTTAGCTTCGTCGATCGCGCGAGTAAAAAGCTCTTTGGTAGTCCTTGGAAGTTTCGTCAGCACGGTCAAAGCGGCACCCCTGTGTCAGAACTCCTGCCCCACTTCGCCAGCATCGTCGACGACGTTACCGTCATCCGATCGATGCACACCGACATCAATGGGCATGAGCCCTCCATCTGGTTTATGAACACTGGGCGAGCACAACCTGGGCGACCGGCACTCGGTTCCTGGCTCACCTACGGACTCGGTTCGGAAAGCCAAAGACTACCCGCCTACGTGGTATTGACCGATCCTGGCGGCCATCCAGTGGACGGCGTCCGTAACTGGTCCAACGGATTTATGCCGCCCTTGTTTCAAGGCACGGTCGTCCGTTCAGCCGAACCGCGTATCCTCAATCTGGACCCGCCCTCTCACCTGAAAGGCACGCTTCAGGAACAGAATCTAAACTTTCTCGCTCGACTCAATCAGGCGCATCTCACTCGGCATCCGGGGGAAACCGATCTCGAAGCTCGCATCGCCACCTATGAACTTGCGGCGCGGATGCAGACTTCCGCCAAGGAGGCACTCGATATTTCCGGCGAAAGCCTCTCAACCAAGAAGCTTTACGGGCTCGATCAACCGGAGACTCGCGAATACGGCACCCGCTGCCTCATTGCGCGACGTCTAGTCGAGCGAGGGGTGCGATTCGTGCAGCTTTTTGTTAACGGCCAAATCTGGGACAATCACGAAGGTATAAAGACCAATCTCGCTAGCTGTTGCCGAAAGACCGATCAACCGTCGGCTGCTCTGGTAAAAGACTTAAAAGCCCGTGGTTTACTCGACACAACCATCGTCCACTGGGGCGGCGAAATTGGCCGATTACCAGTCACCGAAAATCACGGTGCTGCCGAAAAAGCGGGACGCGATCACAATGGACAAGGCTTCACGAGTTGGGTCGCCGGGGGTGGTTTCAAAGGAGGAATAAGCTACGGAGAAACCGACGAATTCGGTCACAAAGCAGTGATTAATCCAGTGAGTCCGAATGATTATCAGGCCACTTTGCTGCACTTATTCGGAATGGACCATACCCACTTGGCCTTTTATCAAAATGGCCAAAGTCAACATCTCACCGATGGCAAGCCCTGCCGAGTGATCAAGGAAATCCTTCGTAACGCATGAAAACTGCCGAGATCAAACAAGCCGATGCCCCTCCACTCCGTGCTCAGACTGCGGTGAAAGCGATCTCAATTTTGGGTCTACCTCGCGGTACCGCAGCTCTTTTTGGACTGGTCTTACTAATCTTCTGCAACGTCCGATCTGACGCTGCTCCGGTTCCCACTTTCGAGAAAGACATCCGCCCAATTCTTAAAGCTCATTGCTTCGAGTGTCACGGAGAAGGCGATCTCCTCAAAGGCGGGTTAGATGTCAGGTTGCGTCGACTCTTACTAGTTGGCGGTGACGACGGACCTGCGTTGGTGCCGGGTAAGCCTGACCGAAGTAAATTACTGAAGATGATTGAAAGCGGGAAGATGCCCAAGCGGGATAAAAAACTTAGTCCAGCGGAGTCAGCCTTGATTCGCAAATGGATTGCTACCGGGGCCTCAACCGCTCGCCCCGAACCGACCGAATTAAGCCAAGGCGCTGGAATCACCGAGGAGGAACGCACCTTCTGGTCCTTTCAGCCCATTGGCACACCTAAAGCACCAAAAACAAAGGCCAGCAATCGGGTCAGGACCCCCATCGATGCTTTCCTCATCGGATCGATGGCGAAGCAAAAACTTCATTTCTCGCCCGAAGCCGAGAAAGTGACCTTGCTCCGCCGTGCCTGCTTTGATCTCACTGGATTACCCCCCACGCCTGAGGAGAGAGTCACCTTCCTCGGGGATTCTTCCACCAACGCCTACGAACAGCTCGTCGATCGATTGCTTAACTCAAAGCACTACGGCGAACGTTGGGGCCGGCACTGGCTTGATGTTGCCGGCTATGCCGATTCCGACGGCTACAGTGATGCTGATCCACCACGCGATTACGCTTATAAGTACCGCGATTATGTCATTCGCGCTTTTAATGACGACAAAGCCTTCGACCGTTTTATTACCGAGCAAATCGCGGGTGATGAGTTAGCCAAAGCGACCGAGGCAACCGCCGCATCTGTTGCGGTGGCTACTCCCGAATCTCGCACTTTACTGATAGCTACCGGCTTCCTGCGGATGGGGGTCGACGGTTCGGCGACCGATGCCTTGAGCGATCCGGATGCCGTCCGTAATCAAGTGGTCGCGGATACGCTCAAGATTGTCTCCACTTCGCTCCTCGGCCTCTCAGTCGGTTGCGCCCAATGCCACGATCATCGTTATGATCCGATTCCGCAGATTGACTACTATCGACTTCGAGCAGTGTTCGAGCCCGCTTACGATTACAAAAAGTGGCGCACCCCAACGCAGCGTTTGGTGTCACTTGCAACCGACCTCGACCAAAAGAAATCGGCTGAGATCGAATCGGAGGCTCAGAGAATCACCAGGGAAAAAGAAACGAAGCAAATGGGATATCTCACCGAGGCGCTGACCAAGCATCTCGAGACCTTCGACGCCGCGTTGCGCAAACCGCTTCGGGCCGCCTACGACACCCCTCTTACCCAAAGAACGTCTGAACAGAAGGCGCTCTTGGCTGCTCATCCTAGCGTCAATATCAGCCCCGGAGTTCTCTACCAGTACAATGCAAAGGCGGCCGATGACCTGAAGTCCATCGACGCAAAAATTGCGACAATTCGCAGCCAAAAACCGATTGAGGACTTTATCAGTATTCTGACTGAACCTGCCGATCATCTTCCAATAACCTCCCTCTTTCACCGTGGCGATTATCATCAGCCTAAATCGACTGTTCTGCCAGGCGGTCTCACCGTGCTGAATCCGTCGGGTCAACCTATCCAGTTTCCAGCAAAGAATCCTAACTTCTCCACCAGCGGACGACGACTCGCCTTCGCTCAGTGGTTGACCAGCAACACTCATCCTCTCGTTGCTCGAGTGCTGATAAACCGCATCTGGCTCCACCACTTCGGGCGCGGACTTGTCAATACCCCTGCCGACTTTGGCGCGATGGGTGAACGTCCCTCACATCCAGAACTGCTCGACTGGCTCGCCAGTGATTTCATGCAACACGGTTGGAAGCTGAAACGGTTGCACAAACTGATCCTCACCTCGACCGCTTATCGGCAATCGTCACAACGCAATCCCCAGCAGGAACGTCGCGATCCGGAAAATCGTCTTTATTGGCGCAAACCCATCCAGCGTCTCGATGCCGAAGCCGTTCGTGACGCGATTCTCGCCACCAGCGGTGCCCTCAATGAAACCATGTTTGGAAGACCTGTGCCGGTGCGACCCGATGTCTATGGCCAGATCGTAGTCGGCGAAGACAAAACACAGGGCGACAACAAAATGCCGGTAGAAACTACCCTCAATGGAGAGGAGTTTCGCCGCTCCGTTTATGTTCAGGTTCGACGAAGTCGACCGCTGGCTCTCCTCCATGCTTTTGATGCTCCAGTGATGGAGGTGAACTGCGAACGTCGCCAAAATAGCACGGTCGCCACCCAGTCTCTGATGATGATGAACAGTCAGTTCTTACTCGATCAATCGGCCCGATTTGCTCAACGGTTAGTTCGCGAAGTTGGGACGAATCGATTGCAGCAAATTCAACGGGCATGGCAACTCGCCTTTAATCGCAACCCCGACGCCCGCGAGATAACCGATTCAGTCTCCTTTCTTGAAAAACAAGCGGCTTATCTGCTGTCACTCCCCCCGCCCCAGATCGATGCGAAAGCAAAAAAGGAGATTAAGAATCAGCCCGAATCAAAAATAACCCCCGAATTACAAGCCTTGACCGACCTTTCTCAAACTCTTTTTAGTGCGAATGAGTTTCTCTACGTCGACTAGGCAAAGTTCGATCTTGAATCAAAATAAGCGGAATAAGTTCAGAAAAACAACGCTCTCGCTCTGTTCATTGGGTTATTGGACTTCGTCCTTGTCTCAGATTCGGTGACCGATAGATTTTCCAAATAATGTCGAGCCCGTCCCAATCTGGGCACTTTGCCAAGAAACAGATTTTTTCTGCCTCCCGACTTATCCGTTGGAGTCACGCGCGGCGTTTTGTGGTCGGGGTCGAATCTTCGAAGGGGTTCGGCGGCAAACGGATCTTAGATTTCGGCTGTGGCGATGGGACCTACTTCCGCATGCTGATTGAATCAGGCGAATGCCCCTCGTCAGCGATCGGGTTAGAAGTAGATCCACGCGTGATCGCCGACAACGACAAGGATTTCGCTGATCATCCAGAAATTGGCTTCAAACTTTATGCAGAATTCGATTTTGCAGCGGCCGCAGGGACTTTTGATGCGGTAATCTGCATGGAGGTTCTTGAACATATCCCAGATCCCACGGAGCTTCTCCGTCAAATGCATAGCCTTTTAAGACCCGGCGGCCGATTTTTAATCAGCGTTCCGAACGAAACCGGTCTCGGTGTCTTGGTTAAGCAAACGGCGCGAGCCATTGCAGGTTGGCGTGGAATTGGTGACTATCCTGGAATGGCCTCCTACACTTGGATGGAACTCCTCCGCAGCGTCTTCGCTGGGGAAACCCAACATGTGCTTCGAACCTCCTACTGGAACGAAACCGGACAATTTACCTTTCACTGTCACAAGGGTTTTAACTGGCGCCAACTCCGTAAACTACTCACCCGCTCCTTTACCATCGAACGACTCTTTGGATCGCCTCTCAGCTGGATTCCTCTCGGTTGGTCGAGCCAAATCTGGATCGTTGCACAAAAGCCTACTCCCAAATTAGCCCCCTAGCTGAGGCAAAATTTCACTAGGATTTAGCGGATTCAATTGGATAGCGCGGGAGGGGCTGACGGGTGAAAGGTAAGAGTACGCCCAACCCCAGGGTTCCCAATTCGTCCTACTTGGGTGTAGCCTACGTCGATAAACTCAATGGTACCGTCTCGGAATCGTCGTGGTCTGGCTGAAATCCAATTGCGGATGACTGAATTTAACAACTCGGGATTCTCGAAGGCTGAGATTGCTGCGAGATTGGGTTTTGACCCTCTTTCGATGGATCGCGGGCTCCGGATCACTCATCCAACTCAGTTACCGCAGTCCACCCAGTCCATCGCCTCCCAAATCAGCCGGGCCTTCGTTCCCGTGCTCTGCACGCCGTCAGCCTCGGCGAGTTCTGCCGACGGGCCGGAAAGTGTTGCCCCATCCGGTTGGGCCCTTCGACTACCTCCGGGTTTGGCCCCCCTCAACCTTGCGATCCATTCTTGATCTTCTTCCCAGATGCTGAGCCTTCTCTCCAACCCTCGGGTCTATCTCGCGGCCAGTGCGACGGATCTTCGCAAGTCCTTCGATCCGCTGGCCGGGGTGGTTCGCAGTTCGCTTCCATTGGACCCTCTTTCCATCCGCACCGAACGGGCTCGAAGAACAGGGAACTCATCCGGCTCAAAGTGCGGAGAGAGAGGTCACTCCAAATCAAAGCTGACTTACTCGAAGTCGCAGAAACTTAGTCTGACCAGAATCGAGCGGCCAAGGTGTGCCTGAACGATAAAGATCGGTCAGAGTTCCATCAGAGTTTACGGTCGACGTATGCAAGACCAAAAAGGAATCAGCAGATTGCCACACCCCTAATTGGCTCGCGATCTCGATCACTAAATGAAGGCCAGTGATGGCCGGATTTCGTCTCAGTGCATAGGTCAAATATCCCTCTTCTGCACCATTAACCCGGAGAGCCAAAAGAGCCACCTGTGGCTTGGAGAACGATTGCGGGTCTTCTGAATCTGATCCGGCAACAAACTCTAGAAAGTCAACAACGCCGTCGCCATCCGAATCACGGTTTGGATCACCGTTAAAGCGGTCTAATCCCAACCCAGAAACGCCCGGTGTTCCCCCAGGCTTGGCACTGACGGCCCAACTCTCGGCAGAATTAGCACCGTCCTGCTTAATAAAACTTCTCCGAACCAAACTAGAGCCAACGCCGTTACCCGCATCGGGCCAAGGAGCCTTATTGTCGTAGTCGAAGTCAGTAATCGCGCCCCCGTCTGCGGCCTTTAGCACGAGGTGTTCACCGCCGTTGTTCAGTCGACCTCGATACTGACCCAGTATTTTGGAGACCGGTACTCTTGGGTTTCGTATTTGAAATGCACGAGGATCCGACACCAGCAACACTGATTCACCTGACTTCAATAGCCGGGTCGACGAGGGTAAATGGCTGAAGTCAAACTCGATACCCTCCGTAAAGGCCACCCCTTTTAGATCAAGGGTTTGACGACTTCGATTATGTAGCTCCACAAACTCAAACTGGCCCGAATCAGTCAGCAGAGCAGATCTTTCCTCTGCAGAGAGAGGAGCCGGTTGATACAGGAATTCGCTCACCACCAGATTGGAAACGCTGGCAGGAATGATTTCATGCCAAAAGGTGACCGTTGCAAGTGGGGACCATTGTCCTTTGACCAGAAGGCGCGCATTCACCGTTAGAGATCGATCGATGGTCATTGCCGCTGAATACTTTTGCGCGTTCAGACTAATCGCTCCTCCCAAGAGGCGGGGATCCGAATTGTCCGTCGTAAAGTAAAGTTCGCCGGTTGGGAAAATTGCATTGGTAGCTCCACCACTGAAAGCCGCGATTTTCAAAGTTAGCGGCTCACTAATGGCTCGATCCGAAGAACTAAACATCGGAGGCCTCAGAACGGTTTTACTCACTCGAAGGCTTTGGTCATCGAGCCAATCAAGACGGTTACTAATCCAAGTCCGCAGAGAGTTCACCTCATCTTGCCAAGTACGGACCTTGGTCGCCGCGGCTGGATTCGGCCAATTTCGAGTCCCGAGTTGCGGCCATCGTCGAAAATGCCGAGCGACCGGGTTCTGTATACTGGCCGGCGCTCGGTTACTTACTAAGCCAGTATATCCGTTCAACAAGGTTGACCGATGGCGCTCGATCGTTGCCATCACCGCATCGGTTGACAAGAAGGTTCGACGCATTTGCCAATACCGATCCCACGTTGCCAGTTTATAGTCAGGATCGCTGTGGAGGCGCGGATACCACAACTGACCAACACCGCCCGGAACATCATAAAGCCAACCGGTCGGAGTTTCTCCTGATCCGTAATCTGCATTTCCAAGAGAAATATTAAAATCCCACAAAGGTCCGGCCCGCATTCGACCCTCTCGGTTTTTATGGAAGTAGGTACTGAAGACATAACCATCTACCTGCTTGGCAATTTCGGTGAACCATTGAAAATCTATAAATGTATCGGCATCCAGATACGCTGGGTAACCGGTCCTGTTATTTCGATATGTAGCGCTGGTTAAAGATTTCTCTAGATCAGCGGTATATTTTTTAATGTAGTTAAACTGGACCGTATTCATTCGATCCGGATCATAACTTTGCAAAGGAATACCTAACGAACCCGACACCCAATTATTTTTAAAAGAATCGTCTTTATCTTTTCGAATAATATAGCCGCCGCTTATAAGGTCTGAAGAAGTCGTTTTGTCGTTTAGATTCTCAATAGGAAGACGATCTTTGCCGCGCTTTAATTTCTCCATAAGGACATAAATTCCGCGGTAAGTACTGTAGCCAATTCTTCCATTGACCGGCTTACTCTGATTGAAAAAAAGTTCGACAAAATCGCAGCGTACTGAAAGTCCATCCTGACCTCGCAAAGTGCGCATCCAGTCAAAGATTAACTTATTCCGCATTAGCGTCTTTTCAGACCAAGGGCCATAAAGAACCCAATCGGAGTCCGCTGGCATCCCGAGCAGACTCGCCTTCTGATCGCTACCGGTGTCGTCCCAAAGTTCGAGGGAATAACTATGCTGATCGAACCCAGCCGAACTTTCCCCCCGCAAATGCACACCACAGGGACCGGCATACTCTGGAGCGGTGGATAGGCTCGCCTGTCCCGTCACTAAATCGGGTCGCACGACCACCAAATATCCCGGGCGAAAGGGTCGAACCCCGCCACTAGAGGCATCCACTGAAAACCCAAAGCTATCCACAAAAAGGAAGGGTAGATTAGAGTTAAAGACGTTGGTAGTTCCCGCGTACTGGGTCATCGAACTATCTGCGAAAATAAAAGTACGACTGCTGATCGCCCCGAGAAGATGACCTGGCGCATACGATCGTGCTTTGATCGTTGTGAATCCAGTTACTGAAATCGCATTTGAATAAATGAGTGAATTAGGACCCGGCTCGGTTCGATCTAAAGTATAGCGAATTTGCAGGCCAGGCAGTCTGTCCGCAGAAAGTGTGACTTCAACTTTCTCAGAGATAAAACCTCCTAGATGCGAAAAAAGTATCTCCGAACTCCGTGATTGATCCGCTATTTCCTGAGTATTTATTAATCCTGGAGTTGCAGGAAACATATACCCACGAACGCGATTTGTGCCAGTCTCGCCATAAGCAATATTTTTATCCTGAATCCCATAAGTATAGGCACTAACAATTGATCTTCCATCCGGCTTTACTAAAGCTAAATAACCTGAGTTTTTAGCCAAGGTAAAGCTGGTATGGACAAAGTTTGAAGAGCTAAATTGAATATCCTTTCCCGAGGCAAAAATTAGCTTATAATTATAGGGATTCAACCTCAGAGACTGGATTTTCCATTTAGTTAAATTCGACTTAGAATCGGTCAAGTACCAACCCCCTAAATCGACGACTTCGGAAGATCCATTGAGCAGTTCTAGCCATCCCGGTTTGTCAGCATATTCATCCTCAAAACTGGTGTTATTAGCAACAAACTCAGAAATAATGACTCCACCTGTATCCAAGATGGGTAGGACCTGGGTTGTTGCACGGAGATTATCAAGCAACACACTCATTCCAGCGTGGGTCGAACGTGCGCTGAAGCCAAAAGCACTTCCTGGGCTGGGAGTAAATCCGGGCGTCGGCAGGTCCACACAAATCACTCGATTATCAAAATTAAGATCCAACCCCGCCTCGTCCCAGTGAAGACTGACCAACCGTTGATTCGGATCGAAGAGGAAGGTTTTGAGAAATTTTGCAACGACGACGCCGTCAATAATGACTTGAATTGACGATGGATCGTCGCCGCCATTCCGAGTATTAAAACCAACGCTCAATCCGCGTCGAAGTGGAACGAATCCACTTTCCCCGGTACCGTTGTCCGTAGGGAGTGGACCAAAGTTGACTGACCACCCCTCTCCGGGTTGCCCAACCACCTGCCAATCCATGGCAACATTGAAGGATATATCAAAACTCCGAACCACGTTTCCTGGATCTAAATCGTAGAGTTTGAAGGACCCAACCACGTTAGTTGCTCCTTTATCAATCAATTGGAGCATCGCCCCGAAAACACCCGTGACGGGGGGTTGAAATCCGAGGGGAGGATCAGAACCGAGTGTGGTTCCGTCGTTGAGATCGGTGGTCTGATCGGGAAGGTCGAAGGTTTGCCTGACTAATCCAGCCCCGAGTGGATAACTACCCGCCTGACCGCTCCGAAGTGAGAGAAAGAGGCTGGCGACCCAGCAAAGCAAAAAGAGAAGGCGCATGACGGTCGGTGATTCAGAACTTCAGATGCCTTCCGGCAGACTCTTTGGCAAGTGCTTAACTAGCAATTTACCTTTGGGAGATGGGATGGTTCTAACTCAGGATCAGGCGGCAGCCCCTCCCTTTTTTTCTAGAGAATCTGGTTACCGGATTGCATCGCTGAACACTGGGTGGGCAGGCCATCCAATTCGTCGTTCCTCAGGAACTTGCAAATTCCCTCGATCAATCACGGTCCGAAAGGTGGGAACCCTCTTGGATTTTTGGTCCACCGCTCCGACACTTTTCGGGCCGGCTTTACCTGGCCAATGGTGGGGTAAGAAATAGAAAAATGACTGCAACGAGAGGGCTGAGGTCTGACCTTGAAGGTACGGTGGGTTAAGTGATTTTCCGAAAGACCTTACAGAAGCTCTAAAAAGCCCGCAGCGAAGGCCAGCCACCCTTCAGTGATCTAATGCTTTTTCAGGGGGACGCTATCGATGGATTTAAGGGTCTTGCCTTGGACGGTTTCGAGGAAATGGAGGCGGCCGTCGATGCCTGCAGCGACAAGGGTTTTGCCGTCAGGATGGAAGGCGAGGGCAAAGACTGAGTTGTTGAGTTTGGCGTTAAAGGTTCGTTGACCGTTGGCGGTGTTGAAGGCTCGAATTTCACCGTTCTCGCCACCGCAAGCTAAGATCGAACCAGTCGCGTTGAAAGCCACGGCGTGCAGTTTTGTGCCCATACTTTCAAATTCTCGAAGAGCGCTTTCCTCACGATCGTCGCCTTCCTTCAGTCGACCTCCCCGGGGAGCGATCTTGTGGAGGCGTACTCGCCCTTCCTCGCCTGTGTAGGCCACCCAGTCCTCGCTCGGATGCCGAGCCATCGCCAAGACGACATCACGGGGACGGGCGAGGTCGTCGATCAGTCGGCCGGTGGAGGTATCCACCAACTTCACCGCCTTATCGCGCCCGCCCGATGCTAGGTGCTTGCCATCATGCGAAAAAGCGGTCGCCAAGACCCAATCGAAATGGTTGTCGCAGATTGACAAAACCTTGCCATCAAGACTGTTGAACACGTAAACCCGTTTATCGCTCCCTCCCACGGCCGCCTTAGTCGCGTCATCACTGAGGGAAATCCCGTGGAAAACATCGGTACTCGCTCGAATGGTTTGGAGACAGTGCCGGGTGGCAGTACTCCAGAGTTGGATCTGTCCGAAGATGTAAGGCGATCCGCCAGAGATCGCAAGCTGAGCGCCGTCCTTGGAGAAGCACAGTGATTCAATTCGCGGGGCCCCAAAGGAAAGCCTCGCTCGGAGTTCGGTGCCATCCCCAGAATACAGCAGAACCTCGGCGCGCCCAGCGACGGCGAGGAGGGTGCCATCGGGCGAAAAGGCCAAGGAGGAGATGGCCGGCAGGGCGGCGTAGTCGGGCGGTTGTGAAGATTCATCAGGTTTGTTATCGGATGAAGAATCGTCTTTAGCCCCTTGCTTGATCCATGCTGTCAGCGTTTTGATCTCCAGCCGCGTTAAAGGCTCGCCTTCGAGCGGCATCTCAGGCTCGGGTCCAGACACCGCTTGGATGACTCGACTTTTCGAGGGGGCTCCGGGTTGAAACGGCGATCCATGCTTGCCTCCTTTTTTAAAGCTTTCAAACGAGCTGAGATCAAGCCCTCCCTTGAGCTTGGCCGGCCGGTGGCATGACACGCAGTTAGCCTTGAGAATGGGAACAATATCCTGCCGATAGGAGACTGGAGCAGCCGAAAGCGGGTGAGACGCAGTCAGGATCCATGCGGCGACGAAGAATGGAATGTTTCGAACCCGAGTCATTGGCGGTTCATCTTTAGTTCGTAACCGTGCCAGTCGCTCGCGTGTTCATTGGCATCCTGAACCACGACGAAGATCGAGCCGTCCTCACTCCATCCCACGATGCGCTCAGTCTCCGGTTTTGGGCCCGTGTCGTCGAGAGCAGCCAAGGGCTCGAGTCGCGCGTTGTAAACGGTGACAATCGGATCGAGGAAGGAACTGAAGTCTGCGGGCCGGAAGCTCAATGCGAGGCTTTGACCTCTCCTCCCGGTGATTTCGAAAACGTCAACATCGTGTTCAGGCTGAATGGAGGCAACCAGCACGATTTGCGAATCGAACGTGAGTTTCTGTGCCGTCTTAAATCCGCCGTTGGGCTCTCGCTCTAGCGATAGCATCGAGGGATCAATCAACCGTCGCGAGAGGGGCGCAGTCTCACCGGCGGAGTTTTTTACACTCAACGAAACCACTCCATTCGTCGGCCCTCGATCTGTGGGAATGAACACCTCTGCTGTCAGCCAATGGTCCCCCGTATCTTTGGCCTCCAGGCCTTTGATCGTAACGGCGTCCTTCTTGTCTTTAATCCGGGCAATCAGGTTGAAGGCACCCAAGGACAATCGCACTTCGGTGGTGTCCTTGAGATTAAAACCCCGGATGGAGAGCGTATTAGTACGATCGACAAAAAGAGACAGAGGGCTGATCGCAGCAATCTTCGGCGGTTGCATGGGTTTTTGTTCCTCAGCCGCCCAGCTGCCCAATCCCCCGCCTAACAGGGACGCCACGAGTGACAACCGAGGCCACGATTTAAGAAAGACGAAGAGCATGATTTCAGCCGAACAATTCTGTCACAGACGCGCCCTCGGCGAGGATGCTCACCGGTCGTCCCTCCGGAGTAACGAGGTGCTTGGCCGGATCGATCCCAAGCGCCTCATAGAGAGTCCAAGCGACGTCGGCGGGGCGCACCGGACGTTCAGTAACAAAGGCACCGTTCTTATCGGAAGCTCCGAGGACCAGACCTGGATGGACTCCGGCACCGGCGAACAGCAAGCTTCCAGCTCGGCCCCAGTGATCTCGACCCGCCTTAGCATTCAACTTTGGGGTTCGCCCAAACTCACCGAAGCAGGCCACAAGGGTGTCTTTCAGCAGCCCACGAGAGTGAAGATCGCGAATGAGGGCGGAGAATCCAGAGTCAAAATCTGGCAGCTTTTTGTCGAGTGCGGGGAAGATCTTTTCGTGATGATCCCACCCTCCGTAATTGACGGTCACAAACCGTACTCCATTCTCGACTAATCTCCGAGCCATCAGGCAGCTTTGACCGAACTCTGAACGGCCATAATCATCGCGGATGGCCGGAGTTTCTTGGTCGATGGCGAAGGCCGTTTGTGCTTGAGGAGAGAGGATCATCTCAGCGGCTTTCTGGCCGAACTCATCGTAGGTGGTTATCTGATCATTACCTATGACTTGGGCGGCAAGATGATCGACCGCCTTGAGAAGGGTGCGGCGACGTTCAAGGGTGCGAGAGCTCATGCCTTGGACCGAGAGATCTCGCACTTTGAATTTTGAGTCGTTGGGATTTCCGCATTTGAAGGACTCGTAACGGCCCCCGATCCAAGCACTTTTTCCAAGCTCCCAAGTGAAGGAGGGGTTCTTAGGGACGGCGACGTAGGGAGGGACAACCCCTGAAAAGCCAGTTTCGTGAGCCACCACGGACCCGATGGAGGGGTGATCGCCGAAGGGGGTTCCGAACCGCCCGCTCAAGACCCAGTTCGTAGCGGTCTCGTGATGATCATTCTCGTGCGTACCCGACCGGACGAGTGCCACTTTGTTCATGATTTTGGCCATCTTAGGCATGAGCTCGCAAATTCGCAGGCCAGTAACGGACGTGGGGATGCTGCTATATTTACCACGGATTTCTTCCTTGGCGTCAGGCTTCATATCGAAGCTATCGTGATGGGAAATCCCACCACCGAGGAAGACTAAGATTACCGACTTTGCCCGTGGCGCACCTAGGTTAGAGCGCGTCCTAATTTGATCAGCGGCGAGCAGAGTTGGCAGTGAGAGCCCAAGTGCGCCGAGCGCACCGACACGGAGGAAGTCGCGCCGAGTTTGACCGTTGCACAGGTGATGGTTAACTGGGGCAAGTTGAATGTCGAACATGGTGCGTTCAGTGGTTAAAGGTGAATTCAGCGGAATTGAGCAGCGCCCAGAAGAGATCCTTGAAAACCTCTTCACGTGGACCGCCTTGGAGGCTTTCCTGAACGGCCATAGATTCCTTTGCAGAAGGATCACGGCCAAAAGCTGCGGAGAATAAAGCCTGGGTTACCACTCGGTCGTCCGACTGCTTCAGCAAAGCGGACAGACGCCCCTCCGGCGCCTCCAACTGACGCTGCAACTCCTCCCCATTTCTGAGGTTGAGCATTTGAGGCAAGGTCACCTCTCCTTTGCGCTCGCAGGCGCAGGCCGTTACCCGTTCGGATCGTCCGAAGAGCGTCAGAAAATAGGAGGAAACTTGCGGCTCCGGTAATTGGACGGCACGCAGTCCTACAGGATAACCTTCGAAGGCCACCGGCACTCCGCTTGCGGCGCTGATGGCATCCACGAGGACTTCGGCGGGTAATCGGCGGGCTTGGTAGTGGCTGTAGAATTTAGTATCGGTGGCGTTACTGGGGAGGCTGTGTGACGAAAGCTGGTAGGCGCGGCTGGTGAGAATCAATCGTTGCAGGTGCCTCAGGTCAAACCCAGATCCGCGGAACTCCTTCTGCAGTAAACTCCACAATGCAGCATTACTGGGCGGGTTGGAGGCGCGTAGATCGTCCACTGGCTCCACGAGGCCGACGCCCATGAAATGCTTCCAGATACGATTAGCCATGGATCCCGAAAACTCAGGGCTTTGGACCATCCATTCAGCAAAGGCTCGCCGTGGATCCTCGCCAGGCGTCACCTCGAGGACGGTTCCGTTGAGTACTTTCGCCACCATTTGTTGGCCCGTCCGCGGTTGAAGCACCGTCGTGGGCCGCAAGGAAATCTCAGCGAGACCTTTATCCCGCCGCTCGATATCCCTCTTCAGCTCCCCTTGCTCCTTGTCCGATTTGCCCTCCGCAGCCGCCGCTGAAAGCTTCTTCCGAACGGCTTCAACCCCCTTTCGCTGCTCGCGCATCTCCGAGGTTTCGATTCGTAACATCGTGGGGGCGTTTTCCGACTTGATCCGTTCCATATCCATCCGGGCGAAGGCAGCGGAGAAATGGTAAAAGTCATCTTGGGTATATTTTTCTAGGGGATGGTTGTGGCAGCGGGCGCAGCCAATCCGAGTCCCGAGAAACGATTGCGCGACAGAATCGGGTAGCTCACTCTGCTCCACATGTTTATTTTCGCCCACAACGGTGACGTAATAACCGATCTGCGGATGCTCTCTAGTGTTGCCCTCGGCGAGCAGCACAGCTCGTGCGATGGAATCCCATCCCTGTTGCGCTGCCAACTGGCGGCGGATCCAAGCGTGAAAATTTCGAACCCCTTTCGCACCACGAACATCATGGTCGCGTTCCTTGCGATTTTGAAGCACGTCGGCCAGTTGCAAAGCCCAGTAATCTAACCATTCGGGCCGATCAAGAAGGCGGCTAGCTAATTGAGCCCTTTTACTGGGCGTTTTGTCCGCGCAAAAAGTGATAGATTCCTCGGGAGTTGGAAGGATCCCTAGAGTATCAAGGAAAGCTCTGCGAATGAAGTCTTGGTCACTGCACGGTCCCGACGGAGGCAGATTCAACCGTTGAAGCTGGTCGAACACCGGCCCATCGATCGGATTCAATCGTCTCGCATAGCCCCCAACATTCACCCGCCCAAGGTACGGTAGGGTGAAAATCGTCACCGCGACGTTACCCATGAAATGAGCCCGCACCGATCCTTGCCCAAACGATTTAAGGCGTGCACGACCTTGCGGGCTGACTTGGACGATGGCTTCGTCATTTGAGAAAAACTGCGCCAACCAAGTCACGTCACGATCCGTGCCGTCGGTGTAACGGGCCTTGACCGCAAGCTCCACTCGGTCGCCGGGCTTGAATTTTCCAGTCCGATTCACTAGTTCGATGCCTGCTACCTTGGGCTCGTCCGGAATAGGGCCGGGTGCGCGGGCTTTAATCCAGTCTACCAATGACTGCCAAGCTGGGGACCCTTTGCGAAAACGGGCGCCGCCCTCGTGAGGGATTGCTCCGGTGGCTTTGAGCAGGAGCAGGCTTTCCTCAGGAACCGCGAAGTCAAGCCGGCGTCCGTTCAGTTCTTTGGTGATCCAGTCATAATCCCAATTCGGCGCGTAGCCTCGCAGACTCAATCGGAATCCGTTTTGTCCGGAGAGTTTCCCGTGACAGCCGCCTTGGTTGCACCCAAACCGAGTTAGCACGGGCAGGATGTCCAGATTGAAGGAAGGGATCGCTCGAACACTGGAGGCCAATTTTGCCGCAGGATCGGCAGAAGCGGACTGCAGAACCGCAAAAATGGCCCCCGAAACAACCAGCTTAACCCAAAAATATCGCCACCGACTCCACCCGCTAAATATAACGGATCGAAGATCAAGGGGATTGAGGCGGGACACAGGGTTAATAAGTACATAATCGTCATGGAATGCAAGTACCCGTACAAGCCCTCAGTTTAAAACAATCGTTGATCCACTTTTACTACGATGAGGAACCTCAGCAAACTTCAGGTCTCAAGGATGATTTTGATCGGTGCTTGCGAGGCTGACTAACAAAACGTCATCTTCGATCGAACGAACCAAACGATCAAATGAAGGCTGTTTTAGTTACTGGAGCAACAGGTGGGATTGGGAGAGCCTTGTGTCGCGAGTTCCGCTTGGCGGGGTGGCGAGTTTTAGGCACGGACAGAACTCAACCCTCGGTGACCTCAGTTGACGATTTTCTGCCGTTGGATTTGGAGGTATTTGTGGCAGAGGCAAGCGTCCGAGAGACCTTTTTCGCTAATGTAACACAGTGTCTGGGTGGTGACACCCTAGAGGCCCTCATTAACAACGCGGCTATTCAATGTCTAAACTCGACAGAAGCGGCTACTGCCGAAGAATGGCAGCAGACACTTTCGGTCAATGTGGTGGCCCCGTTTCTGATGGTGCAGACATTTCTTTCGCGACTGGAAGAAGCGCGGGGTGCGGTGGTTAATATTGGGAGTATTCATGCAACGCAGACCAAGCCTAGATTCGTTGCGTATTCGACCAGCAAAGCCGCGATTGCAGGGCTAACCCGGGCATTGGCAGTGGATTTAGGTGGGAGACTTCGGGTGAACGCCATCCATCCGGCCGCCATTCGGACGCCGATGTTGGAGGCTGGATTTGCAGGACAGAGTGAAGATCGCCGGTTACTGGACACATTCCATCCAGCAGGCAGGATTGGTGAACCTGAGGAGGTGGCCCGGTTGGCTGTCTTTTTAGCCTCAGAATCCTCAGGATTCCTGACCGGCAGTTGCTTCGGGTTGGATGGAGCCCTGTCGGCTCGGTTACACGATCCTGCTTAACTGTCGCCTCAGCGCCCCTTGACGGGATAAAGTGCCAGAACACTAGCTGGGATTCAGGACGAAATCTGAGGAACTTCTCTTCCCCTGACGACCGGTTAAATCAAAGATCAACCAAGGTTCGGTCGAATTCGCTTCGTTACAGTCTCTTCCTAATCGGCAGACTCAGACTTGATTGCCGATTCAAGGCTCTATTTATGACTGCTCATTTTGTTTGTTGCTGTCCGGCGCTCGGCAGAATCCTCCAAGCCGCGTCTAGGCAAAATTTTCCACTGGCTAAATACCACCCCCAACTTCCGAGGCTAAAACTCAAGATTTTGGCCTAATTTCCTGTTTGGCATCCCACTCGCTTCCCTTGGGTTCGACAACTCGGTCCACGGAATTAGATTTGGAGTTGTCACTCTAAAATGACCCGCCCATCTCCTGCATCGCCGTCGACTATCGGCCGTCATCCACTGGTCAGCATCGGATTTCCCGTCTGGAATGGTGACGTCCTTCTGAGTCGCTCCTTGGAATCTCTAATCACTCAGGATTATCCGAATCTTGAGATTCTCATTTCAGATAATGCTTCCACCGATTCCACCCAAGAAATTTGTGAATCATTTGCGCGTCGAGACTCTCGGATCCGCTATGTCCGACAGGAGACGAATCTAGGGCAGATTAAAAATTTCGATTACGTTTTTTTTAATACCTCAGGACCTCTTTTTTTCTGGCATGCACACGATGACATACGCAAGCCCGACTATACATCTAAATGTGTTGCTGCACTCCTGCAGAATCCAACGGCGGTTCTTTGTAATTCAGCTGTCGAATTCATCGATGAGGACGGTCGAATTTACCACGACTGGCCGGATTATAATTTTAGTACGATCGGTGATTCTATCCTGCAGAGGGTACATCGTCTCTATGACCACATGCACTGGGTTGATATGGTGGGGATGATACGGAGAGAAGCCCTGAACCTCTGTCTCCCTTGGAAGGATGTCTGGGGTACACATGTGATTTTGTCAGCAAAACTCTCGCTCTTGGGCGACTTCTGCAAGGTTGAGGAACCTCTTTTCCAGTCCGGCCTCCGAACAGTCAAATCCAGAAATCTTGAGACTACCCTAGAGCAGTTTTACGATAAGCCTTTTCAGTTGAAGCAACCCTACACGGGGTTGGCTCAAGAATGGCTCAGGACTTACTTAGGATCGGATCTATCTGCTGAGGACAAACGGAATATTTTCGCGGACTTTGTGGGAACTTTGGCTTTTATGAAGCCACGAGGACCGAACCCCAATTGGAAACCAATTCTAATCCAAGAGAACTTAGCTTTTTTCCAAGAGTCAAATCAGCCCGGTTTTTTTTCTTTTCTCGCGGAATTACTCTTCCCGATTGTGGAGCAAGCAGGAATCGCTCTCGCTCCCAATGCTCTCAGTCATTTAAGCATACCCGAGAATTCAACTGGGCCGGTTGGCGACCCCTTGCAGAGAACAGAAATCCAAACTGGGCTGAAGGCTTTAGATCGAGACGATTTCCACACGGCTCTGACTCAACATCAACTCGCACTCTCGCTAGGCCCTGCTAATTCTCTGACGAAACTTCTTTTCGAACGAGCCAAGGAAGGTCTCAAGAAAGCTTCGGAAGTTCACTCTGCAAAGCCCGAAATCTGTGCTCGTGACGGTGGACTTTACCAGTACAGTCTCAAAAAAGCTTTGGAAGTTCAGTTTGCGATCACACCTACACGGTTCGGGGTCATCCACCAATCCCATCGTCGTCTCAAGAAAGCTTCGGAAGTTCAGTCTGCAAGCACTCAACTAGCGGATAGTTTTGCGCTCGCGGTTCGCTGGCGAGGGCCCTTCTTCAATTCGAGCGATAACGCGAGCGAGGCAATCAACTTCGTCTTACCACTGGCAAAACGCTGTCGTCTCGGGATTGAGCATCAGAATGGGATCTCTTCCGAAGCCTTTATACAGGGTCTTCCAACTGGCGATCGTCAGACGTTGTTCCGGATGCGAGACCGTTACGAAACGTTACCCAATGGAATCGTTATCATCCAAAGCCCAGCCAATGACTTTCTGCGGCTTTCGGACGCCGATTTTAATATCGGCCGAACCCTGTTCGAGACAGATCGGATCGCGCCAGACTGGGTGTCCGCTTGCAATCGCATGGATGAGGTTTGGGTTCCTTCCCAATTTAATGTGGAATCCTTTGCCGCTAGCGGTGTCGAACGGTCCAAACTTTTCGTGGTTCCAAGTGCCGTCGATTCTAAATTCTTCGATCCCGCTCGGCATCAACCTTACCCCCTTTTAAATCCTGCAAAATTCAATTTCCTCTCTCTCTTTGAAGGGTCATCTCGCGAAGGTTGGGATGTCCTCCTTACGGCCTACCTGAGGGAATTCTCGAGTGCCGACGATGTTTGCCTTTGGCTGCGCACCAATCCAATTGCCCAACCTGACGGTGATCCCACTGAAATAATCCGCCAAAGAATTAGCGAATTTACTGCTTCACTTCGATTGGGAGATAAGGCGCTTCCCCGTATTGAACTCATCTTCGAGCAGATTCCCACTAGCCAACTGCCTTCTCTCTACTTGGCTTGCGACTGCTATGTCGCTCCCAGCCGGGGCGAAGGCTGGGGACGTCCGCAGCACGAGGCGATGCTCATGGAACGACCAGTCATTGCCACAAACTGGAGCGCGAACACCGAGTTTATGTCGGAGGAGACAAGCTATCTTCTCGACTACGAGTTAGTGGAAGCTAGAGGTTTAGAGCCTGATTTATGGCGTTATAAGGGGCATAAGTGGGCAAACCCTTCTGAGTCGCATCTTCGATCTTTGATGCGTCAGGTCCTTTTGCAACCGCAAGAGGCAGCGGCAAAAGGGCGTGCCGCGCGACAACAAATGGCCGCTCGTTATAGTCAGGATGCGGTCTGCAATATCGTCTCCCAACGACTGCTCGCTGCGCAGCAGAAAGTGACCACGGCCGTCCTGCCCCCCGCACCGATCACTGAGCTTCATCTTCCCCCGCCGATGAGCCAAAGCACCCCAGTGGTCATGGCGGTTGAGGGTTCATTCCTCGACTTCGGTTCTCTTTCCAATGTGAACCGAGATCTTGTAGGTGCACTTCGTCAGCAACAGGGAATACGCTGCACACCGGTCTGTCTTAACGACACCCGCGGGCAAACGATCCACCCTGATTTCCTCGCTTTCTCAAGAAATATAACCGCGCGCGCTTCCGCTAACACTGAAGTTACCGTCCGCCACGAATGGCCCCCGCGCTGGACGCCTCCGGCACAAGGAGCGTGGGTTCAAATGCAACCGTGGGAATTTGGATCCATTCCTCGTGATTGGGTAAAGGGAGCCGAATCAGTCGACCAAATTTGGTGCTATACTCGCTATGTCCGAGACCTCTATTGCAATGCTGGAATTCCTCTGTCGAAGCTGCGAATCTTGCCGCTCGGCATCAATCCTGAGCTAAGCACACCCGAGGCCCCCCCCTTCCCTATCCCAAGTTCCAAAGCGTTTCGATTCCTCTTTGTCGGCGGAACAATCCAACGCAAAGGCGCTGATTTATTGGTCCAAGCCTATCTAAAAGCCTTTCGTCGATCGGACGATGTTTGCCTCGTTATTAAGGACTTTGGAGGCGGTTCTGTTTATGCCGGGCAGACTCAAACTGAAGCGATCCGTGCTGCCCAAGCCGATCCTTTAGCACCCGAGATTATTCATATCGATCGGGAACTCTCGAGCACTCAAATAGCGGGGCTTTACACTGCCTGCCACTGCCTCGTTCATCCGTATCGCGGGGAAGGCTTTGGTCTTCCTGTCCTTGAGGCGATGGCTGCTGCTCTGCCAGTCATTGTAACGGGCGGTGGGGCCACGGACGACTTTGCTACCGATGAATTTGTCCACCGCCTTCCTGCACAACGCGTCTTTCTCGGCACCGAAATAAGCGGACTTAAACTGGATAATCGCGGGTGGTTTTTAGAACCGTCAATCGATTCTTTGGTCCTCGCTATGAAAGAGGCCATCACCGCTCAGATCCTTTGGAAAGAGAGGGCACGTCGTGGATCCGAGCACGTTCGTACCCACTGGACTTGGGCCCGTACCGCCGCAACTGCTGCCTTTTTACTGCAAGAAACCCGCGCTGCTTATGCCAAAAAACGGGCTGAACACGAGGCATTAAAACAATCTCATGCCCCGCTTTTTGTTCTTCCGGCTATCGCTCATCTGGGGTCTATCCAAACGGCAACCGCACTTTTTAATAGTGGCAATAATCAAGGTGCTTGGGCCGCTACAATTACCTCGATTGAGGAACGCCCCTTTAATCCGGAAGCATGGGTTCTACTCGGCGAAATCGCTCTCAAGGTCGGTGATTTCAATCTCGCTCGTGGTTGTGCCCGTAAAGTTCTCCAATTAACTCCTAAGTGGAAAGGAGCCAAACGCTTCACTTCTTCTATTCCCAATCGTCCAGGGATTCCGTCGCCCCTCTTGCCCGCAGCACCGTTCCGAACTGGGCAAGCACCTCGGCTCAGCGTTTGCCTGATCGCTCGTAATGAAGAAGCCTTTTTAGGGCGCTGCTTGGAATCGATTGGTGGACTCGCTGACCAAATTGTGGTGGTCGATACTGGCTCAACCGATAAGACTGTGGAAATCGCCCGTCGTTATGGTGCTGAGGTTTATTTCCGCGCCTGGGATCACGACTTTAGTGCAGCTCGCAATGAAGCACTACGACATGCGCGTGGCGAATGGATTTTGATCTTAGATGCCGACGAGGAGCTCCCCAAGGAACAGCACGCGCAATTGAGGCAACATCTCATCGAACCTGGGGTAATTGCTTGGCGGCTACCTTTGCAAGATATTGGATGCGAATCCGACGGCGTCAGTCAGGTGCCGCGACTGTTTTGTAATGCACCCGCGATTTTCTACGTTAGCCGAATTCACGAACAGGTTTATGCAAGTCTGGAGACCCGACGCGAACAGTGGGGGCTTGAAAATAAATTCGGTTCAGCTCAATTGCTGCACTATGGCTACCAAGCCGCTGTGGTAAAAAGTCGCGACAAGATTAATCGCAACCTCCGGTTGCTCGAAGTTGCCAACGAAGAATACACCAACGATGTCAACTTGTTGATGAATCTTGGATTAGAACTTTGGCGAGCGGGTCAGCAAAATTTTGGGATTCGCTATTATGATCAAGCTTTCAAAATACTAACGCTCCGCCCTCATCAAGAAACCCCTCCCGAATTACGCCAGGTTTTGGTGACGCAGTATGCCACTCATTTGCTCCATCTCCATCGGTTTACCGAGGTCATCGCTATGCTCAGTCATCCGAGTCTACAGGCGAGTGATCTTACAGCATCACATACCTTTCTAAGGGGCGTGGCGCACTATGAACTGAAACAGTGGGCTGAGTGCGTCACCGCGATGCGCTCTTGTTTGGAGACTCGCAGCAAACCGACTTTAACCCCTGTGCATCCGGAAGTCCGATTGGGAGGTCCCGCCCATTGTCTTGCAAATTCTTTAAATAAATTGGGTAAAATAGACGAAGTCCAATCCGCTTATGAACAAGCCATGAAGGACTCCCCCAAGTCTGAGGGTATCCGGCTCGATTACGCCTTTTTTCTCGCTCAGCAAAGGGAGACTATTCCAGCTCTGACTCAGCTCAATGAACTGATTGGTTTAAATCCTCAGCATGCAAAAGCATGGGAGGTTGGAGCTTGCATCGCACTCGAAAAGCCAGAGACCGCAGAATTTGCACTCGATTGGACTCAGGCAGCCGTGGGCAACTTGCCGGATTCAAAAGTGATCCGTCGCCAATATGCCGAAGCCCTTCTGCTCAATGACCGAGGGAGTGAAACGATTAAAATTTTCTCTGAAACAGCTAATCCTCATGATCCGGCGGATCTTGCCTCTTTTATTCTCTGCCGCATTCTGGCTGACGAACCGTTGCATCCTTTCGCTCCATCGATTGAATTAGCCGTCAGTCAACAGTTCTTAAAACGCTATCGCCAGCTTGTTGATTTCGGCGCTGAAAAATCTGTCGTTAAACTAAATCAGAATCTCGCTCTTCTGGATCCGATCTTACCCTCCGCAGCTGGTCTTTTGAAGCAGGCACTCCAATCCACTGAACTTCTCGCATGAAACCTCCGTTTCCCTCTTGCCGCCCCCCTGTCTGGGTTCTTACGAGTTGGTTGGTTCTTGGCCTCGTTGGATTCGGTTGTTCTTCGCCAAAACTGACTCTGCCCGAATTTGGTCCCCGCTTTATTCCGTCAAATGTACAAAAAACAGTCCTGACGCTTCCTCAAGAGCTGAAACGGATCGCCGTCCTCCCTTTAACTGTAGAACTCGACAACTTGGCAGCCATGGACCGGATCGATTCCATTACCTCTCTCTTTGAAGAAGAGTTGCGCAAGCAACAGCGATTTGAAGTGATCTCGGTCAGCCCAGCAAACCTTCAACGCTGGTTTGGTCGCCCAAGAATTTTGGCTACCGAATCGGTGCCAGCTGATTTGTTAAGTCACATTAAGACGAACCTCTTGGCGGATGGTATTCTTTTCGTACGGGTCCATTCCTACAGACCCTATCCGCCGATTTCCATCGGATGGGATCTCAAGCTAGTCACGACCTCGACCGGGCAATCTCTCTGGTCGGTTGATGAGACCTTTGATTCGGCCCAAGCGGATGTTGCGCGAGCGGCTAGAGACTATTTTCGAAGCCACCACACCGGCCATGTTGAATTGGGCGATCCCCAAGCCGATATGCGATCACCCGGACTTTTCTCTCGCTACGCAGCCCAAGCAGTGACCGCGACGCTTCCACTCCGATAAATTTTTAATCTTTTGTCTCAAGCTATTCAGACTCTCGCCGATGATATTCGTGTCGTTCCGGAGGGATAACGGACGATCACTCAGCCTACAAACGAAGTTGAGACACCATGGAAATTAGATCGTCAAGCAAGCCAGAACAAGTGCCTACAATTGCGGGCAAAGTCACCTCGAAAACCACGTCCTCCTTGGGAGTGGACACCGCTCAGTTTGGGACCTCAAACGAGATAAGGGATTCGTTAAACCAACTTCCCGACAGCCGATCTGAGAGGATCAAAAAGGGACAAGAACTCGTGGCGAAATCTGATTACCCGCCATCTGAAACCATTAAACGTCTTTCGACGTTGCTAGCGATACATCTGACCCGAGAATAAATTTAACCGGCCTCCGTAGACCTTCTTGAGCTCGCCCCTAAAACTTGATTTCAAACACAATGCATCCTCCCTTAAATCCTTGGCAAAGTTATAGAAAAGCCGCCACCCAGACTGCGTCACCTGGACAACTGGTGCTGATGTTATACGATGGAGCTATCCGGTTCTTGGAGCGTTCTCTTCAAGGTTTTGAATTAGAGGATCCCGCTGAATGCAATTCTGCGATTAACAACAATATCATTCGAGCTCAAGAAATTATCCGAGAGCTCGATCATTCCTTGAACATGGAAATCGGCGGAGAATTTTCAGCGACCATGCATCGGCTTTACCGCTACTTTGATTTAGAGTTGACCCGAAGTAATATAGAGAAGGAATCCGTGGGTATTCGGACGATCATCCGACTGATTACTGGCCTCCGTGATGCCTGGTTTGAAATGGTTTCCAAAGGAACTTCAAATATTTCAGGCGCGGAATTAGTGACAGCGGCGGCCTGATGCCAAGATCACGCCGAGAGCACCCGACTTGATCTAAAACGGACTCAATTCTTCGCTGTACTCATGAGCTTTCGACAACACTTGTTTGCAATCTACGCCGACTGGAAGCAGTGGAGCCTTGAAGAAGGGAATGCCATCCGCCAATCCGATTGGCCCCGCATGCACTCTTGTCAATCCGCGAAACGCGCACTTCAACCAAAGATCGTTGAAACAACGACGGCCGCTAAATCTGAAACCTTAGAATCCGGTGAGAGTTGGGAGGTCTTAGAACTCGCTTTGCGCCGTGAGGTGGCCGGTTTGATTGAATTAGAAAACAAAAACGGGGAGATCCTCTACTCGGTCAAGAAACTCGCCCGCGCCGAACAGGCCGAACTGGATCGAAGTCAACGTTCACTTCGCCAAATTCGTTCGTATGCTCCGGTCTCAGCTACCGCGTGGAGTACTTATACCTAAAGACAATTTCTGAAAGTTGAATCAGTCGATTCGGCGGCGAAATTCGCGACAGGCTTCGGTAATATTCCGGCTATTTAGAATGGCGCTGACCACGCAAATCCGTCGGGCTCCGGCTTGAACCACGGATTCTACCGTTTCGAGGTTAATCCCACCAATCGCAAACCAAGGTAAACGCACTGAACTAGCGGCCCACCGGACATACTCCAAGGTAACAGGCACCGCCAGCGGTTTGGTGTCCGTCGCAAAAACAGGGCCAATTGCCACATAATCTGCTCCCGCATTGACGGCTCTCGCACACTGATCGGGCGTATGCGTCGAGAGTCCGATTTCGATACCTTGTTTCTTTTGAGGTAATTCCTCTACCTGTTGATGCCCAGCATCAAAAAAATCTTCCTGACCTAAATGTAAACAGGGGGCTCCGATCTCACTGGCGATTTCAGGGTGATCATTGATCACCAAGCGAACGTCCGCTGCCGACATAATTGGCAATAGCTGCAAGGCTAACTGTCGAACCTCCTCTAGAGAACTTCCCTTGGCCCTAAGTTGGATTAAATCCGAACCGCCGTCACACAACTGCCGTGCAATATCAATCGGGTCACGGCCTCTAAGGTAAGCTGTGTCAACAAAAGTATAGAGCCGGCACTCCGCAAGGGGTCGAAATCGCATCACAAAGTAAACCTAAAATCAGCCGAGATTAACAAGATGTCGGTCATCACTGCGGATCCAATAAGCCAGTGGCCAAGATGCAACAGGATTCATCCTAATTAGCTTATCGACGGAACGCGGTATGTTCCCTCAGCCACTGAAGATCTGGGCGACTTCCCGTTCCTGGAAACCCCTCTCCATGAACCGAATGATGGTCAATCTTCGATGTTGGATTATTGAAGGTCGCACTCACCCAGCGATGTGATTCGGCATGACCGTCTGCAAAATTAAAGTTAGAGGAACGGCCGTGATAGTTCGCCGGAACATGATAGGCGCCAGCTGCCGAGGCGCTCATCAGAACTCCGAAGAAAGGTCGACAAATACCCAAAGGATGAATCTCGCCATGAACGAAGGTGTCCGTCGGAGCGGTAACATCTCCAGTCCGCTTGTAGACGGTATAAAGGGTGTTGTTGCCTAAATCGCCGGAACCATAAGGGACGGGATCACTCCACCCAATCCATGGATTTTGGCCGTAACTACGCGGGTTCGATTGTCTTACCCCATTGACTCTCTCAGAAAACTTATCGCCCGGACATTTGAAGCACCCTTTGGCGGGAAGAAACGAGGCCAGCAACGAGACTCGTGGATTAATCAAACTGTCGGCGGTTGTATCCGAAAGATTCGAGCCATCGCGACCTTCGACCCAGTATTTAGCGACATAATTGGCGGGAGGATTGGCCAAATTGACCGTCGGATCCCCCTGCCCATTCGGCGGCCAATAATCACGGAAATCCACCGAATAGACCAGCGAAGCCGTCATCAGTTGTTTCTCGTTGTTAATGCAGGAGATTGATGATGCTTTTTGTTTGGCCCGAGCCAACGCGGGTAAAAGCATCCCTGCAAGAATCGCTATAATAGCAATCACCACGAGCAATTCGATCAGGGTAAACCCTTGGTGAGGAGATTTAGGTGAAAAAGGGATCATACGTGGGAATACGACCAAAAGTATCACCTCTTAATTTTCAATCTTCAACTGCGAAAGCTGATCTTCGAGTTCTTCTTTGGGGCCTTGATGATTTTGCTCCACGGCGAGTTGCAGGGCACGCTCAAAGGCCGCTTTCGCCTCGATTAAATGACCTTCCGCCAAAGAACATTTTCCCAAAAGAATCTGCACCACCATCCAATCAGGCTTAAGGGAAAGTGCCACATCTAAGTTTTCACGGGCTCCAACTAGGTCGCCAGCCTCGTAAAGTGCTCGACCTAGGGAGAATCGCGCTAACTCATTGAGGGGATGCTTTAAGACCAAGTCCCGCTGACGGGAGAAGGGATCGTTCACGTTTGAAAGTAAATCATAGGCCGTGCTTTGGGTACAACTCTGAGGATCAAACCCGCAGAGAGACTCCCAGCCATATCCCGCTCCGCCCCTTTGGAGCTTCTTGCATCCTCACTTTAAGAGAGAAACCGCATAGTCTCGGTTCAATCGCGCAATGAAATCGAGGCTAATTTGCTTGGGACAAACCGCTTCACAGCTTCCGGTTACGGTGCAGGCCCCAAATCCCTCGGTGTCCATCTGCTCTACCATGGCTTTTACCCGACGATACCGCTCTGGTTGCCCTTGGGGCATGAGTCCCAGATGGGATACTTTTGCTGCGACAAAGAGCATTGCGCTCGCATTTTTGCAGGCGGCCACACAGGCACCACATCCAATGCATTGGGCAGCATCCATCGCCAGATCGGAGTCTTCTTTGGGCACTGGAAGGCTGTTCGCATCGGGGGCTGAACCAGTTCGGACGGTAATGAACCCACCCGCTTGCTGGATGCGATCAAAGGATTTTCGGTCGCAAACAAGATCTTTAATAATAGGAAAGGGACCCGCCCGCCACGGTTCAATAACCAATTGGTCGCCATCTTTGAAGCTCCGCATATAGGTCTGACAGGTGGTCACTCCCTTCTGCGGACCGTGCGGCGTACCGTTAATCACCAACGCACAGGTCCCGCAGATGCCCTCACGACAGTCATGGTCAAAGGCAATAGGTTCCTCTCCACGGTTCGAAAGCTCTTCGTTGAGCACATCGAGCATCTCCAAAAAGGACATGTTCGGATTCAGCTCAGGGGAGGTATAGGTTTTGAATGCACCGGCGGCTTTCGCGTTCTTCTGCCGCCAGACTTTGAGGGTCACTTTCATGAGAGAATTTTCAAATTTGATCTATAGACGGAGACCTAAGGGCCCGTCTGAAAATTGTGCTTTGTCTGCTCGCGGGGTCCACCTCTCAACGGTGAGGTCAACGCCTCATATTGATCGGTGAAGGGTCAATCCAACATCATTTGTAGCTGCGCGTTCCCATTTCAACTTCTTCATAAACGAGAGGTTCCTTATTTAAGATGGGGGCTTTATCCGCAGATCCTGGGAACTCCCAAGCTGCCACAAAAGCAAATTGTTCGTCGCGACGCTTCACATCGCCGGCATTGACAATCCCCTGCTGCACTTCCGAATCGGCGGCTGTGTACTGGTACTCTTCACGAAAATGCCCACCACAACTCTCTTCACGCATGAGCGCGTCGCGACACATCAGTTCACCCAATTCGATAAAATCGCCCACCCGACCGGCCTTCTCGAGTTGCTGGTTCCAATTATCAGAGTCGCCCAAAACGCGGAGATTGGTCCGGTATTCCTCACGCAAATCACTAATTAACCCAATAGCCTTTTCGAGTCCGGCTTTGTTACGGGCCATCCCACAGTACTCCCACATGAGTTTACCCAACTGCTTGTGAAAACTATCCGGTGTCCGACTGCCTTTACCGGAGGTTGCCCTCCGAATAAATCCTTGAACGTTCTCCTCTGCCTCCTTGAATTCACCGATCGCAGTGCCGGGTCGCCCCCCTGTTTTCACCGTGGATAGATAGGTCGCAATGGTGCTCGGTAACACGAAATATCCATCGGACAACCCTTGCATTAAGGCACTCGCGCCTAAGCGGTTGGCGCCATGATCGGAGAAATTCGCTTCACCCAGCACGAACAGTCCCGGAAGATTACTCATCAAATTATAGTCCACCCAGAGTCCGCCCATCGTGTAGTGGACTGCGGGATAAATCCGCATTGGACTGGTGTAAGCGTTCTCATTGGTAATCTCATGGTACATGGAGAAGAGATTACCATATCGCTCACGGACTTTATCTTCACCGAGACGTTTAATAGATTCTGCAAAGTCTAGATAGACCCCGAGACCTGTACTGCCTATGCCGCGTCCTTCGTCACAAACCGTTTTGGCGGCTCGGCTCGCCACATCGCGCGGGGCCAAATTGCCGAAGGCCGAATACATTCTCTCCAGATAGTAATCGCGGTCGCTTTCGGCAATATCTGCAGGTGCTTTCTGGGCGTCTTCTTTCCGTTTCGGAACCCAGATCCTTCCATCGTTTCGAAGGGATTCCGACATCAGAGTCAACTTAGACTGATACTCGCCCGAGACAGGGATGCAGGTCGGATGAATCTGCGTGTAACAAGGATTACTAAAGGTGGCTCCCCTCTTGTAAGCACGCCAACTGGCGGTGACATTGGAACCTCGCGCGTAGGTGGATAGATTGAAGACGTTTCCATAGCCGCCGGTCGCGAGCACAATAGCGTCGGCACTGTGACGATGGATCACGCCGGTTTGCAGGTCCCGCACAATGATTCCCTTTGCGTGCCCATTCACCACCACCAGATCCAGCATTTCTGAATGCGTGTGAGAAATTACCCCACCCGCACCGATCATTTTGTTCAGAGCCGAATAGGCACCGAGAAGGAGTTGTTGGCCGGTTTGACCACGGGCGTAGAAAGTTCGAGAAACCTGCGCTCCACCGAAAGATCTATTATCAAGTAAACCGCCATATTCACGGGCAAAAGGCACTCCTTGAGCTGCACACTGATCAATAATGTTAACTGAAACCTCCGCTAGACGATGCACATTAGCTTCACGTGCGCGGTAATCGCCACCCTTGATCGTATCATAAAATAATCGATGCACGGAGTCGCCGTCGTTCTGGTAATTCTTGGCCGCATTAATCCCCCCTTGGGCAGCGACCGAATGGGCCCTACGGGGGGAGTCATGAAACACAAAATTATGCACCTCATACCCCAACTCCGCCAGAGTCGCCGAAGTACTCGAACCGGCTAAACCCGCTCCGACTACGATGATCTTGTATTTTCGTTTGTTGGCGGGATTGATTAGTTTCGAACTAAACTTGTGGTTTTCCCACTTCTGCGAGAGGGGACCCGAAGGGATGTTAGAATTCAGTGTCGCCATATTATTTGGCCTCCTTAACTGACATTTGGGCGAGGGCCCTTTGAGCATACTCCGATCCCATTCCCCCGACGAGGACCGCAATCGGAATCGAGGCGTACCCCAGAAAAATCACCAAACTTGCAGCCCGAGCGAAAGCGCTGATGCGAGGCCACCACGTGTGGTTCCTTAAGCCCAGTGATTGAAACATCGAAGCAAGCCCGTGCCCGAGGTGGAGAAAGAGCAAGGCTTGGGCGATTAAATAAAAGGCAGTAACCCACCAAACCTTGAAACCTAGAATCATCATCGCATAAACATCGGGGACGACATCATTAGATCCGGACAAAGTCGTTTTCAGTAAGGAAAAATCTCTACCGGTTCCATTAATGCCACTAATCAAAGCGGTGTAATGCAGCAAATGATAAACCACGAAGGCCAAGATCACTAATCCCGAGAGCATCGCATGTCGGGATTTCCAAGTGGAACCGGGCGAGGAACCACCAGCATAAGGGATCGGACGGGCAGCACGGTTGGCCAAGGTGAGGGTCACTGCCGCAGCAAAGTGTAAGCTAACCATCAGCAACAACCCAATCCGAGCGCCCCAAATCAAACCGGGCTTGGATTTTAAAAAATGAGCGTAGGTATTTATCAGATCAGGATTGCCAAAAACCTGAAGATTGCCGACCAAATGGCCAATCACAAACCCAAAAAGCGCAATGCCAGTGAGGGCCATCACATATTTCTTCCCGAGGGAGGATCGCCAGAGACGCAACAGCAAATTCATCTTTTTCAAACGCAATTCAGGAAAGCTCGATGCTTTTAGAAACTCACGCGTTGCTATAGATAATGCCCTAACTAAACCTGCGTCAAACGTTCCCTTTGAATATTAGCAAAACTATCAACATAAGTAAGCAGGTTGAGCAGAATAAAAAAGGCTTTGCCTCGATTAATTAACTCGAATTCGGTAGAAGATTGAGGCTGCGGGTGAAGGGAAAGTGAAGTCCCAGCGGTTCGCACTTTCCCAGGACAAAGTCGCTCCGGAAACCTCAACCCAAGGTCCCGATGGGCTCGAAGCCGATTCCAGTTTCCACACGCCGCCCACACCGCTGCGAAGATCAAATCCCAACCGGTGTCGCCCCTCCGAAAGTTGTTGCAGCGCTCCGATCACCACCACACTTCCCAACGGACTGCTCTCCACTGCTGTCACTGGCAAAGGGGGTGACCACGCCAAAGCACGGCCATTAAATATCGGCTGCGAGCGCAACTCATAAGAGCCTAAGCGACTCGGTTGAAAGACAAAGCCACCGTCCGCTGGGCTGTCTCCAGCGAGGTCATTCACCAAGAATGAGGTGGAGGCAAACTGAATTTCATCAAAGTGCCAACCAAAGGACGCTGTTTCCTGATTAAAATAAGATCCCGATTCAACCCGATAACAAAATCTGATTCGAATATTCCGGCCAGCGTAGCGGGCCAAGGAGACTTCGGCCGACACGTAGGATGTTTGCGAGGTTCCACCAATACCCCATCCGCGTTGAGTGAAAACCGGTTGCCATTCGTCGCTGCCACTCTCCGCTACCTCCACCAAAGCAACCTGGGTGCTGGTGGAAAATCCTAATCGAGAGCGAAACCGTAGAAGACCTGTAGCACTCGGCCGAATCTGGTTTCTGTAGGTTAACACCTGAAGGCTTGGAGTGCCGTGAACAAGGTGAAACGAATTTAAACCCACGGCAGCACTTCCACTGCGGATGGGATTCCAACCGGAACTCACCTCGACGTCAAAAGCGTCTGTTCCTGTTTCGGCTCCCTCGATTCCTCGCGTTCCCTCCAAGCGAACCGACGACCAGTGATACCTTTCAGCCCCTGGCATTTGAGTCGGAAAGTACAGGGTCCCCGACCGGACCGAAGCGTTATTCGGCCCATGAACTCGGCTCACCACTAGGGGGAGCATCAGGTCTAGTTTCACCGTCGATTCCGATATTCCCACGATGGTATTTGTCGCCAAGTCTCGAGCTCCGGCACGAAATCTCAGAGTGTTTGGAGCAACCGCCGCCCGGACGGCATACCCGCCAGAACGCCGAGTCATGGCTGATGATTGCCCCTCGGGTGCTTCAACATGAACCCCAGAAACCCCTTCCCCTGCATCGTAGACCCCGTTGGTATTGAGGTCATAGTAAACAACCCCAGTGATGCGGGCCATCGAAAGAGCTCGATCGGCAAAACTCATGCTTACTAACTGCGGCCCTACTTTTCGACTGATCCCATCTTCAACTCGGGTGTTGCTGGCGTTGGTTACCCCAATCCCGATTTCTCGATAGGCGGACGTGTGATTGCTGTTTCGGTGACCAGGCGGCCTCTGAACCCCGCCATCACCCGGTCCCCAATCAATTTCGAAGCCAGCATGACCGTGATCGGGCGAAGTCGCATAAGAAAAAATACTTTCCCCGAGTGTTGTCCAAGGATAACCCACTGCCGTCACCCGAGAGGCTGAGGTATTGAGAACGAGTCCGGTCTCCGGCGAATGCTCCTCATGTTCTTGGACCGCATTCTCCAACATGTACTCGGTGTGCCGTCGAGCAGCGGTAATAAGTCTCGGTTCGAATACCAGTGGGGCCACGGCGGGATAGTCTGCAATTTCATTGACCGCCCGCTGCAGATCGACTTCGAAAAATTGGTAGGCTTTCAACAAATCTGGGTCGGAGCTATTAGCCAAAATAACACCCTCCTCAGTTGGCCACAGTCGCGCCCGATTAATTCGTTCTAAATAAGCCTGCTCCTCTGGGCTTGGATCCCCCATGTCGTACTCCAGCCAAGACGAAACAGGGTTAGATTTCGCCGGAAGAGGGGAACGAGTGACGTTTCGTTCCGCCAAGAAAACAGGGGGAGCCGATTGTGGTAAATCTCCAAGAATACCCCTCGACAAAACTAATGAAATCGGAAGAAAAGCCCTCAAAAACACGGATAAAAGTATCTTTAATCTCTCTTGGTATCCAGCATAAACCCTTCAAGAACTGCTTTCATACACCGTCTGGGCACCCACGATTGTCCGAATAACTTTACCCCTCATAGTCCAACCGTGAAATGGATTGTTGCGACACTTGCTTGCGGTGTTGGCTCGATCGCAAACCCATTCAGCCGAGGGATCGATCAGTGTCACATCGCCCAATGCTCCAATCGACAACGTGCCTCGTCCCCCAGAGAGATTCAAAAAACGAGCGGGATTGAGAGTTAACTTGGCGATGATGTCGGAAAGTTCCATTCGCTCAGTGTGGAAAAGTTGCATCAGGGTCAAAGCCAATTCGACTTCCAATCCCGTAATGCCGAAGGGCGCGTAATCAAACTCCATATCTTTTTCCGACTCGGTATGGGGCGCATGATCGCTAGAAATAATTTCTAGGGTGCCGTCCACTAATCCAGCCAAGATGGCTTCTCGGTCTGCGGCTGAACGGAGCGGCGGGTTCATCTTAAAATGAGTGTGGTACACCGGCCATTCCGGCTGCCCGTTTCCACCCACTCCTCGCCCCAGTAACTCGGCTCCGTCCGTTTGCCAAAACACAGTACTGCCCGCCACACAGGCGTCAGTTAAAGTAAAATGGTGCGGACACGCTTCGCCCGAAATTGGCACGCCACGTTTCTTCGCTTCCCGAATCAATCGGACACTTCCTGCCGCACTCACATGCTGGCAATGAATCGGGGTACCGGTCTGCTCCGCCAGAAGAATGTTCCGCGCCACAATCATTTCTTCACCGGCTGAGGGCCATCCGCGCAGACCTAGTCGAAGACTATGCAACCCTTCGTGCATGACCCCGTCTTTCACCAGACTATAGTCCTGACAATGGTCCATTACCGGCAAGCCAAACTGACGCGCGTATTCTAGAGCGCGTCGCATTAAATCATTATCCTGAATGCAGCGACCGTCATCCGATAAAGCGACGACCCCTGCCTTCGCTAATGAACCGATCGGGGCTAATTCTTCACCGGAAATCCCCTTGCTCAAAGCCCCAGTTATCTCGACTCGCACGGGACATTTCCTAGCGCGTTCTTGGATCAATGCCACGGTCGCCGCTGAATCAATACTGGGTGAAGTATTGGGCATGCAAACGACAGTGGTAAATCCACCGCGTGCCGCCGCCTGTGATCCAGTTAATACGGTCTCTTTCGTCGTCTGGCCTGGCTCCCGAAAGTGAACATGAAGATCAATCAACCCAGGGACGACGACCAAACCGGTGGCATCCACCCGCTCCGTTCCCAGAGGTGCTGATAAGCCCAGTCCGAGCGCCGCAATCCGACCGTCGGTCAACAGGACGTCAGTCAACTCATCCACCCTGTTGGCCGGATCAATCACCCGTCCTCCTGAAATAAGTACAGAATGCATCCTTAGGGTTAGGCTAACGGCGCAACTCCCCGCGGAGCAAGCGGCGATGATCGATTGATCGTCCATCTTCCCTAAAAGGGTTTCGCAGATACGGTGGAAATTAAACTACCGATGGATCCTGTTGCCCGTCAAAAAAGTCAGAAGAGAAGGGCGAAATCTCTCTTTAAACTCGTGGAATGGGTCATTTATTGACCCTTCGATCCTTCAGGTTGATCACCCACACTCTTAGAACGTAACCACCCGATAATATTTCCGCTGCACTTCCAGACGATTTGATGAACGGTCAACAAATATCATCGACGTTCCATTACCAATTTGCTCCTCCAATGCGGTCCACACCACCGGCACTTGACCTAAATCTGTCGTCGACTCGAGTCTGTAAGAACGCCCGACCTCTGATGCATAACTAATTTCTACCAACAGCTTGCCGTTCCAACGCCCTTCGATAATCAGTGGAGCTTCCCGACTCCAATTAAGGACGATGGTACCTTCCCTCTGATCCACTTGAAGAGGGGTTGCCGAACGGAATCCGTCCACCGCAATCCAGTAGACCGTGCCAGCCTCCGCATCGAAGGTGACTCGACTCTGCACGGTGCCGAGATTAATATCATCGTTCTGGATCACAGGAATCAACGAGACCAAGTCACTCCCAGTGTAAACAGCCATCACGGTGTCGAAGTCGCTGCCCAAAGTATCAAAGGTTACTCTTTGAGATGCCGGCGCCGTCCAAGACCACCAAGCGGATCGTCGCCCAATTCGGGCCGCTGAAAACCCAACCGGTTGATGGGATGGTTCCCCTATTTCTCGGCTGTAATTGAGGTTAGCCCCACGAACTTGCCCACGACTTCCGGTCAAGGTTATTGGTTTGCTAAAACTGTCGTTGCCTTCACCTCCTGGTGGCCCTTCTGGCAGAAACCAATGCAAAATGATCGGCGACCGTGCGGGGTCGAAACTTGCATCGTAACTATCGACCGCAATGCTGTACTGAGTTCCCTCCACCACGGTCAACTCAACCTTACTCTGTAACACTTCCCCAAAGACCCAATCGTCATTCTCCGCTTTTAAGGTGATCGCACCGAGAGTTGTTCCCGTGTAAACCGCTAAAAGGGTGTTAACGGCACTGCCAAGTGTATCAAAGGTGGCCCGCCCCGCTGCTGGAGCAATCCAACTGTACCATAACGAGGTCCCGCCCACGATTGTATCAATCGAGGGTTCGCCCATTTGCCGAGATCCTCGGAGATTATTGTCAGAGAGTGTCCCAGAAAAACCTTTTAAAATCTTGGGAGACTCAAAGGCATCGTTAACCGGAACAGCGGGTAACTCTTCATTCAGCAGCCAATAATGCACAAACTCAAAGGTGATCGAAAACCTCCCGAAATAGTCAAATTGATTCTCAGGGTTACTGTCATTACAATTTGACGCTCCATGGCATAAGTGTCCGATTACCTGCTGTTTTGCATTGAAAAGTGGCCCTCCAGAACTCCCCTTTTCTGTAACACCTCGATTGGGTAACCAAAGAACTTCCCAAAAATTGTCTGTTGAATATCTTGAATCGATCGTCCCGTGACTAATCCGTTTGTAATCGCCACTGGGATGGTGAATACAGGTGGCAATTTCATTGACTGCTGGGCTATTTGTCGACCATCCGGCATAAGTGACCCCCAGCGGAATTGCGCCGCGCAACTGGAGAAAGACATGATCATTTCGATGGCGTTGTTCACCCTCTGCTCGGCGCGACAAAATTTCGCCTCCGCCACGCGTCCGGGGAACGGTGGACATATTCGGTTTCAGGCCCTCGCAAGAGGTTGTTTGGTACAACCAATAAAGTTCCACCGAATCAGCCTCTTCTTGGTCTCGAATGCAATGGGCCGCCGTCAAATAATAGTTAGATAAAGGGGCTGGATCTTTATCATTTAACAGGCAACCCGTGCAAAAAATAGCCCCGCTCTTCGAGACAACTCCAACCCCCGAGACCGCCGCACCTGCAGTTCCCCATTGGGCCAATTCACATCCGAAGTCTAACTCGCAAGATTGCGCTGATTTAGCTTCGCCAACCGCTAACTGACGATAGTTGTGCGTGAGTTCCTTGAGACTGAATTCGGCTAAACGGCTGCCCGCGGGAACCTGCGCTTCCACAATCACCACTCCAGAAAAAACGGTGGACGACCAAAAACTGTCGCGGCCCGCTAGATAGGCTCGATCGAAGGGGCCTTCCGCTTGATCTGGGTTCTCCGGATCATAAACGATGAGCACGCCCCCAGGAGGAAGGGTCACAGAAGTAAAATGCAATCGAATGCCTAAGGCCCCAGCCGACTCAAATTGCCCCGCCCAGACCCGACTCCCATCCCCCAAAAGAGTCCACTCAGCAGCGGCCGGTTTAACCTCACTGAGGGGACGCTTGATACCAAGGCGTCGAGGTGACTTGGCTTGGGTTACTTTTTCGGCAGATTGATCTTCGAGAAAAATAGCGCTGAGATCGGGTGCTGGAAGTCCGATATTACGCGCCAACGGCAACCCATGATGCGCCATCTTTGGATCAGGCGAAGAAGGGACAACCTCGATCTCTGTCTGGATCCTCGAGGGCATCTCACCCATCGACGCCCCGAAAAGACCGTTGATTCCACCCATCAAAAGACTGACCAAAACAAGGTGCCATCGAAAAGTTCGACTGAGCCTGGGACAAGAAAACACAAAATCCATAATCAAAGGTCTGACGGTGGCACACGCACGCTCAGACGCTTGTAAGATGAAGGTCAAAGGCGCAAAAATCAAAAGGAAGAAAGAAATCCTCTGCCTCACTTTTTCCATTCGATCAAGACGCTGCATTGACGTCTTAAGCTTCACGCATACCTTTCTTATTTATGCGCTCACTTGCTTGTCTCATTCTTAGCACCGGACTTCTTAGCTCTGCTTACGGTGCAGATTGGCCACGCTTCCGTGGTCCGGACGCCGACGGTGTTTCTAAGGAGAAAAACTGGCTAGGGGCTTGGCCCGCTGGACAGCCTAAACAAGTTTGGAAGAGTGCTGTTGGCGCTGGATTTTCCGGAATGGTCGTCGCTGGAAACCGGCTTTTCACGACCGGCCACGATGGTCAAAAAAGCAAAGGTAACGACAGTGTCCTTTGCCTAGACAGCATGAGCGGTAAGGAACTCTGGCGCTACTCCTACCCTCAACCCTTGGCGGATCATTATTACGAAGGCGGCACGAGTGCCACCCCCACCTTGGATGGCGATCGCCTCTACACAGTTTCTAAATCCGGTCGAGTGCTCTGCCTTAATGCCTCCACCGGCGAGCTCGTTTGGCAACAAGAACTCTCCTCAAATCTGGGTGCAAAGACTCCGGAATGGGGCTTCGCAGGTGCTCCTTATATTCACAAGGGACTAGTTATCTTTAATGCCGGCGATGCAGGGGTGGGGCTCGATAAAACAACCGGTAAAAAGGTCTGGCTAAATGGCCAAGGACCCAGTGGATACGGTACACCAGTCCCCTTCCAAATCGGCAACCAACAAGCTCTCGCCTTATTTAGCTTCCGCCATGTTATCGCCATCGAACCCGGCACTGGACGAGAACTCTGGCGACATCCCTGGAAAACGAAATATGATGTCAACGCCGCTGACCCAGTGATCTCTGGGGATATAATGCTGCTCACTTCTGGTTACGGCACCGGAGCAACAGCGATCCGCTTTACTGACTCCTCAGCCACTGAACTGTGGAAACACAAATTGCTCAGGGCCCACATGCAGTCCCCGGTCGTTCTAGAGGGGCGGGTCTATGGCCTCGATGGAGATGGCGGGGATGGAGATTCACGCCTTAAATGTTTCGACCTCGCTACCGGTCGATTGCACTGGGAAAGTTCAAAAGCAGAGACGGGGGCACTTTCTGCCGCAGAGGGTAAAATCCTTTGGTTGACAGGTCGTGGGGAGTTGGTCGTGGTCAAGGGTTCTCCAGACAAGTACGAAGAGATAGCTCGAGCCCAAGTTTCTGGCGGCAAATTTTGGACCGCACCAGTGCTTTCGAATGGGCGTCTCTACATCCGCAATTGGAAGGGTGAACTCCTTTGCCTCGACCTTCGGGGTTCTGGAAATGTTTCCTAATCCGCTCAGTCCATTTCGGGCGCGCGACCTACAATTTCCGAGTGATCAAAGTACGCTGGATCAAGGGATAGAAGGTGTGACTGGTTTTTCTCTCTCCTTAAACTTAAGTACTCATGCAGGTTAACCTGATGCCGCCAAAAGTAGTAGGTCTCGCTCAGTTTAGACCTCAATCGCAGGTCATTTTATCACCGATAGAGTTCGGTCGGTCACGTATCTCTTGGTTTGAAGGATTGCCGCTGCCTATTCAATCGCTCTAAGCTCCTCCAACAGTGATCAAGATGAAGTCAGCGGGAACAGTTCCACCTCCACGACGAGTCGGATTAATTTCCCTCGGTTGCGCCAAGAATTTGGTCGATGCCGAAATTATGCTGGGCTCTCTGCTAAAAGCGGGAGTCGAAATCGTCAATGACGCTTCCCTCGCTGATGCTGTCATCGTCAATACCTGCTCGTTTATTGATGCCGCTCAGGAGGAATCAATTGATACGATTCTCGAGCAAAATGAACTGCGCAAAGCCTCCAACCGTGGGCAAGCCCTCATTGTTTCAGGGTGTATGCCACAGCGCTTTCGCGATGAACTCCCCAAGCTTATGCCGGAAGTGGATGTCTTTATGGGGATTGATCAGGTGGAACAGGTTGGCGCTTTGGTCGAAGATGCCATCGCCAAACGAGCCGCTCGAATCGAGACTCTTTCCGTCAGTGCCGATTCCAGTAAGTTGATTCGTTCTAAAGTCAAAGGTCGACTTCAGGAACTCGAGGGAAAAACTCCCGTCACTCACGATCATGAAGAGTCTCTTCGTCTAACGGATCGGTTTGGCAAAACTCGGATCGCTTTAACCCGCGCCGAGGCGGACGCCCCTTCGGTCGATGTCACTGCTCGGCCGCTCTATATTCCTCAGTTTGAGACACCCCGCTTCCGACTGACCCCAAAGCATTTTGCTTACGTCAAGATCGCCGAGGGGTGTAACCATCCTTGCAGTTTCTGCATCATCCCTCGGATGCGTGGTTCGCACCGTAGTCGAACTCAGAAAGACATTGTTGCGGAGGCCAAAGCTCTCATTGCGGATGGGGTCAAAGAACTAAATCTCATTTCTCAAGATTCAACCTATTACGGTCTAGATCTACGACCCAACCACAGCCGGGCCATTGCCTCACCGGATCGTTTCACCGCCGCCACGAAAGCTTTACCAGTCGATGCCACGACGCTCTGTACTCTTCTGCGGGAACTAAACGCACTCGAGGGGCACTTTTGGATTCGCTTACTCTATACGCATCCAGCTCATTGGACCGATGAATTGATCCAAACCATCGCCGAATGCCCCAAGGTGGCTCGCTATGTGGACATGCCCTTACAACACATCCACGACGATATGTTGTCGCGGATGCGCCGCGAAACCTCAGGGGAATATATCCGAGAACTAATCCAGCGGATCCGTGCTGGTATTCCCGGCATCGCCTTGCGGACGACCTTTATCGTTGGTTTTCCGGGTGAAACCGAAACTCATTTTAAGACCCTGCTCCGCTTCATTGAAGAAACGCGCTTCGAACGACTCGGTGTTTTCGCTTATTCCAAAGAGGATGGAACCATCGCTGGGAAGATGGAAAAACAGCTGTCACCAAAGACGCGTCAGAAGCGTCGTGATTTGGCTATGGCTGCTCAGCATACCGTCGCGGTGGGTGTATCGGAATCCTTTATGGGTCGCACTCTCCGAGTTCTAATTGAAGGTGAGGCATCGGCCAAAGATTTGAACAAGGCAAATGTCCGTTCTTGGGAACACGGATTGATCCGAGGTGAAGACGCTTCGTTGGCCCAGTTGAAGGGTCGGTACCTAATGGCTCGGGGTGAAGCCGACGCCCCAGATATTGATGGCCGAGTTTACGTTCGAGGCACCCTGCCTCTGGGGCGATTTGCTACGGTCCGGATTATCGGCCACACCGACTACGATTTGATGGCCGAACCTGTCTAAGCTCCTTTTCAAGTTGAATATCGTTCGCTCGGTGAGGTGTTAAATCACGCACCTCACCTGCTCTCCGCTAAAACTAAAGACTTTTCGGGCAGAGATCTCGAGCAGAGGAACTAGATGAGACTTTTCTTGAATTAATTTTCTAACCCGCCCGCGCGAGATTCGTCCTTCCCCAATCCAGAATCGCACTTAAGTCTTGGTATGTGCAGGTGCTGAACCCGTCTCAAATACAATTTTATAAAAGAATCCTGCTCTATGGATTCGTCTGGTTGCTCATCGCTCTCGCTTTTGCCGGACAATATTATCTGAAAGCAGCAAAACTCGGCGATGGAGTGCTCTGGGTGTCGGCAATTTCTGGAGCTTTAGCCGATTGGTTTCTTTTTGCTGTGCTCTCTTTGCCGGCTTTCCGATTGACTCGTTTGTTCCCTTTAGACGGATCGCATTGGCGACTCCGGGTCGTTTTACACGGTGTCGCTGGAGTGGTTTTTTCCTTGGTTTGGATTCTTCTACGGACCCTAGTTGTCGAACCTATTCTGCCGGGGCGAGGGGTAGGAAAACCAATCAACGACGTTCTTCGTTATGTCTTGGTCGCTACCTTTTTCTTTAATGTCCTTGTTTATTGGGTGGTCGTGACAACCGCCCATGCGTTGGTTTATTTCCGAAGTCTTGAAGAACGCGAACGACGGCTCTTGGAACTTGAAAATCGACTCACTTCAGCACGTTTGTACGCTCTTCAAATGCAGTTGAATCCGCATTTTCTTTTTAATGCGCTGAACGGAATTAGTACTTTAATGTACCGCGACGTGGAGGCCGCGGACACCATGCTAGTCGCTTTGGCGGGGTTGTTGCGTCATACCTTGGATCAGTCAGGCAATCCTCTAGTCCCGTTGGCCGAGGAAATGGCTTTTATCGACCGATATCTAGCCTTAGAAAAAATGAGGTTTGGAGAACGATTGCAGATTCGCCATCAACTGGGTCCGGGTACCGAGAAAGTAAAGATTCCTAGTTTTTTGCTCCAACCCCTTGTTGAGAATGCCATTAAACACGGCCTAGAACCGACAATGGGTCCTTGTACTATTCTTATCCGGACGCAGTTGCTATCACTAGGTCGGATCCGTCTTGAAGTGGAGGACACTGGAGGTGAACTCAGCCTCGATCGAGGGGTCGGATCCGGGATTGGGACGTCAAATTGTCGTGCGCGTTTAGCGCAGATTTACGGCGAATGCGCAGTCTTCCGCTTGGAATCAATGGAGGGTGGTGGAACCCGAGCCCTGTTAGAGTTTCCTGCTCAATCCACTTCGGCTTTAGCTTGAACCTAGACAGGGTGCGGCTTGCGTGCATCTTCAACCCATGCAGGGTCTGCGCACTCTTATCGTCGATGATGAACCTTTAGCCCGAGAACGGATTCGTCGTCTTCTTCTGGGGACGGAAGGATTTGATGTCGTTGGAGAGTGCGGTGACGGCGCAGAAGCTCTCACCGCCGTTCGACGCGATCGACCCGATGTCGTCTTTTTAGATATCCAGATGCCGGGACTGAATGGGATGGAGGTGTTGGAAAGGTTGGGGTCAGATTTGCCGCCCGCCGTTGTTTTCGTCACGGCCTTCGATCACTATGCGGTGCAAGCCTTCGAATTTCATGCGGTCGATTATCTTTTGAAGCCGATGGATCGTGGGCGGTTTCTGCAGGCGTTAGATCGTGTCATCAAACGAGTTCGGAATCCTGAGTCGGAGGAACTGCAGGCCAAAGTGGGCGCAATGCTCGAGGATATAAAGGCTGGCGCGTCTTCTCCGGAACGGATTCCCATTCGGAACAATGGAAAGGTCATCTTTGTTTGCGCTCAGGAGATCGACTGGATTGCGAGTGCGGATAATTATGTAGAAATCCACGTCGGCACCCGATCGCATTTGTTAAGGGAGACGCTGACTTCCATCGATCAGCGTTTGCCCTCGAAGTTTTTTGTGCGAGTGAGCCGGACCGCGATCGTAAATATCCAACGCGTTCAAGAATTGCAGGCCTTGCAGCACGGCGAGTATTCCGTGGTTTTGAAGGGAGGCATGACGGTCAGGTTAAGTCGGAGCCACCGGGATCAGTTGTCTCGATTCGGGTTATAAAGCAGCACAAATCTACCAATAATTTGAAACTCGCAGTCCGACGCGCAACGGGGCGGTCCACTAATAGGGTGCAGAACACCGCCCAATTGACTCGAACCTGACGCTCGAAGGACGTGCTCGAAGCCGTCAGATCGCTGTGGTCATTTTACCAGAAGAGGAGTGGTTACTGGGACAGTTGGGGACTCCGATTCGCATCCAATAACCGTGGTCCCGTCTCTTTCGACGTCAACCTTCATTGAACTCTACCCTCTGGCGCTCTGTGCCAACCGAAGAAGGCTTCAATTCAGAAAATTTAGCGACCTCGTCAGAGCTCAGCCGGAGTTCAAAGTCAGCGATTGGATCGGGTGCTATTGGTAGCCCGAGGCAGGGCCTGAATTGGCGGAAGAAGATTCGAACTTCGATTGGTGATAATACTCGCCTTAAGGCTGATCTTGTTGGCTACCTGATTTGACCGGAACGTCTTGTAGCCGATCCAAACAACGGAAAGGAGGGCTAACCCGAGGACAATCGGAAGAAGCCATTGCCATTTCATTCGTGAAAGCCACAGCGTAATAAAATCTAAAGGTCCTTTACGATTGCCGCTTAAACTGGGGGGGTCTATGAACTCACCTGACTCACCCAGTTCAGCCTCAAGTTGGGCCATAAGTTTCGGTACATCCATCCGGAGTTCTTTGGCGTAAGTTCGAGTAAATCCTCGAATATAGACTAAAGCTCCAAAGGCTCTCCAATCACCGGCTTCAAGGGCTCGGATATGGTCCGTTTTGATGTTGGTCGAATTGGCTACGTCGTGAATTGTCCTAGTTAAGCGTTCACGCTCGGATTTCAACTGGTCTGCGACACTCGACATCGGATTCAGGGTAGCCTCTGACCACAGTCGGGAGCAACCCTTGAAACAGGGCTATTTCCAAGTCGATCGAGGTTTCCAAGGTTTCCTCCTTTCTAAATCTCTGACTTACTCCGCAAATGCACTTGGATTCTCATCAACACTTCTGGCGCTACGACGCCACTCAGTATTCTTGGATCCCAACGGGTTCGCCGCTTCAACGAGACTGGTTGCCAGCAGACTTAGCCATTCTTCATCGGTCATTAGGCTTTAGTGGATCTATTGCGGTTCAAGTCCGCCAATCGCTAGCAGAATCGTATTGGATGCTCGGATTGGCTGACGCCGATCCTCGGACTCAAGGGGTGGTCGGTTGGGTAGATCTAAAGTCAGATCGAGTCGAAGAAGACCTCGCGCCTCTCGCGAGACATCCTCGGTTTGTTGGAGTGAGACATATCGCCCAAGATGAACCAGATCACCGGTTTCTTGTTCAACCGGATTTCCTTCGTGGCATTAACCGATTACGACAGTTCGGTTTGACGTACGATATTCTAATTTATCCTCAACAACTTCCCGCGGCGATCGAGTTGGTCGCTCGTTTTCCAGAGCAACCCTTCGTCTTGGATCACTTAGCTAAACCACTAATCCGACAGGCGAGTTTGGTGCCCTGGGAAAGCCAGATCCGGGAGCTTGCTCGGTATGAAAATGTGCTTTGCAAAGTTTCAGGAATGGTGACCGAGGCGCATCATCAAAGTTGGAAGGCTCTTGATTTTCGTCCGTATTTAGACGTTGTCTTTGAAGCCTTCGGCGCGCGTCGGTTGATGTTTGGATCGGATTGGCCGGTCTGCCTTCTGGCCGGAAGCTATGAGCAGGTCGAGGGACTTGTTCGCGATTATTCCCGTCATCTGACCGAGAAAGACTCGGAAGCTTTCTGGGGTGGAAATTGTCGCGGTTTTTATTTGAGCAAAACTGAAACTTCCCCGATTTAAGACGGTTTGGGAAACCGTTTACATAATAAATCACGATTCATGCTGAAAAGGCATTAATACCCTGTTTTATTGAGTAAATTGCATTTTTTAAGTCGCAGATCGCCCTTGTCGAGTGGAAGGAAAAGGAATCAAAAGGCACTCAGACTGTTGGGAAATGTTAGGATTATTCTTGGCACATTCCATCCAGCGCTGCCGGCCAGTGCTGACCTCACGGTCAGAGGCAAAGAGGATGTTTCACTACGCTCCCAACCGAATGGTCACATTCATCCGGATTAGGCTTTGGATGTTTGTTCATTTTTTTTCCCACCGGAATCCGTCGTCGTTGCTGGTTCGACAGCGGTAGCCTCCCCTCTCCCCCTCTCCCGGCGCTTGGGAACACGGAACTAATCGATGCCGTGATCCGCAGTAGCCAGGCTGGATAGGCAGTCGGAGTTGGAATTCGCACGACGCCACCACCGGTCTTGGCGCCAACGGTCAGGTTTCCTCTAAACCCTCAATAAAAACGGATTGGTGCCAGCGGGAAGAATCGAACTCTTGACTAAGGTTAGAACATTCACGGATGTGTTTTGCAGGTTTTTTTTCACAGTCAAACTTCGCTGGACACCCAAAGTGTTAGCACTAACGTTAGCACTTGCATGGCTAGCATCCACCGCAGACCCAGGTCGCCCTACTGGCACGGAGCCTTCCGTCAGGCCGGTAAACTCGTGCTCAGGTCCACAGGGTCGACCGACAAGGCTGTCGCCCGTCGCATCGCCGACGAGTGGGAACAGATCGCCCATCAGGCCGAAGCCGGCACCCACATCGAACAGCAGACCCGGGATGTCATAGCCGGGATCCTAAAACGGGCCAACGTCGAGTCGCACAGCATCAAGAGCCAGGCAGTCGAAGCCTTCCTGGAAGCCTGGCTGGCCTCAAAGCTCTCGGCCTTGGCTAAGGGATCAGCCTGGAGCTACCAAAAGTCGATCGATGGCTTTCTCACTTGGGCCGGCAAGAAGGCTGCGCTGCCCATTGCCGCCCTCCAACCCCAGGATGCTCGCGCCTACATCGCGGGCCTCCAGAGCGCCAACTACTGTACAACGACAATTATTCTTCCCCCTGGGAATAATAATCGTCGTTGTACAGTCTTTCATCTTCTCTTTTCATACCTAGGTAGGCAGACGCTACTTCTACCCCCATACGCCACCCCTGAACACCTCCGAGCTACCATCGCCGGTCGTCAGGAAGTCTCCTTAGACCCTTCCAGAAGCAGGAGAACGGGAGACCCCATCGCCTACGTGCGCCTAAACCTCGAAAAAATTAGGACTGCACACCCGCTGCTCCGCTTGCTCGCTTCCTGCTTTGAGGGCGGATTGAAAGCCGATGTTCGAGTTTAGGTAAGAACCCAACCGGTGCGCCGATCGCGTGTCTTTGAGGCTTGGGTAAAAGCATCACCGTTATGACCGTCAAACGTCCTTGCTCGTAACGGGATGACCGACGTAGGCTGATAGCAGATGAGGACCCGCTTTTTGTCGTTCGGCTGGATACTGGCAGCCTTGGTTGCCATGCAAACGTGGGGTCAGATCATCATTCCCAAACCACGGCCAGGTGCGGTGCTGTGGACCAAGACCGTGACAAACATAGATTACCGGTCTGCTCTGTACCTTACCGCGGATGAGCGATCGGTGGTCACTGCTACGTTTAGCGGTCCGATCTTTACGCCTCTGAGCATCGACCTCTTGACCCAGAGCTTCGGAACCTTGGGCGATTCGGAGAGACTCGCTGGGAACCTCGTAACTCTTTCGGATGGTGGGGTGGTGAGGCAGCCGGTGTTGGTAAATGACGAACGGGAGATTGCCAGAACCGGGGTTGGAGGGTGGCGGATAAGGCTTGGCGGATACTCTCTCAGCCCGGAGCCAAGCAGATTCTTAGCGACCAAGAAAAACACGGTCATTACGAGTGGAAGGTCGGGGCGCTTGAATGGTTTGCCGCTCGAATTCCTGATCGAGATCGATGGGAGCAGTGGAACTGTGCGAACCAACAAAATTGGCAACCTTCCGCCATCTAAACTTTGGGGCCCCCCTTTTGGATTTGCTCCGAATGGCGATGCCATATTCTTTGCAGAGGATCGAGTGCTCGACGGTGTTTACCGTAGAAACGCTCTATACCTCGCGAACCCCGAGACTCTGAAGCTTGGTTCAATCATCTCCTGGGACCTCAACTGGACACAATTCAGACCGGAAAACCCCCAGATCAACATCGTCGTAACTACTGCCGACGGCCTGATCGTGATCTCCGCCATCAAAACGCCTAGGGGAGCTTCCGAAGCCGGAGACCCTGCGGCCGCAGGGTTGATCCTGATTGATCCGGACGGCGTGAGACCTCAGCGGATTATTGAACTACCGTTCGGACCGATGCGGGTCACTGGGATGGCGGTAGGGCGCGATGGGTTCGTATACTGCTCGTTGAGCGAGCGAACTCTTTCCACGGGTCCCAACTATCGCGGAGGCGTCGCCCGGGTTAATCCAGCGACCGGAGAGGCCGCGCTGATCGGCAACGTTATCAACTCCGTGGAAGCCCCGCCGATCATCACTAAATCCGGGGTTCTTTTGGTGGCAAGCATGGCCATTTCTGGATCTGGCTCCGGAACCATCCACGCCATCGCCACCAGCTCCGTGGGTGGGCTTGCGCTGAGCCCTTGGCCTCGGAGCACCGGCGACAACTTCGACTCGTACCGAGAGCAATCCTTGGAGGATACCGATGGGGATGGTCTAACCGATACCGAGGAACGCCTGAACTACGGCACCGACCCGCTGAAGGTGGACACCGACGGTGATGGCTACTCGGACCTAGTTGAGGTTCAGAACGGCAGCAATCCGAAGTTGGCCTCCGATCTTCCGGAGATCATGGAGGTCAGGGCGGCTGTGCAAATCTACTTCGGCACCGCGCAAGGCCGTCGCTACCAGCTCCAGTATTCCACCGACCTAGTCCAGTGGACCGACTTCGGGGCCGCTTTCGACGGAACCGGGGCCAAGCAATCGCAGTTGGTCGAAGCCGACCATGCCAACCGGTTCTGGAAGTTGCGGAGGTCGGAGTAGTAGGTTTTCAAAGCGTTCGATTGTTTCAACTATCGCCAGAAGGTAGACGTCAGCGTAGGCCTTACCCTCCGCGTCAAAAAAGCAATTTCCTATCAGTGACGTGGCGGATAGCTGCAGAGCACCACGGGCGTGCCGTTGGTGACGTGGCGCATGGATTGCAGTTCCTTCCTCGGGTCCTCCAAGCGGCCTAATCCAAGTGGCGCGTAAGTCGGAGCGACGCCCGTCATCGTAATGCTAGCAGCGCTTTAAGCCCGTGAAGCGCCCAGTGTGCAGACCCTCCAGGTGCGCCGTCCGATAGGAGTAGCCTGTTGCGGTGGCCCCTGTTAGTTTAAGTGCACAATGTTTCACCTAACGGGCGCGCACCATGGCGGATAAAAATAAAAGCGTCGGGCTCACGGTGCGCCCCACGAGCGCGCTCATCCCCGCCGGCGGCAACGTAACGGGCGTGATGGCGCGCATGACGCAGGCTTGGCTCGCGGCCGCGCAGCCTGCTCGAGGCCTTGTACCGGCGCAGCGGCACACCTTAGGTGACCACGAGTTCTGCAGCCCGGATTACGCACAACTTGGCCTGTGGGCGCGGGCCCTCAATCTGTCGTTGGAAACAGTGCTCGAGCGGCTGATGAGCGCCACTATTATGTTGCCTTGGAATCCTGACAAACCTGACTTCGGCTTGCAGGTTGTAGACGGCACTATTCGCACCGCGGTGCTAGACCTCAAGGCATTGCCGCTGCGGAGCTTCGAGTGGGTGCCGGGGTTGCAGCTTCGGCAGTTGGGGGTCAAAAATGGCGGCGAAGCGTCGGCCAAGATATTCTCCGGTAGCCTGCCGGCGCTGACCAAGCTCTCCTGCGCCGACAACCAGCTGACCGAGCTCGACCTGTCGAGCATTCCGGCGCTGACCTTTCTCTCCTGCGGCAAGAACCAGCTGACCGAGCTCGACCTGTCGAGCATTCCGGCGCTGACTAAGCTCGACTGCAGGTGGAACCAGCTGACCGAGCTCGACCTGTCGGGCATTCCAGCGCTGGACGATTTCTCCTGCGACGGCTCGGTCAAAGTTCGCGGGCAGGCTCGCTTAAAGCAGAACTAACCCTTCATGGACACCACCGAATGGATACTCCTGGACACCGAAACCACCGGACTTAGCGCGCCGATTTATGTGGTGGAACTGGCCGCGCAGTGCATGCGCGGGTGGCAGCCGGTCGGGCCGCCGTTTCGCCGCCTACTTAACCAAAACGCTGATATTCCTCCCGAGGCGGCCCGCGTCCACGGCTATACTCGCGAGATTCTGGATCGCGACGGGGGCCCAGCCCCAGAGGTCTATCGTGAATTTGCCGACTACGTCCAGGGGCGGCCGTTGGTGGCGTTTAATCTATCCTACGACTTGGACGAAGTGCTGTGGCCGGAATGGGCCCGGCTAGGCGTAGCCCCCATCGGTAGCGCTGGATTTTGCGCGTTGCGGCTAGCGCAACGGCTGTTAGATCCAGTGCCAGCGGGCAACTGCAAACTCCAGACGCTGCGCCAGTTCTACCGCCTGCCCGAGCGGGGGGCCCACACCGCACTGGGTGACGTAACCACGGTGGTTGACCTATTAGGGCAGGTCCTGCGGCCGCTGGCCGAGCGCCTTGGCTTAAAGACCTGGGCTCAGTTAACCGCATATGCGGCGGCGCCGTGGTTCCCTTCGCGCATTGCCTTCGGCAAATATAAAGGCCGCCTCTTCCAAGAGGCGCGCGGGGATACCGCGTTGCGGGGTTGGCTAAACTGGTTGGCCGGCAGCGCCAATACGCAGACCGCTGAGATGGGCGCTTGGTATCTGGCGCAGATTGCAGCACCGGCGCACGCCGCGGCCAATCCGGGCACGGAGGTTATGATTTTCAGCGATCCGGCGGTCGCCGCGCTCAAAATTTTGATCGCGGCCGCCCGCGCCCAGTTGGCCGAGGTGGAAGCCCAGTACACCAGCGAACGGCACGCGGTAGAAGTTACCCAAGCCGTGCTGTTTGGGTTGCTGCACGCGCATTACCAGCAGCGCGACCGCTTACAGCTTGTCGTGACGTACCGCCAGAAATATCTGGCGGTGGTGGTGCGAGTGGGTGAAGAGGAGGCCGAAACCGTCGTTGAACAGTATAAGGAAGCCAAGCAGCGTGCGGCTAATGAATATGCTGAGGGTGCTGCGCAGGCAGCAGGGCGCAAAAACTTAAGTGAAACGCAAACGCTGGAGCTTCAAGCCCTATGGAAAAAACTGGTGTGCCTGTACCACCCAGACCGCTTTGCTACCGACCCCGAGAAACTCGCAAGCTATACCCAACTCACCAGCGCGATAAACAGCGCCCGCGACAGTGGCGACCTCGATCAGTTGCGCGAGATTGCCAACGATCCCAGCGGCTACCTACAAAAACGCGGGTTGGGCGCGTTAAATTTTGGAGATGCTGAGGAGCTCTCGAGCCTCAACAAGCTGCTCGATACCTTGCGCCTAGAAATAGTGGCGACCTTAGAGGCCACCAACCAACTGCGGAAAGACCCGCGCTATGAACTGCACGTGTTGGCAACCAAACAACCCGGCTACCTAGAGGAAGTGGCGCGCGACATCCTTGATCGGCTGGAGAAGGAAATTGCGAAACTCCGCACACAAGCGCTCCAGCTAGAAGAAGAAATCCATGCGCTCGTGGGTGGCGGCGGGCCAGCAGAATAACGGGAGGGTTTTGCTCGCCGGCCGTCGTCGATCAAGGCTCGGCCAGTTGATTTTAATGTAACCATTCTCGGTAAGGGGTCATTTACCCTCCGCGTCAAAACAGCAAATTCCGATCAATAACAAAACCGGCGGCAAATTCGGCCCATTCGACGGCCAGCTTTTCCTCGGCGACTACACTCAGAGCATCATCCTGCGCGCCACGACCGAGCAGGTGAACGGCGTGTGGCAGGGTGCGTGTTACCCATTCCGCGAAGGACTCGCCACCGGCATCATGAACGTCGATTTTTCGCCGAAAGGCCAGTTCGTCGCCGGCGGTTTCACCACCAACCGCCAGTGGCCCGTCCGCAGCACCGAGCCCTTCGCCCTCCAGCGTATTGATTGGAGCGGCGGCGTCCCCTTCGAGGTGAAAGAAATCAACATCCGCAAAGACGGCTTCCTCATCACCTTCACCAAGCCCGTGGACAAACAAACCGCCGCGCGTTCCGGCACCTACAACATCACCACCTACACGCACATCTACCACGGCGCCTATGGCAGCCCGAAGTGGACCAGACCACCCCGCGCGTCACTGAGGCCGTGCCATCCGCCGACGGCCTCTCCGTCTATGTCCATCTCGACAAAATCACCGAAGACCACATCCACGACTTCGACCTCGGCAAAATCACCGCACCAGACGGCCAGCGCCTTTTGCACAAAAAGGCCTACTACACGGTGAACAAGATTCCAAAAAACTGACCGAAGTGACGACTACTCTAAAAACCGCAGTTGGATAGGCGGGATTTTCGGTCTGCGTTTGAGCGAGAGGGCCTCGATTCAGTGTGGTTCTCACCACAACTACCCAGTGCTTCGCGATAAGTTTCTGATTGTGAAATGCAGTCGTATGCTCGCTTCCGGTGGAGCTTTTTAATGTCGGCATCATCAAAAATGTCGGCGCTGAGAATGCAATCCATGCACGCGGTTTCACAAGATTCGTGGTGCGCGTCGGTTCCGCGCATCACTTCTGCCGCCATTTTCACCCAAGCTGCGCTATCCCAATCGGCATTGCCCTTCATCAACTCAAGGACATGGCCTGCCCCGCCGGGAACATTGTCGTAAACCACAGCCGTGGGGTGTCCGCCATTTGGAGATGGTGCAACGGTGTGTCCAAGTTCACGGCTATCAAGTTGGAGCAAACGTGCGCCCGCAATCTTTAGGGCTAATGCGAGCGTCTCGGCTAGATCGGATGCCTGCGGGCCGAAATCAAGGAGAAGGACATCGGTTATGACTTTGCTGGCAAGAGATTGGTGTCGCAGGAAGCTGTTTTGGTGATCGCAGGCTTTGGGACGATGAAAGCCTTGTCTTGGTTTCGGAGAGTGCAGGCCACTGTGGTGCAATAACTCGCGAGGGAGGCTCTTATCTTTGTCAATCGCTACAGGGCGGCATTCGCTCTCGGTCATTCCACAGGCAATGCAGATGGCGTATCCGAGGTCTTTTTCTCCCTGATTGTGAACAAATATCTCGCCGCTCTCTTTGTAGTAGGCCGCCCAAGCAGGATTCCCCGCGAAAGCTGGGTCGCTGACTGCGGTTTCTCGAAGGTTTATCGCCTGCACGACAGCCGAGCCGATACGCTCCGTCCCCAAGTGACGCTGTGGGCTCTCCCACGCCGCAGTGACAAAGCCATGCTGGGGAATCAGGAAGTCGGATTTTGCTCCTACTGCATCCCCATTGCAGACCTCGCATTTTGCGGAAGCACCGCCGCCAGGGCCGTGCATGAAGTGGCCTCTCGTGCATTTTGAAAACCATCCGCTCACTCCGAAGCTCCGCGTCTTCTCGGGGCCATCGCCAATGCCGATGCTGTTTTTCAGCAAGCCTCTCGAAATGACTAATCTGCCGCCTACGAGCAACGCCGACCCCGGCACATATTCGCGGAGCGCCTGAATACCGCCGCGTGCCAGCCGATACTGCTCTTGTTCCTCTGCGCGGTGCCTTTCATCGGTGCCGACTACTTTGAGCTTCATTGTGCCAATCGGAAATCCATAGCGCGGCAGGTATTGCTCTTCTGCCAAGGCTGCGACGACGGTGATTTGATGGGCTGCGACGAGTTCGTAGTGAAGTCTATTGGCAAAGGCGGCACGGTCAGTGTCTCCATTTGGGATCGCTTCCCACGCTTTCAAAACGGGCTGATATGAGCTTTTCCATCGGTCGCGCAATGCAGTGAAGCGGCTGCTCGCGTCAGCCAACAATATCTGCAAGTCCCCTGACGCCAGGGCAGTATCGGCAATCAGTGCTCTTGCTGATACGTGCCACTCATCCGTGTCCGCCAGTGATTCGAGAAACTCCAAATATTGATTCGCGATAATCTTTGTCCCTCTACTTTGCAAGATGGGTTCTGGCCGCAGGGGGTTGTTCGTTGGCTTCCAGTATTGGGAGCGGGCCAGCCCGCAAAAATCCCCCATCCTTCCATAAACATCCATCGCCCCAGCTTTCGCGCCCTCGGCTGTAATGCTCCGGAAGAACAACCCCAGCAAGTAGGCGTGAAAGTGCCGCCGGACGATGCGTTCGCGCTCCAGCGAAACCGTTGGATTGCGAAGCGGTTTGGCGAGGTAGTCGCCGAAACGCTGAATGACTTCCCGCTCGTATGGCGTGTTGCGGGCAAAGGTGACGACGATGGACGAGCCATCAGCACGTCGCCCAGCACGGCCTGCACGCTGGAGGTAGTTCGCTTTTCCGGGCGGGACATTGCTCATCAGCACTGCGTTGAGCCCGCCGATGTCGATACCCAGCTCCATTGTGGTGGTCGAACTCAGCACGTTGCGCGCACCGGCTTTAAAGAGATTTTGAAGCCTCCGGTTCTCTTCCGGCGAGAGTTGGGCGCTGTGTTCCTCAGCCCAAAGGCCCGTGTTGTAAAAATCGGACTGGTAGCCACGACGATGCCTGCCAACTCTCAAGTCCAAGTCAGCCGCAGCATGGTCAATCTGATCCAAATCTAATTTCCCTTTGGTTGCGACGATTCCGCACAAGTGCCGGGTCCAAATTGAGGACGTATTTTTGCAGCGAAACAGTTGCGGTGGGCGTCGCAGCGTGAGGGCGGGGAAATGCAGCCGTATCGCTTTCACTGATGCCTTGTCTCTGGTTTGCCGCTCTTCACACTTCAGCCAGTCAAAGGTGAAGCTGGTCATCTGTTGAAAAACCGCTTCCATCACGCTTCTTGCCAATGAGGTAACATCACTCTGCGGGCATCCCATTTTCAGGAGCACACGCTCCATAAACCGTGTTCGCCTCTGGCGTGCTTCTTCATAATCCGGCTCTCCCGGCTCTCCTTCCACTCCGCGAAATCGCAACAGTTTGTAGCCGATACCGTCCAGCGACATCCAATGACCGATGTACTGGCTTCCGTATGGGAAGGACTCGTCATACTCCTCGCTGCCGAGCGTGATAGCACCGTCCATCCGCAATGTGTCGAGCAAAAGGGCCAGCAGAGTCGCCCAGTGACTTCGCAACTGTGTGCGCATCGCCTCCGTGGGCAATGTTCCGAGTAGTGCGTCGGGGGCTTTGATTCCGTCCAAGCCAGGATAGTTGACTTCCACCATCACCGCCATTTGGAGATTGGTTCCGCCATAGGACAAGCGGGCCAATTCTCGCCCCAGCATGGCTTCGATAAACTTGCGCGTGCCTTTGCTGTTATCTTCCCAATTGCGTTGGGGCGCATGGTCCCAGCCGGACGGCTTGCTTGGATCGTCGGCAATCGTCTTGTGCCTCGTGGAAGGGTCATTGTCAGAGTCGCAGCCCGGCTCACCACGATCTATGATTTGTTGGATGATCGTTGATTGCGCCAGCTTCGCTGCCCAATCGCCCACCTTTCCACCTTGCTGGAGCGCGGCAAGGTCACGTTGATACTCCATCAGCTTTTGCTTTGAACGGGCGTTGCTTGGGTCTTTCTCCAAGCGTTGTTGCTCTCGGGCGATGTCTTCCTCCAACTCCTCAGCTTTGGCCGGTGACTCCAACCCGATACACTGCACCAAAGCAGCGCGGAAGAGTTGCACCTCGTGCTGAAAGCCGAGCTTTGGGCCAAGCCGTGCCGCCGCTCCACGACTATCGCTAAAGGCCAGCAAGCGCCGCCCCTTTGCTGGCAACCATTGATTGTATTTAACCGGGAGCGGCGGGAGTTGCGTGAGCACGGTTTCGGTCAAAACGGAAATGGCTAAGTCAGCTGACTGACCGAGTAATCGGCCCTCAGCTCGCAACTTCTCGTCGCAACAAGAGCAGCGATTATCCGGGATGAAATAAAGGCTGACGCCGCCGTGTGCAGGCGCGCCCGTTTTGGTATTCAATACTTCTTCTTTAGAACTTTTCCCATGCCCACTCAGGGAATATGCGCGAACCTCTTTTTTCTCCCAATCCTCTTTTCGGTAGAGCGGCAAGTATCGTCCAGTATCTGCATCCTTCATTCCAGCGACGGCCCAAGTGCCGCAGTTGTCACAGCGGACTACTGAGAGGCAAGCGTGTGTGCAGCTTGGGCAAACTCCATTGCCCCTCGGATTCAGCGAGCCAAGACCCGGCAGCTTGTACCCATCGCCGCACGCACCGTTGAGGCAAACGCTGATTCTGCTACTGCCGCGCGCTTGCAAATGCAGTCTGTGCGGCACCAGCGGAAACTCATCGGCAGCTTGGCGCGCGGACGCAGCAAGCTGAAGGATGCGGCGAGTGGCTTGCAACGCTGCATCGTCAGCGCGATTCCAAAGTAATTTGGCAAGCTCAGACATGCAGAGATGCTTTCGTTCGTAGAGGATGGCGGACAGACGGCAGACGGTCTCATCAAAAGGCAGCGCCGCGTGTAAAAATACCGATGGGTGACGGCAAGAAGCTATCGCTAGATCAGAACCCACAGCCAAGCTCTCGCGAAGCCGCTTCATTTCATCCATCGTCCACTCGGCGAGCTGTGCTTTACCGAATTCATCGTATTCCAAAGTCGGTTTATCTCCCCACAGCACGGCTAGCCATTTTTCCAGCGACACTCGTTTCGCCACAGCCAAAGGCGCGAGTCGGGTATCTCTCTTTTGCCCCTGAATGACCTTCACCAAAGCTTTCGGCTTTGTGAACAAGGTGGATGCAAACTGCTCCAAATGCCCTGCCTCGCCCGCCGAGTCGTCGCCAATCGTGGCGGAGGTCGCAAGCTGTAACACCCGCTCGCTTCCGACCCCACATCGCTCGTAGAGCCGTCGCAAAAGCAACGTCATCTCGGCAGCGAGGGTGCCGCTGTAAAGATGCGCCTCGTCGAGGACAACGACTTGGAGATTTCGCCCAAAGAAACACTGATCCTGCGGACGACACAGCATGTATTCGAGCATCGAGTAGTTCGTGATAACGATGTCCGGCACACTCCCGCGCTGCTCGCCTTCCAGTTTCCTGCCGTCGTGCGATTCCCATCCTCGCGCCTCCTGACGAGTCTGCTTTCGGCAAGAATCATACGCACGGAAGTCCCGCTTATCTTTACGAGCGCGAGATTCGGGCGTCTCGCTCGTGAAATGAAAGCAAGAGATGGATGGATTCGCCCCTTGTCCTTGCAGCCACTTGTAAATGCGCTCCATTTGGTCATTCACCAGCGCATTCATCGGGTAAAGAATCAGGCATTGGATGCCTTGATCGGGTTCACGCTTCGGGTTCGATGCCAGCAGGTTCAGCAGGGGAAGAAGAAAACTCTCCGTCTTGCCCGCGCCCGTCCCTGCCGTCACGACGATGGCAGGCTTTTCGTCCCGCCCCTGAAATCCCGCCGCATGACTCACCGACTCAGCTTGGTGCGTATAAAGCATGCGGTCACCCGGAAGCTGACCGTTTCCGTCCAGCAATCGCATGATGCTCTCAGCAACAACTCCGCTCTCCACAAGCGACCGCAGCGACTCGCCAGACGATACGGAAGGAAAGACGCCCTCCACCCAAAGATCACCGACTAAGCCCCCGTTGACCGGAGTATCTTCCCACATTTCTCGCAAGGCTTTTGCGACAGCCGAATCGCTGACGAAGTTGTCCGACAACGCGAGGTCAACCAGCCTTTCCTTGATTTGCTGGCTCATCGCAATGGCGTCGATTTGCGCAGACTCGTTGAGCGTGGATTGCATGGTTTGTGTGTTTATGTTGGAAGCCATTTGGTGACAATTCGCCGATAAAGAAGCTGGCGAAACGGAGCAAGCGTGAGGGCTGATTTGATGTTTACCTTATCCCGGTCTTCCGAAACCGGCTGAGTGACCGCTTTTACGCCAATCTTCACGATGCCGTTGAGGAACTCTTCATCGGTGCCCTGCGTCAAATAAACCAAGTCTTTCATCAACCGTTCCTCTGGCTGAATGTCTTTAAGTAGAGGCCCGCTCATCTGGCCTTTTACCTTCGCATCCGGATTCGTGGTCAGCCAAAACTGAATCATCCTCCCCATCAGAACCGGGTCACATTTCCCAACTCCCCGAAAAGTATCCAATACCTTTGCGTGAACGTTGCCGGTGCCATTTGCGCCAAGGCAATGCAGGAGTTTTAGTTTCACTCCACCTGAGATTTCTGGATGCTCAATCTGGTATCCCTGAATGATGGCCCTCACCGCGTCATGCCAAGCCTCGGTATTTTCGCCGACGATCTTTCGTCCGTCAGTTCGTTCTTTGGGACTGCAAAGCCACTCCCCCATGACCGCATCAGGAAAGCGCCGGAAGAACACTTTAACGCCGCGATAGTGATCCCTGCTGAGAATGGGAAGTTTCGCCCAGCGGATAGTGAAGGCGGCGTGTCTGGCATCCGGTTCTTCGTGGATTTGTTCGAGATTGCTGCTCCACGAATTGACATTGGGATAATTCGCCACTCGCCACCAAGAAGCCAAGCGCATACCCGCGTATGCAAGCACGAGATAGTCAGGATCCTCTATCGGGAACGGCGCAAATATGGCCTGCCCTTCACTGAAATCCAGGCGCGTATCAGCAGTCTCTTTCGTTGCTTGCCCCTGCATCAATCCATGGAAAAGCTGGTGATCTGCTCCCAGTTCAGGCGATGCCCAAGTCTCGAATGTGTAATCCCTCCCGAGGAAGGGATTCACGGCGTAAATATTAAACAGCCCTTTATCCACAACTTCATCAATCACTGCGGTCGGCTGTCTCTCGCAATTAAACTGTCCGAGACGAAGGGTTAGTGCTTGTCCGTAACCTCCGAGATTGGAAAACGATTGCGCCACCCCCTCTCGGAGGAGCGAAGCAAAACGGTCCCCTTCAAAAATGCACCATTTCATGTCGCGTTGCCGCTCACATTCGGAAAGCGACTTCGGGATGAGCGTATAACGACCGCGTTTGAGTTGGTCACAGTTTCGTGTTTTGAACTTCTCTCCAAACGTGGACTTACCACGCGACTGCTCAAGCGGCTGCTCAAGGATGCCGGGGCAACTTGGAACCCACGGGATCACGGTCCTATACGTGGCCCCAGAAACTCGCAAAGTGACCTGTATTGCCACCCGTTGAGCAAGAAGCGCATCCATCTTCGAGATGCCAGCAAGCCTCCACGGAAGCTGTAAAGCCTCGTCAGGCGCTTCAATACGGAGTCGCTGTGATCGCCATCTCGCGGCAACGATCTCAGCCCCCTCAACACCAGTGACTCTCAAGGTAATCTCGTTAACCGTTGGACCGTAAAGGCTGGGATTCTCCACTGCGGACATCTCACATTTTGGGGCACAGCCTGCGGATAAATAAGTTCGATTATTCAGAACGCACGTTACACTCGACCATAGTTCATCACCATGCTCAAAAAGCACACGCAGACTTTGCCCCGATTCAAAGCGAAAGCGCAGGAGCGTGTAGCCAAGCCCTTTGTGCGTATGCCACTCAGAGGCGGAAGGGACGACGCTCAAATCATCCCTGATCAGTAGATGGTAGAGGGAACTCGCTCTCGGTCCTTTCTTCACAAAGTCATCCACGGGGTAACCTCTTTCACCAAATGCCATGATGGTTGCCTCCGGGTCAAACAGACGGACATCCTGAGCCGCTATCTCGAGCCCATGCTCATCCGTGATAGACGCTGCGATTTGTGCCTGCCTGACCAGCGACAGAGGGAAATCAAAAGACTCGTTGCTGTTAGAAAACGAATCGTCCGGCTGTTTGCGTAAGACCGTCTTGCGTGCAGGCATTTCGCCACAGATGAGCGTCACTCCATAACTCTTCCCCGTAAGCTTAAAGTTATCCAATCCTTCAAGGCTCAAACGCCAAAAAGCTTCATTCAAATGATTTTCGACAATCAGAACAGGCTCGGACAAAAAAGTGCGCGGGGCGTTTTCCCAACTTACGCCCCCGCTACCAGAAGCGGGCGAAAGATGCGGCTTTTTCTTCGCTGCCAGCAATAGCTCTTCGCTCCATTCCGGCAATATCCACGGGCTATCTGTGATGACACTCCGCGCCTGATTCTCCGTTACATTTCCTCGCCGAAAAGAAAGCAGGCCATCCCAAAGTTTGCCGAACGATTCGCTTTTAAGGTGCGGGTCTTCCAGCAACCGAGAAATCGTCTTCGGCTGGCTGTAGCCCATCAGCCACTCAGGCAGCATTTTGGAAAATCCCTGTTGGGTGAACCCAAATTGGAGGTAGATTGAGCCAATCCATTTCTGCACCCCCTCATTCTCAAAAATGTACCGCAAGCGATAGTGCCGACAGCACTTCTCCAGCAATGCTTTCAATTCAGGGCGCGGCTGATCGCTCTCGAGAAACATCAGATCAGCGATTGAGGAAGGAAGCTGAATCCCCTCACGCACTGCTGGCCAGATTTGCCCTTCGCTCGCCTGCCGACGTGCCACATATACAACCGCCAAAAGAAACCGCAGACCAAACTCCTGTCGCTGCTGCTGCAAAGCGACAGTCACCTCGCCGTCTTGCGCCTGTTGCAACTCCACAAGACGCTCTCGACAACAAGCGTCATCAGCCACCTCGCACAATGAAAGGGGGTCCGGTGAGCCTTGGATTTCAGAGATGATTTGATGCAAAGTCATTAGGAAACTTGAGAAATTACTTGCTACACCGGTTTGCGGAAAGGCCAATTATAAGTGTAAATCTTCAAACGCTGCATCCCGATGTTGTTGGCAAAGTTCAGTTCCAAAGGTGGGGTACGACCGAAGTGGGTGCAGAACTGACCACAACTACGGAGATGGCGTCGTTGAAATCATCAGGAAAAAAACCTTCAATCGACACATTGAGATTTCATCTTTGAGCCGCGTAGGATCCCCTTGTAGACCAAAAATTCAATTCTCCCTCATGAACTCAGCCTCAAAAAGCAAATTCCTATCAGTATTTCACCGGCGAAGTCCTTGCGCGTTTCCCGATTCCCGTGCCGCCATTGCCAGAACTGCGGCGAGCCGTGGCGAAGTTTGGCGCCCTATCGGAAGAAACCCAACGCCTCGCCCGCCTCTCCGAGCGGAAGCACGCCGCGCTGGAGGCGTTGAAGAAGTCGCTGCTGCACCAAGCCTTCACCGGGGAACTGTGAGCCACTTGTTATGAGTACAAAGGAATCAAACTCCAATGAGAAGGTCTCACGCCAACCTCACGTGTCACAGAAGCATTCTGCGTCGAATTGGACACCGACCAAATTTGACTGTGACAGATTTTGGAAAACATTCTGGAAGCGTGCGATTCCGATAGCGATCCAATCATGGGGCCGCCATGAACCCGAATACCCCGGCCATGATTCCGGCGGCCCCGCGTCAGCGGAATACAGGACGATTCGTCTGGAAGGTCGGGCGCTGCTTCTGTGCAAGGTTACCGGCACCGAGGATTCAGATGGGATTTCCTTATGTGGAAATTATGGTGCGACACCAGAGGGGGTTAAGGATGGGATCGACTCCCAAGGTTTAGAGGGATGGTCGTTGGAATTGTTGGCCGAAGCCATCCCGGGTGAGGATCAGCGCGGTTGGCTAGTTAAAACGATCAATCAGTTTTATTCACCTTTGCCCGGCTCGGACGTGGGCGCTGAGATGGTAGTGAATGCCGCAGCACATCAACGCTTTGAATGCAGTTACCTTTCGGCTGTCGAGGGCAAGGTGCGACTTAGCGCCATTGGTGGTTTCCAGACTGGTGTAACCACTGGCTCGTTTGTCTATGATGAGAATCTGGCCGAGTTACTAATGTTCGTAGGTATCAAGGTGGAGAGAGTCAACTACGTGGCAGCCTCACCAGTCGCGGCAGAATGCGTAAAGATCCTCGTCACGGAGGCAAAGAAGAAGAGGCAGCATCAATATCTGAATCAGTTGGAATCGAGACTGAGGGACGCTGAGCGGGAGGTCGAACAACTGCGTAGTCAAATCAAAATGCAAAGAGAGAGTTGATAGTTACTTCAAATGAGAACCATTGAAACCCAACGCCTCGCCGCCATCTACCAACAAAAGCACGCCGCGCTGGAGGCGTTGAAGAAGTCGCTGCTGCACCAAGCCTTTGAACTCCGCCTCAAAAAGCAAATTCCTCTCAGTGTCTCGCCGGAGGATGCTGGGCGGGGAGTAGCCAATACAAGAACTGACCCTTTTATTATCAACAGATGGAAAAAGCAGGAGCTCCCATGGGAAGCGGTGCTGTCGAGTCCTTGGGTAAACAGCTTCAAGGCAGACTTCGAGGCTGTGGACAATTTTGGACCCGCGACGGCCTCACTTCCTTGCTCCGGTTGACCGTGCTGGTG
>CAMDGV010000016.1 GCA_945898055.1 Akkermansia muciniphila | reverse complement strand
AATCAGCTTACGGTGAAGCCAATACCCAGTCGGGCCCGCCTCGTAGCAGCTGAAAACTTCTTTAGCTTGAGATTTCTGTTTAACGACCCAGCGAAGAAAGTTGTCATAGGACATTTTCTGTGGGGGCTGAGGCTTCGCTCCATCGACCCTGCGAACCACCATGAGGTCGCCGGCCTGGACGTCGAGAGCGAGTTTAATTTGCCGATCTGGAGGCGGCTGAGTTGGTGGAGCCTCAGGGAGAGGGTCTACTGCAGTGAGAACTGGCAACGGTGGGTCCGATGTCACGCTTAGACACGATGAAGAATTCGAATGTCTTTTCATGGGGAGAGGCGTCCCTTGAACTTTGTTCCGAGCGGTTGCTAGCTCTAATGCCATCTATCGTAGTTTGACAAGCTTCACTGGCTTGTTCAAAATCGGATTGTGTTGAAACGATTCGGCCATTGTCTGCTGATCCTTGCGCTGCTTGGCGCGACAGGCGGGCATTGGGCTGTGCTTCAGACCGTGGCATGGGGGGACATGCTAGCAAAAAATCTCCAGACCAAGTCCGTCGGCGAAGCCATCACCAAGACTTTCGACGGCGCACATCCTTGCAAACTGTGCAAACAAATCTCGGTGGGAAAAGCTTCAGAGAAGAAGTCGGAAGTTCCTTTCCAGATCAAGAAGCTCGAATTCATATCGGAGCGTCTCGTGTTTGTGTTTGTCGCCCCGCGAGACTTTCAACTCATGATTGAATTATTTTCCTCGCTCGACGGATTGACTCATCTTCCGTCCGTTCCTCCTCCTCGAATTCTTTCGGTTTAATCTTCGTGATGTCGTGTCGCTGGGTGTCAGACGTGTTCTGACGCGTGGCAAATCCCCCTTGGTTGGTTTGCGTCCTGATGGATACGTTCGTCCTGTTTCCTATGGTTTGGTCAAAGTCTAATCGTGCCTTCACATTGATCGAGTTGCTGGTGGTGATCGCCATCATCGCAATACTCGCGGCGATGTTGTTGCCCGCGTTGGGTCGCGCCAAACAGCGCGCGTGGGCGACGGCTTGTCTGAGCAATGTAAAACAGATCGCCATCGCCAGCCGGATGTATGCGGATGACAACGGCGACGCCCTGCCACGTTCGGCGCATCAGGGCGCCTCGTGGGTCGCCACGTTGAAGCCGTATTGCGGTGGGACGAATCTCTGGCGTTGCCCCAAGGACACGCACACGACACGACGTTACAGTTTTGCGTTGAATGATTATCTGCTGCCGCCGCCTGCGGGGATCGACGCGGCAGATTTTTCCATAACCACCCGAGTGCCGTCGCCGACAGAAACATTCTGGCTTGGCGAGTGCGCGGAGGGTTATTCCAACAACGACCATTTCCACTTCAGTCCGGCAAACGACGGCGATTATCAACCTCCGAGTTTTGCTTCGCAGATTGCCACAACGCGGCATCTGTCCGGGGTGAATTACCTTTTTGTGGATGGTCACGCTCAACTCCAGAAATGGAACCTTGTCCGGAACGAATTAACCCGGCTGGCGTCACGCTTTGTGAATCCTTCCGGCACAACTGAACTTCCTTAAATTCTAAATTCTAAAATGAAAAAGTCTCTTATCGTATTGTCTTTCGGTATCGCCTTCGTGGCGCAGTCTCAAGATCATGGTCATATCAACATCGGTTCTGTGGGCGTGAATCAAAATGATCCGCTTATCTTCGAGAACGCCGCCATCTTTGAGGTGGCGACGAATTATGTAAAGACGCTCACGTTAGCCACGTCTGGCACGTATTCGGGTTATTATCAGGGCAACATCACGTTCACGGCACTTGCGGCAACACCAGCTCATGCCGGGCCGGAGTTGAACGCCGCCGCGCTCGGCTCGCAACTTTATGCTCAACTCGTCGCCGTGAGCGGGCCGGCAGGCGGCGTGTTCTCGTTCTGGAACACAGGATCAACCAATCCCACCATCAGCCTCGCCAGTGGCGCGACGGGCACGAATACGTGGCTAATCAGCGAGAACGACGGTTCACCCAGCAGCGATCCTTACGGGCATTTTCACGGACGACGATTCACTGCGACTAAGCCTGGCATCTACATGGTGAGTTTTCGCGCGTTGGATTTTTCCACAAACGGAACAAGCAGCGGGGCGATCCATAAGCCGTCACCGGTGATGCAAGTTTATTTCCAAGCGGGGTTCAACGTGAAAAGCATCGAGCCTGACGTGGATCACACGTATGTGACGTTCGCTGCGCCGATCGGCAAAACCTGGGTGTTGGAGGCCTGCGACAGGGTGGCGACAAATGCCGTGTGGACAACCATCAGTGCCCCGATTGTGGGCGATGATTATTTCCACGAAGTCACGGACGACGAGCCGGGGTCGGGCAAACGCTTCTACCGCACACGCGGATTTTGATCTGAGGTTGTTCTTACCCCCCAGCGTCAAAAAAGCAAATTCCTGCTATCAATTGGCCGATCACCACATAGCCGCCGCCCGAGGTTTCGAAGTCATTCGCAAAGGCGCACAGCGTCCGCAAAATCGCATCCGGGTTCCACCCCGCCTTGTCTTCAATGCGCTCGCCCTCCACCTGCCGCTGGCGGAGGAGGTTTTCCAGGTTGATGGGGAACTTGGAGGTCATGAAAATTCTTCTGTAGAATAAGGATCGAAAAGCTCAACTTCGCTTGGAGAGATTACTGGTTTCTTCTCCTTCATAGCTTTTGATCGAGAAACTTTTTCGGTTGGAGCGCCGCCTTGAGTTGGGCGGAAATGATCCAGGTAGAGTTCCATATCGAGGCATTTTTACCGCTGACCACCTTACAACGAGGCTCCTCATAGGTCAGTGATTCATCAAACGTCCTCGAACTACGTTGGAGCCAGATTTAGAGATGCTCGGTATAGGCACGCGCTTGAGACGCTTTCGGATCTTGGCAAAGAGCTTTGGCTTTAACCTTAGATCTTCCAAGAGAGTCAGCAGCTTGCTTAGACTCGCAGTGGCAAGCGGATAGATCTTCGGATTCTGAAACGCAATATCGACGAGGATCGCGATCAACGGCACTGAGTTCTTCAGTGGGCCGGTGACCTTCTCGATCCTTCGGTGGAATGCCGACAGAGCACGCGTCAGACTTCCGGAGTTCAGATGGGTGATGCCAAAATCGTGAATCCAGAGGGGATATTTCTGAAGGTTTCGGTCGAACACTCTCCCCTTAATCCAATCCATCTTGTCACTCTTGATTGATTCCTCGATGACTGAATTAGTGAACTTGGTCTTGAACTGAGCTTCAGCCCGGATCCGAACAATCCTTGGGAAATGATTTTGACAATCTCACTCCCTTGCGCGGAGTTATTGACGAATATCCGATAGTTGTCGCGGTAGCGAAGGATCTTACAATCGAAGATCTTTGCCGCCTTGATTTCGGTCGTGATCAAGGTGTCCGCGCAGCCAAGAACGATCTCGGCAATGAAATCCACAAGAACAGATCCCTGCGGAATGCCGTTGGTGGCGTAGGAGTTTGTGAAACGTAAAACGTGATTCGTAAAGCGTAAGCGGCCGGTGCGGGTTTTACGTTTCACGTTTTATTGCAGGCCGCCGCAGGAGCACCCTGTCATTTCGTGCCCGCAGGCAACACCTGCACCGTCAGCGACGACGCGGCTTTGCCACCGCGATGGAGGCGCTGCGTGGCCTTCTTGAAATCTTCCGACTTGGCGGTGGGTATGTTCACGAAGGTTTGCGGGTTGCGGTCCACGAGGGGGAACCAGGTGCTCTGCACGTGGATCATCACGCGATGACCGCGGCGAAAGGTGTGGCAGAGGTCGGGAATCTCGAACTCGATCTTCGCCAGTTCTCCGGGCGTGAACGGCTCGGGTTTCTCGAAGCTGTTGCGGAACTTGCCGCGAAACACATCGCCGCGCACGAGTTGCTGATAGCCGCCCATCGCGACGTAGGCTGGGTTCGGCTTTGGGTCGGGGAAGTCGCCGGCGTAAACATCAATGAGCTTGATGACCCAATCCGCGTCCGTGCCGGTCGTGGAGACGTGGAGCGTGGCCTTGAGCGGGCCGGCGAAGGTGAGGTCTTCCTCCAAGGGTTCGGTTTCATACACGAGCACGTCGGGACGTGATGCGGCGAAGCGTTGATCGTGCGTTGGATAGCCGCGCGGATAACCGGCGGTGTGTTCGAGCGTGTAGGGGACGGGCTTGGCGGGGTCGCTCACGTATTCGTCGAAGGCATCTTGCGCGTCGCCCGGCGCCTTGAAGTTGAGCCCGCCTTTCGCGTGGAAGTAGAGCGTCCGCGGCGTGGCTTGCTTCGGCGGCCAGGCGTCAAAGCGGCGCCATTGATGCGTGCCGGTCTCAAAGACGTGCGCTTCGGTGGGCGTGTAATTGGTGTCACCCTTGAGGAAACGGCGGAAGAAGGGAAGTTCGATTTTCTGGCGGTAGAACTCGGCGGTCTTCGCACGGAAATTCACGTCGCCGAGTTTGTCGCCATCTCCGCGTCCCCAGCCGCCGTGCGACCACGGGCCCATAACGAGGACGTTGGTGATGCCGGGGTTCAGCCGCTCGGTCCAGCGATACGTTTCCAGCGGGCCGAAGAGATCCTCCGCGTCGAACCAGCCGCCGACGGTCATCACGGCGCAGTGGACGTTCTTGAGATGCGGCCGGATGTTGCGCGCCTGCCAGTAGTCGTCGTAGGTCGGATGCGCGAGGAATTCGCTCCAGTTGGTGCCGAGATTTTTCAGCAGCTTAACGGAATTCGCCAGCGGCCCCATGCGTAGGAAGAAGTCGTACGCATCAGGCGTCTTGAAGTTGAAGGGCTGCAAAACCTCGTGGAGCGGGTCTTCGGCGCGTTGGGCGAAGTTGTAGAAGAAGCCGAAGTTCTGCGTGAGGAAGAACGCGCCGTTGTGATGGAGGTCGTCGCCCATGAACCAGTCCGCAATGGGTGCCTGTGGCGATGCGGCCTTGAGCGCGGGATGCGAATCGATCATGCCCATCGACGTGTAGAAGCCGGGATAGGAGATGCCGAACATGCCAACGTTGCCGTTGTTGTTCGGAATGTTCTTCACGAGCCAGTCGATGGTGTCGTAGGCGTCGGAGCTCTCGTCGATTTCTTTCGCGCGCTTGTTTGGATTGAACGGGCGGACGTGAACGTAATCACCCTCGGAGCCGTAGCGGCCGCGGACGTCTTGCGTGACGAGGATGAACTTGTCCTTCGCCAGTTCGCGGAAGGAGCCGAACGGATCGCCGTAGTTGTCCGCGCCGTAGGGCTTCAGCGCATACGGCGTGCGCGTGAGCATGATGGGCCACGCCTGCGAATCATCCTTCGGCACATAGACGCGAGTGAAGAGCTTCACGCCGTCGCGCATGGGGATGCGATGCTCGAACTTGGTGTAGTGTTCCGCGAACCAGACGGCGTTGGTGTCGGGCGTAGTATCGGCGCTGAGGGCGACGGGAGTAATGATAGCGGCGAGCGCAAGAAGAAGGAGCATGGCAAAGCGCGGGGTGTACATGCGCGAGATCGTTACCTTACCCTCCGCGTCAAAGAAGCAAATTTCTATCAATGATCAAGACAACAGCACACGAGCCCAGTTGGGCACAGCCCACCCCAGCGATTCCTGCTCCAATGACCGCTAATTTTGGGCGCGACATTTATGATCGAGACCTACCTCGTTTCGACGACCGCTTCGGCTCACTTTGTATCTGATTCCATCAATTCCGCCCAAGACTTCGAAGGAGAATAAAAAATTTTGTGATTGAAAGACCTTCCCTCTAGGCAAGGTCGATTCTTACTCTCCGACTTTATGTCACTCACTGAGGCTCCACGTGTCAGCAAATGGCCCTACCTTTTTGCCGATCTCATTCTTATCGCTGCGGCAGGTTGGGTCGGTTGGCAGGCCTCTCCTCATTGGTCTTGGAAAGAAATGTCGGCCGTCGGGGGACTCGTCAGCCTCGGGGCTTGGACTTTTATCCAACCCTTCAATCGTAACCACGAGGCTGCCGTCAAACTTTGGGAACAAATAAACCTCGCCTCAGCCGCTAGCCAATTAGCCAGCTTAGATAAAGTCGCGCGTCAAATCGCTGCTGCCACCGGTCAATGGCAACAGGTGCAAGAAACCTCGGCAAAAACGGTCGCAACAGCGGACGACATCGCCCGACAGATTATTTCAGAGGCCAAAGAATTTAGTGAGTTTCTTTCCCGCTCCAACGACGCAGAAAAGGGCGCCCTTCGTCTTGATCTCGAAAAACGGCAACGGAGCGAACAGGAGATTCTACAGGTCATCCTTCACTTAATGGATCATTGCTACGCCCTCTTTCAAGCCGCTCGCAACTCGGGGCAACCTCAACTAGCCCAACAGTTAGGCAACTACCGTGGCGCTTGTCTCGACGCCGTCCGTCGAATCGGATTAGTCACCATTGAATCTCAACCGGGTGAGGGCTTCGATCCCCGAAGACACCAAACTGCCGATGGATCGGAGGCTAAACCAGGGGCACCCATCGTCGGAACCCTCGCCCCGGGCTACTCGCTTCAAGGTTCGATCATCCGCCGAGTCCTAGTAACTTTTGAAAGTCAACCCGAAGCCAACCTTTCTAATCTGAGCGGCGAGAATCTCAGTTAAGTCACACGCGCTCTCTCCCTTTCCTCGGTAACGAGAAGGGCCGCAGCGTCCTTTTTCGCTCAGCCTTACAGCAAAAAAGCGGTTATACCGATCGCTCCCCCGACGGTTCCAAGAACCATGCCTAAGTGCCAAAAAAGCCGCCATTTCGATAAGATGGCAATGGAGCAAATAATGACTCCGATTTGAAGAACCAAGGACGACTGATCGCAACGATCGTTGACCAACTCACTCTGGTGGGCAATCGATTCTAGGGATTCTGCCTTCGTTTTAATCTCCTGCTTTTCCGAGTCGTAGCGCTTGACGTTCGCCTCGACTTTAGCGATGGCCGCATCCCGCTTGGCCTGGTTTCCTGACTCTGGTAAGTTTGCGAGAATGGAACCTTCGCTTTCACTGGTGTGCTGCTTAATGCTTTTGGACTGATAATAGCCCCACTGATTCGCCGCTTCACTGGTCTTTAAAAGGCCTTCCGTTTTTGCGTTGTCACCCTTGTTGCCAATAAACGCTAAAAATACGGTCAAGATAGCGATGGTAACCGCCACCTGTTTACTAAAGGGGTCACTTGATTCTGCAGTTTCAGCGATGGCCGACATGCTCCCGATCTTGCAAAATAGGCAAAACTAATAAACTCGAAAATGAACGACCCTCAAATAATCGGACGCGCGCTGGAATCACCATGGATCGCCACATTCGAAAAACCCGGATTGAAACCTCAGTTATTCCGTTTATTTGTCTGACTCAGTCAGTTTGCGACGGGCTAAAGCGGATTGTAGAAAGAGATCCTTGGGGGCCAATATCCAAGCAGAATACCAAAGGTCACCCAAGAATTGCCCAGCCTTGAGCAGTTGAGCCTCCATCAGATTCCGCCCCGCTGCTGTTCCGACACCTTTTAGATCTCCGGCTTTCTCCGCTGCATAGAGGACCTCCACCTGAGTAAATTGCTCGCGCACGAAATTCAGGGTTAGCGAAAAGACCGGTTCGATGTCACCCGGATTTGCAGATTTCCATAGCAACCGAGCCGGTCGGACCCGTCTCAAAAGAGCTTCCTTCTCTAGACCCGATTTTCTCATAAAGCCTCCATCAATCCACGCGTGAAAACTACGATTAGTGGTATATCCAGAGGGATTCAAACCCACCCACCCATTATAGTGCCGAGTGGTGTGAAGCGGTTGGGCGGCATCTCCTGCAAAATGCCCCATGATACCCATAACCTGCACAACACTCGCCTGGGCATTGACGATTTCTGATGTCTGTCCGCCGTATTGCTCGAAAGTTCTCAAACAAGAAAAACTCGACTTAAGACGTCCATATTCCTCGGCTAGTTTCCAAGGTAATAGACCCGGCAGCCAGCGATTCCGATTGGGCCCCATCGAGGTCACATTCAACTCAAAAAGAGACTTTTTCTGCATCCGCGCAGTCACGATCGAGGCGACAAACTCTTCACGGAATCCGGTTAATTCATCGAGGCGCAAACCCAACGGCTCCAAGTCTTCAATATCAAAAAAGTGATCCGGCTCATTGACATGCTTTAGAGCTCCCTCGTTCGAGTTACGCCAGCGATCGGGTTCGCCAGAAAGATAAGCAATCCGCTCAGCCGCCTCAGGTGTCCGCACAAAAGCAGGAAAAGAATTCGGCAACGTTTTTAAGGCAATCTGATTGACGAATCGATGCAACTCGTAATCCCAAGCGCCCGCTGAATGCAGCCAGATCAGCAGGAAGAAAAATAAAAGAAAAGGGCGCATTAACCCCTTCAAACTGGGGAGATTTCCGGCCGCTTCCAAGGATCAATTCCTTGATTTTATCATCTTGGAAACCTTCCTACCCATGCTCTGGTTGATCCTTCACTGGGCGGCTCTGGCTTTCCTATGAACCTCAGGGCTTGGTTCGTTTTGATCGGACTCTTTTTGCTCCTCAGCTCGGGCGCCCTTAGTCAGGACGCCCGTTTCATTCGCTTCCGAAACGAAACAATCAGTACCCCTGCCCTGCCCGCTCTCAAGTCTCGCCAAACCTTGGCTAACCGTGAGTCTCCTCGCCTCTACGATTTACTTGGGCGGATTTATTGCCGGCACTTATCCCAAAAATAACGATTCATTCCTCCGACTCGACCTACCATCAGGCCAAGCTAACCGACCGGTCTCAGCAGCGTGGACCTCAGTTTTAGGACGCGACTACCCATTGGAAATCAGTGCCGGCCTCTTACTCTGGAGCTCCGGTGGGGCACCGATTCGAGGGATAGTCGGCCCGCTCACCAGCCCCTTCCCAGTTCCTCTTGGAAGGGGCACCTACTACTTTTGGGTTCGGGTTATCCGATAAAGAAGAGGGGCCTCCGAGGTTGATGGCTACGAGGTTTATTGACGAGTGCCCGAGTTTCAGGAAGGTACGCCGGTGCGTCCACACTCTGAATTGCCGATGGCCCCAACCCGCTCCGGGGCACTGTCCGCAAGTGCCTGCTATCTGCTCTGGGGCACTGTCCCAATTTATTGGAAACAACTTTCTGGGATTGACCCTCTAGAATTGATTGCGCACCGACACCTCTGGTCGCTGGCTCTTCTTCTGGTTTTTCTGGCAGCTATGAAAGAAAATCGCGAAACCACTCTGACGACGCTCAGCTCTGTTGGCTCCCTTTGGAAACTGGGCTTAAGCGGCTTACTTCTCACCACCAACTGGTGGGTCTATGTGCAAGGCGTTAATTCCGGACACATCATCGAGACAAGTCTCGGCTACTTCTTGGTGCCGCTCGTCAATGTGTTGGCTGGGCGATTCCTCCTGAAAGAAGACTTAAAGAGGATACAATGGATCGCCGTCGGTCTAGCTGCCGTGGGAGTCAGCCTTTTGCTCTGGCAGGCGGGACGTATTCCTTGGACTAGCTTGGCCATTGCTGGGAGTTGGAGTGGTTACAGTTTAATGCGAAAACGCTCCTTACTCGGAGCCATCCCCGGGTTAGCAATCGAGACCCTTCTCCTAGCCCCTCTAGCCCTCGGACTTTTACTCTGGCGCCACCACAGCGGCGCTGGAGCCTTCACTCATATTAACGCCAAAGTGGATCTGCTCATCCTCTGTTCCGGAGCGGTCACGGCTATTCCCTTGCTGCTTTTTGCCCATGCGGCCCGTCGCATTCGCCTTTCTACCTTGGGGATCCTCCAATACATCGCTCCCACCCTTCAACTCTTCATCGGAATCTGGCTGTACCACGAACAGTTGATCCAATCTCGACTGATCAGCTTTGCCTTCATTTGGGCTGCACTCGCACTTTACACCGGTGACGCTCTCTTCACTCAAGGGCGCATCCCAAAAAGGCAACTCTCTTGATCTGCTGATTTTCTGAGCTTACCTCGGCAGACTACCCATCCGACTTCGTCGCTTAATGAGGCAGCAAGCACCCAAAGACTCGGCCTTCATCTGACAGCGAACGACTTAAAATAAACTCCGCTAGAAAGGTTGAAAGCCTGACTCTCAGGCCATTGAAGTCCTTTCAATCGCCAAAAGGCGGTCCTAGCAAATTTAGCGTCAACATCATCTCCTACTTGACCCCCACTAGCTATGGTCGCATACCTTAAGAAGAGTCGGTCAGGAGCCTCAGTTTCAAGCCGGCCCATCGCAGAATGAATCACAGTCAAATCGTTTCAAACATCGAAGAATGATCAAAAGCAACGAGCAGGAAGTTTTTCCGGTGGCACCACGCTTGGATGCGCCTAAGAAACAGGGGCTTTACGACCCTCGCCACGAACACGACGCCTGTGGCGTGGGATTTGTCGCCAATATTAAAGGACAGAAATCTCACAGACTGGTCGAGCAAGGGTTACAGATTCTTCAAAATCTAGATCATCGCGGAGCCTGTGGTTCCGAGGTGAACACCGGAGATGGCGCGGGTATTCTCATTCAAGTACCACACGAGTTTCTGGTTGAGGCAACAAAGGCAATCGGCATCAACTTACCCGCCGAAGGGCAATACGGAGTCGGTATGATCTACCTGCCTCCCGATCCTCGGGAACGCCGCAAAATCGAGCAGACCTTCGAAAAAATCGTCAACTCAGAAGGACAAGAATTCCTCGGATGGCGAACGGTCCCCAAAGACAACAGTTCACTTGGTGAAACAGCTAAATCGGCTGAGCCTCAGGTGGCTATGGTGTTCATCGGGCGTGGTGAAGGGATAGCTGATGACCTTGCTTTCGAGCGTAAACTCTACGTTATCCGAAAGAAATGTCACAAAGAGATCCGCTGTTCCACGATGGATGGTAGTGCCTATTGGTATGTTTGCAGTTTGTCCTGCCGCACCTTGGTCTACAAAGGAATGTTGCTCACTGAACAGGTCGGCACTTATTTTTCTGATCTTCGCAATCCGCTGATGAAGACGGCGCTGGCGCTTGTTCATTCTCGTTTCAGCACCAATACTTTCCCTAGTTGGTCCCGTTCACACCCTTACCGGTACGTGGCTCACAATGGCGAAATCAACACGCTGAGGGGTAATATTAACTGGATGCGGGCCCGGGAAGCTCTCTTTGCTTCTGACGCCTTCGGTGAAGATATCGAAAAAATTCTTCCGATCGTTGATCCCAACGGCAGCGATTCAGCGATGTTTGATAATGTGCTGGAACTTCTCGTTCTAGCCGGCCGATCGCTGCCTCACGCGATGATGATGATGATCCCCGAGCCTTGGGCAAATCATGAGTCTATGAGCGACGAGAAGAAGGCTTTCTATGAGTACCATTCCTGTCTAATGGAACCGTGGGATGGCCCTGCTTGTATTGCTTTTACTGACGGTATTCGGATCGGCGCGTCCCTCGATCGCAATGGACTGCGCCCCTCACGTTACTATGTCACCAAAGATGATCAGGTAATCATGGCCTCGGAAGTCGGCGTGTTAGATATTGCGCCTGAAAATATCGCGCAGAAAGGCCGATTGCAGCCGGGTCGCATGTTCTACATCGATACCGAACAAGGTCGAATCGTCGACGATACCGAAATCAAAGATCAAATTGCGGGAGAACAGCCGTACCGACAGTGGCTGAATCAGCATATGATTGAACTGGACTCCTTACCGAAACCAGATCAAGCAGCAGAACCCAGTCATGGGGCTATCCAACGACGTCAGCAGGCTTTCGGTTATACATTTGAAGATTTGCGCCTCCTCATGGTTCCCATGGCACGCGATGCCGTCGAAGCCGTCGGTTCTATGGGTACTGACACCCCTCTAGCGGTGCTATCCAATCAACCGCAATCTCTCTACAACTACTTCCAACAGTTGTTTGCTCAGGTTACCAATCCTCCGATTGACTGTATCCGAGAAGAGATTGTCACCAGTTCCGAGACAACGATCGGTTCAGAGAAAAACTTGCTTAATCCGGTACCGGAAAGCTGCCATCTCATCGAACTCAAGTCGCCCGTCCTTACTAATGAGGAATTTGCCAAACTCAAGCACCTCGATCAAGCGGGCTACAAGTCGGCTACCCTACCTATTCTCTACAAGGTCGATAAAGGAGCCAAGGGACTCGAGAAAGCGCTCTCCGATCTTTTCAAGAAGGCCGATTTAGCGATCGAAGAGGGGGTCAATATCCTAATCCTATCTGACCGCGGGATTGGCGCAAAAAATGCAGCTATTCCCGCCCTACTTGCCGTCAGTGGTCTTCATCATCACTTAATCCGAGCTGGGACACGAACACGGGTTGGATTAGTTCTGGAATCAGGGGAACCGCGTGAAGTGCATCACTTCTCACTCCTGATCGGCTACGGTTGCGGTGCCATCAATCCGTACTTGGCTTTTGAATCACTCGACGACCTCATCAACCAAGGATTACTGGTCAATATCGACCACAAAAAAGCCTGTAACAATTTCGTTAAAGCGGCCGTCAAAGGAATTATTAAAGTCGCTTCGAAGATGGGTATTTCGACGATCCAATCCTATCGCGGCGCACAGATTTTTGAGGCGATTGGAATCAACGAGCAGCTTGTGGACAAGTACTTCACTTGGACTTCAACTCGGGTTGAAGGGATCGGTATGGAAGAAATCGCTCAGGAAGTTGAAACCCGCCATCGCCGGGCCTTCCCGGATCGACAAACGGTCAACCGCACTCTTGATGTAGGCGGTCAATACCAGTGGCGGAGCGAGGGAGAATATCATCTCTTCAACCCTGAGACCGTTCATAAACTGCAAAAAGCAGTCCGCAATGCCGATTACAAAGTCTTTAAAGAATACTCAGCATTGGTGAATGAACAGTTTAAACATTGGGCCACACTGCGAGGTTTGCTCGACTTTAAACCCTCAGAACCGATTCCTATCGATCAAGTGGAATCGGTAGAAGCGATCGTCAAACGCTTCAAAACGGGCGCCATGAGCTACGGGTCCATTTCCAAGGAAGCGCACGAGGCTCTGGCGGTGGCGATGAACCGGATTGGCGGCCGTTCCAACACCGGCGAAGGCGGCGAAGATCCGGCCCGCTATATTCCCGAAGCCAATGGAGATTCTAAAAACTCAGCCATTAAGCAGGTGGCGAGCGGCCGTTTCGGCGTCACCAGTTCCTATCTGGTCCATGCCCAGGAATTGCAGATCAAGATGGCTCAAGGTGCCAAACCCGGTGAGGGCGGCCAGTTACCGGGCGGCAAGGTCTATCCTTGGATCGCTAAGGTTCGACATTCAACCCCCGGGGTCGGTCTAATCTCGCCACCTCCTCATCACGATATCTACTCAATCGAAGATCTCGCTGAACTTATTCACGATCTCAAGAATGGTAATATCCACGCCCGAATCAGCGTCAAATTGGTCTCGGAAGTCGGAGTAGGCACCATCGCTGCCGGGGTCGCCAAGGCGCACGCCGACGTCGTGCTGATCTCAGGTTACGATGGCGGGACCGGTGCTTCGCCTCAAGGTTCAATTAAACACGCCGGGATTCCTTGGGAACTCGGTCTCGCCGAAACCCATCAGACTCTGGTTCTCAATAATCTCAGATCACGGATCGTTGTGGAAACGGATGGCCAATTGAAGACCGGTCGAGATGTTGTCCTCGCCGCGCTCTTGGGCGCAGAGGAGTTTGGCTTTGCCACCGCGCCGCTGGTGGCACTGGGTTGCATTATGATGCGCGTCTGCCACCTCAACACCTGCCCAGTCGGGGTGGCCACTCAAGATCCGGAACTTCGAAAACACTTCACGGGTGATCCCGCGCATGCGGTCAACTTCATGCTCTTCATCGCTCAAGAAGTGCGCGAAATAATGGCTCAACTTGGCTTCCGATCCCTGACCGATATGGTCGGCCGCACCGACCGCCTCGAACCCCGTAAGGCAATTGACCACTGGAAGGCTAAGGGGGTTGACTTCAGCAAAATCCTCTACCAACCCGATGTCGGACCTGGAGTCGGGCGTTATTGTCAAATAACTCAAGATCACGGAATCACCAAATCACTCGACGTCACCCGACTCCTCGATCTCTGCAAGCCGGCCTTGGATCGAAAAGAAAAAGTCCGAGCCACGCTTCCTATTCGCAATGTCAACCGAGTTACCGGCACCATCACTGGCAGTGAACTCACTCGACGTCATGGCGCTAATGGCTTACCGGAAGACACTATTCACCTCACCTTCCAAGGGAGCGCTGGACAAAGTTTTGGGGCATTCATCCCTCCCGGAATGACGCTCGTCTTGGAAGGCGATGCAAACGACTATTTAGGCAAGGGATTATCGGGCGGTAAAATCATCCTCTACCCACCTGAGGGTTCTACCTTCGCCTCAGAAGAAAACATGATCACCGGCAATGTAGCTTTATACGGTGCCACAGCAGGGCAAGTGTATATTCGAGGCATGGCAGGTGAACGTTTTGCAGTCCGTAATTCGGGTGTCACCGCTGTCGTCGAATCGATCGGCGATCATGGTTGCGAATACATGACCGGCGGCAAAGTTGTGGTGCTGGGACGATCCGGTCGCAATTTTGCGGCAGGGATGTCTGGCGGGGTGGCCTATATTCTCGATGAAGCCGGGGACTTCGCGACGCGTTGCAATCTGCAAATGGTCGCGATTGAACCGCTCGACGCCGAGGATACCGCAGATCTAAAGACTCTCGTGGGCGATCATGCCATCAATACTCGAAGCCTGCGGGCCGCCAAGATTCTTGCCGAATGGGACTCCTTCCTACCGCATTTTGTGAAGGTTATGCCCAAGGATTACAAACGAGTACAGCAAGCCATTAAAAAGGCAAAGGCCGATGGCTTGACCGGTGACGACGCTCTGGATGCAGCTTTCGAGATGAACTCGAAGGACATCGCGCGTGTGGGTGGCGGTTAGACGGTATATTAACGATTTACAGACCCCAAACGAGACTAAGAAATGGGCAAACCTACCGGATTTCTAGAATTCCTCCGCGAACTACCTATCGATCGGAGCGCGCAAAAACGTATTCATGATTGGAACGAATTTCATGAGCACATGGACCAAAAAACCCTCCAACAGCAGGGGGCTCGTTGCATGGACTGTGGAATCCCGTTTTGTCATAGTGGGACGCTTATCAGCGGCATGGCCAGCGGTTGTCCGATCAATAACCTCATTCCTGAATGGAACGACCTCGTTTACCGCGGTCTCTGGAAAGAGGCTTTAGACCGACTCCATAAGACCAATAACTTCCCTGAGTTCACCGGCCGAGTTTGCCCTGCTCCTTGCGAAGGATCTTGCGTGCTGGGGATTAACGCTCCCCCGGTAACCATTAAGAACATTGAATGCACCATTATCGACCACGCTTGGGAGGAGGGTTGGGTCAAGCCAGAACCTCCGAAGAAACGAACCGGTAAAAAAGTTGCCGTGATTGGCTCAGGCCCAGCGGGACTTTGCGCCGCAGCACAACTCAATAAGGCGGGCCACTGGGTAACGGTTTACGAACGCGCTGATCGACCAGGCGGGCTTCTCATGTACGGGATCCCCAACATGAAGCTCGACAAAACAAAGGTGGTCCTGCGTCGCATTAAGCAAATGGAAAAGGAAGGGATCGCTTTCCGTTGCAGTTGCGAAGTGGGTAAAGATATCACCTCTTCCGAGTTGATGGGGGAATTCGATGCCATCGTTCTTTGCACTGGCGCAACCAAACCCCGCGATTTACCGATCGAAGGTCGCTCACTCAAGGGCATCCACTTCGCCATGGAATTCTTGCATGGCAATACCAAGTCTCTGCTTGATCAATTAGACCCGTCGATCTCTGCCGCTGACAAAGAGGTGATTATTATCGGCGGTGGAGATACCGGTACCGATTGCGTCGGAACCTCGATGCGACATGCCTGCAAGAGCTTGGTGCAGCTCGAAATTCTGCCGCGTCCGCCCGAAAAACGCTCCAAGGATAACCCTTGGCCCGAATGGCCAAAGACCTACAAATTGGATTATGGACAGGAGGAAGCCGCCGCAAAGTTTGGCGATGATCCCCGTGTCTATCTGACGACCGCAAAAAAATTCATCGGCGACGCCGATGGTAATGTCACTGGGGTCCATCTCGTCCAAATTAAGTGGGACAAAAACGAAAAGGGGCAATTCATTCCGATCGATGTGCCCGGTACAGATCGGGTGGTTCCTGCCAAACTGGTTCTATTGGCAATGGGTTTTCTCGGGCCGGAACAACCCTTGCTGGATGGTCTCGGAATCGAGAGGGATCCACGATCCAACGTGCGCGCCGAACATGGCAAATATCTGACCAGCATTCCCAAAGTGTTCGCTGCTGGCGATTGTCGACGGGGTCAAAGCCTCGTGGTCTGGGCCTTCAATGAGGGCCGAGGTGCTGCTCGCGAATGCGACCGATTCCTTATGGGATCGACTGAATTACCCTAAAGAAACAAACGCTCCAACGACTTATTTCCCTCTCACAAGGCGGCCTCAGGAAAAACTGAGGCTGCCTTTTAAGGAGGTTAGATTAACAAAACTGACAAAAATTGTCCGTCTTTGGAGAGCCTAGCAAGCCGATATAACCTTCCTTTCCGGTTTGCCTTGAGCTGAGATCTAGGAACCCTCACTCATCCCATCAATTCCGTGCTCTCGCGGTCAGGAACGTTGCTGCACTAACTCCCCTACCATTCCCTCTAAGCGACGACCGTACTCTACATAATTTGACCGCAAAGCATCCTCCTGCGCAACTGACTGTGCATTATGGAAAACGGCTACCATGTGGGGTTCAATACTGAGGGCGCCAGAATAGCCTCGCGCCAGTGCATCCGAAAGAATCCTCTTCACCGCACCCTCCCCTTCGCCCGGCCAATGATAGTTGGCTTCATTCCGGGCCGTATCCCAGCGGGCGTCCTTGATATGGAGATGCAACACTCGGTCTCGAACTTGTGTCCAAAACTCCCAAGGATCTTGGCGCGGCATCGGCTCAGGACGCGTTCGATCCACGTTGAAGACGGGATTGGCAGTATCAAAAACCCAAGCCAAACCCGGAACTTCGTCCATCAACCGGACCGCATGCCGCCAACTCATCCCTCCATAATTCATACAGTTTTCGTGCAACGGCTGGAGGCCCGCATCCAAGAAACGCCGCGTAACTTCGCGCAATCGACGAAAACGTTCTTCTTCCATCTGATCCTCTGATTCACGGACCCGGTAACTCATAATTCGGACGAAGCGAGTTCCCAACCGCTGCATCCGAGGAATAGCGCGCGCGACTTCTTCCAAGGAGATTTCAAAGGGATCATCAATGTTTTTTGCCCAGTTGCCGATCGTCGAAGCAAAACAATAAATCGACACTCCCGCCTCATCCAGACTGCGTGCGGCTAACTGAAATGCCGCCTCGGGTAAATCATGGAGGTTAGCCTTGGCATACCCCGGAATAGTGAGGTTGCGCGCTTCGATATGGCTCCACCCCAACTCCAGTGTGGCCTCGATTTGAGATTGCAACATTTGGCCAGCTTCATCGCCAATTCCGCAGTAAAGAGAGGGGAAATTCATAGTAATGGAGAAAATAAACCGACGGATTACGGCCAAGCCTCACCCCCGTTCAAAGCCCCTTGATCGGGGCAAAATTGAAACAACGAAGGCCACCCTTACGGATGGCCTTGGAAGAGGATGTCGCTTACTTGGACTTGCCAGCCTTGACGACCACCGGTGCGGTGTCCTTCTTGCGCTTATTGTAAGCGTAACGGCGGCGACGTTTTTGGATTTTGTTGGATTGTTGTCCCATAGCTCGGTTCTACTTTAGCAAATGTTAAGTGCTCTGACTGGGAAGATGCGATGTGGCGGCCGTTGCATCAATCACTATTTCTGCCCACTCGTAAGACTCTTGGCTCTCGGCACACTGATTGCCGCGACCGGGTGCGCCTCGACCCCCGACCAAAAACAAACGAAAAAGGACAAAAAAGACGTCGCTCAAATGCGCATTTTTCGAGAAGCAAACGACTTCACTGGCCAAGCAGCCGAAGCCGGTTCCCTTGGTGTCACCATGGCCAAAGTCGGACGTGCTGATCCCATGGAATTTCAAGTCCTTAAAGACCCTGTCCTCGATGAACGCGATCTCAAAAAGGCGGAACTTGTCGAGGAAGCTCACGGTGGATTTTCAATCGGAATTGAATTCACGCGCCATGGAACAATGGTGCTAGAAATGAATTCACTCGCCGTCCAAGGAGGGCACCTCCTCGTCGCTGGCCGCTGGTCAGATGGAACAAATGTTTTGGGCCGATTTATCGCCGCGCCGCTCATCAGGCGTCGACTCGACAAAGGAATCATCGCCTTCACCCCAGATATGAATCGTGATGAAGCCACCCGCTTCGTCCGTGGCTTGAACAACGTGGCGATCAAACTAGAAAACCAAGCCAAGCCCGCGCGCGAAAAAAAGGAGAAGGAAGACAAGAAAAAGGAGAAAACGCTCAAAGCGAAAAAAGAGGTTCCAAAGTCGTACTACAAACGTGACTTCGACCCCTTTCTAGCCCAGTGACTCGTCTCCTTTTCCTCCTCCTGACACTGCCGCTTTTCCTGATTAGTCCCTGCAGTGCTCAACCCTTCAAACTCCCTACCAATAATCGGGAAATTCTCGCTACCGATGGTGGAGCCGAACGATTTTACGTCGGAGTCGCAGGTAAACTCTGGACCAGTGGTCAATTCGGCTGCGTTCGTTCTGGTGGTTACCAATTACACGAAGGATTAGATATCCGCCCGATCGATCGAGATAAACGGGGCGAACCAAAAGATAACGCCCTCTGTGTTGCCAATGGAACGGTCGCTTACGTCAATACTCGGTCCCAACTCTCCAACTACGGCAACTACATCGTTGTTCGACACCAAATCAATCGAATCGAAGTCTTCACTCTCTACGCTCATCTCGCCTCAATTAGTCCTCAACTTAAATCGGGGTCTAACGTCTCCCAAGGCGATCCCCTCGGCGTGGTCGGACGCACCTCCAACACTCGACAGCGTATCACCTTGGATCGTGCTCATCTTCACTTCGAAATTAACTTCATGGCTAATGCCAAGTACTCACAGTGGCACGCCTCTCGGATGGTAGGTACTCGCAACGATCACGGTACCTTCAACGGACGCAACCTGCTTGGTATCGACCCCTCTGCAGTCTTGCGTAACCAAACCCCAGCAAGCCCAAGCTTCGACCTCGCCCGTCACCTCGGAACTCTTCCTGAACTTTGCAGAGTCTTGGTCCGCAAATCATCGGTCGATTGGGTCAAACGCAATCCAGGTGCTGTTCGTTCCAATCCCAACGCCTCCCATGACCCCATTGCCGGTTGGGAACTCGCTCTCGGTTTCAATGGAGTTCCTCTCCATGCCACTCCCCGCACTCGCTCTGAACTAACCAAAGTCTCGAACAACCTGCTCTCAGTAAATTCTGAGGTGGCCCAAGCCCATCCCTGCGGGAAATTAGTGGTTCGCCACGGACAATTTTGGTCCCTCACCCCCAAGGGAACCTATCAACTCGATCTCCTCGGCTTCTAAGGGCCTCCTCTCTCCCGAAACCCACCTTACCTTCCGCTGATTCACTGACCTAATTCATTTGAACTATGATTCGCCGCTTCAAACCCGAACAGGCTCTCACTTTCGCTATGTTTTGCTGCGCGCTGATGTTAGTAGGCTGTTTTTGGATCGAGGCTTTTGCCGACGACCCCACCAATAAACCTCCCCTAGCCCTAGCCTCCCCCAACCCTGTTGCGTCCGTAACGACTGCCCGTGCCGACGAACTCGCTCAGAACCTAATCGGCAAGGATTTCATCGTTAAACATCGCTCGGTTCTCTCTTTCGGTTTGGACCAAGTCCCCTTCCTCCAAGTTCCCTTCCTTGGTACTCCGCGATGGCAATACTTTGCCTCGTTCATTTATATTTTTCTCGCCTTTTACCTCTCCAAATATCTCGACTGGATTATCAAGAACCAACTGACCCGTTGGGTCGCAAAAACAGAAAATCGATGGGATGATACCCTACTGGCTCTCGCTAATGGCCCGACCAAATTCGTTACCTTTATCCTTCTTTTTCATCTCGGATTACAGATTTTTGATTGGCCCTCTTGGCTCGAGACAAGCCTCTCGAAACTTACCCTGATCATTCTCGCCCTCGCTTGTGTGACGGTCCTACTCCGCGTTATCGATTTCCTCATCCGCTTCTGGAGCGAACAACAAAAAAGCGGCTCGGAAAATACCTTCAATGACCAGTTTCTAATTCTCATCGGCAAACTGCTCAAAGCCATCCTTATCATTGTTGCCGTCCTGACGCTCCTCAGCAATCTCAGCGTAAATATCACTGCCCTGCTGGGCTCTGTCTCGGTCCTTGGTCTTGCCCTCGGCCTTGCTGCTCAAGATACAGTCTCCAATCTGTTTGGCACCGTCGCTGTCTTTGTCGATAAACCATTCAAAGTCGGTGACCGCATTAAGGTCGGATCCGACATCGATGGTATCGTGGAACAAATGGGACTTCGTTCCACCAAAGTTCGTAGCGTCGATGGTTTCCTAATTACCGTTCCGAATAAGGCTGTGGGCAATAATACCGTCATTAACATCACCGCCCGCCCCTCCATCCGCTCGGTGCTCAATTATGGTCTCACCTATGACACCCCCACAGATCGCCTTCGTAGAGCCTCTTTCCTCCTTCAGTCTATTTTCAGCGCGCACCCTCTCTGCAGCGAATGTTTTGTGACATTCAACCGATTTGATGCTTCGAGCCTTAATTTTGAAGTGATTGTCTTCCTTGCAACCCCCGATTTTAAAGAGTTTTCACAGGCCATCGCCTCCCTTAATTTTGAAGTAAAGGAACGTTTTGACGCCGAGACTCTCGAATTTGCTTTCCCAACCCAGACGGTTCATATGCGCCCCCAGTCAGCCTTTTTACCCTCTTCAGAGAAGGCTTGAAAAAGGACTGGGCCTGAACGGGCGCATCGCGGGCGGAAACGAAAACTGGCTACGACTAAAAAACTAACAAAGCGTGCCGTTTAATCCGTGGCGTGGCGTTTAATCCGTGTGCAGAAGACCTAGCCGCAAATCGCTCCGCCCACAGAATAATCGACCCAACTCGCCACCTGAATTCATCGATGCCGTTGCACTCCTAAAAACATGTTTGCTCCCACTATCAGACCCACCTGCGAACGGTGCCGCCGCCCTGCCTCTGTCTGCTGGTGCGCGGATCTGAGGGCCGTTAAGATCACCACTCGGGTCGTGTTCCTCCAACATCCTCGAGAAGCAAAGGTCGCTATTGGCACGGCTCGAATGGCACATCTCGGGCTCGCTGGCAGTGAATTGTACGAAGGAATCGATTTTTCGGAACATCCCACCATCAAAGGCCTAGTTAACCAGCCCGGCACAGCCCTTTTGTTTCCGGGTGTGGGTGCTGTCTCTCCCAATAAGTTGGAACGTCTCCCAGAGACCTTGATCGTCATCGACGGAACTTGGCCGCAAGCACGCAAGATGATGGAACTCAATTCCGCACTCCGAACGCTCCCACGGATTGGTTTCCTTCCAAGGCGGCCCGGCAACTATCGAATCCGCCGCGAACCGGCCGAACACTGCGTCGCAACCGTCGAGGCAATTGTCGAAGTATTAGCCTTATTCGAAGGTGACGAAACTCGTTTTGCCCCCTTGTTACGCGCCTTTAATTCGATGGTGGATCAGCAGATTGCATCCGCCAAGGCCCGGACGGGTCCGCCGCGTCGACGACTGAAATCGGCCGATCCGTGGTGGGCCTCCACCGCCGTCCCCGATCTTGCCGCTTTATGGCCGCAATTGGTCGCGATCGTCGCGGAATCTAATGCCCATCGTCGAGGGAGTGCCATTCCTGGGTCTCCTGAACTTGTCCAGTTCGCTGCCATTCGCCTCGCCACCGGTGAAACGCTTCAATCCTTTATCGCACCCCGTCGAATTCTCGCAAACGGTGCGGCACATCACCTCGACGTGCCGCAGGAATCACTGCTGAACGGATGCCGAATCGATGACTTTCTTACCAATTGGGGCCGTTTTTATCGCCCTGAAGATCGACTGATAGGATGGGGGTCTTTCGGATGGATGCTTCTCGCCCAAGAAGGGTGGACCCCAGATCGCGAACCGATTGATCTTCGACTCCTTGCCGCACATTGCCTAAAAAAACGACCCGGCAGTGCCGAGTCTGCCTCCCAAGCTATCGGCGCAGATCTGACGGCCCCCCCACGAGCTCCCGGTCGTGCAGGCCGTGCCCTAAAAGCAATCGCAGCTTTGATCACAAAGCTCAGAGAAGAAGAACTGGTTGGACGACGCTTAGCTCGGTGACCAAGCGATCACTCTCGCAACCATTCGAGAATCTCAGCCTGGCGATAAAACGTCAGCGCACGCCCACCCCATGGCTTTCCAGTGGGCGAAAGCAGGATATTCCGCGATCGAAGGCGGGGAAGATAAAGGTCGGACCTCTGAAAATGGGGGTAAAGCCCACGAATCAGGTGCGGGTTCAAATCACTGAGATTTGAGCGATTTTTTTGCGTAGGAGGATTTATCGTTGGGAATGCCAGACGATAAAAGTAACGACTTCCAGAGATTGGACCGAAGAGAATCAGTTCGACCGCTGGAAGGCCATCCGTCTCGTTACACGTCGAGTCGCCCGATGAAATCTCAGGCGCTAAAACCCAATCCTAGCCAAGTCCGCATTGCTCTGAAAGAGCTTGATGCAGACCTGCGCTTCCGCAACGCGCTTGCTTCTGCTCTCGCCATAGGATGACGCCAACGGATAGTCTCCTGCCCAAACCGAACCCTTTCATGAGTTTTCGACTGACGATCTTCACCCGCCTTATTCGCGTACTGCTCGGCACTGGATTCTTAGCAGGCTTCGCCCTCAGCGAGACCGTCTTTGCCGCTCTTGATTTCATGCGCGATATTGAACCTATCCTGATCAAGCGCTGTTATGAGTGTCATGGTCCCGATAAACAAAAAAGCGATCTACGTCTCGATAGCCGTGCGGCCGCACTGAGACCGGCCAAATCGGGTGGACTACCTCTGGTGCCGAGTCGCCCTCTGGACAGTGAGCTCCTTAAAAGAGTGGTTTCCACTGATCCCGACGAAGTCATGCCTCCGAAGGGACCTCGACTCACTTCCGATGAAGTAACAGCACTGAGAGAGTGGATCACAGCGGGAGCCGTCTGGCCCGAGAAGGACACTCGCAAGCACTGGTCTTTCCAATCTCCAATTCATCCCACCCCACCAACCCATTTTCCAGCAGGTTCAATCGTCCGCAATGAGATCGATCGTTTCATTTTAGAGCGACTCAATCGAGAGGGTCTCCAACCACAACCTGAGGCCGATCGAGCCACTCTCATTCGCCGGGTCGCTCTCGACCTAACCGGTCTGCCGCCTAATCCAATCGAGATCGACACTTTCCTCCATGACTCCACCCCCAACGCCTACGAAACCCTCGTCGACCGTCTCCTCGCCTCCCCGCATTACGGAGAACATATGGCGCGCGGTTGGCTCGACCTCGCTCGCTACGCTGATTCCAATGGTTATCAAGTGGATCTCGCCCGCTCCATTTGGCCTTATCGCGAATGGGTCATCAATGCCTTCAATAAAAACCAACCCTTCAATGACTTCACGATCGAACAGTTAGCGGGCGATCTACTCACCAACCCGACTCTCGACCAAAGAATTGCTACCGGCTTTAATCGCAATACCAAGGTTAATGACGAGGGCGGGGGCGATGCTGAGGAATATCGGACAAAGGCGGTCAAAGATCGGGTGGCGACTCTCGGCACAACTTGGCTCGGCCTCACCCTCGCGTGCGCTGAATGTCACTCGCACAAATACGACCCCATCAGTCACGACGACTACTACCAATTCTACGCCTTCTTCAACAATTCTACGGATAATGGCAACTACAGCACCGGTCCCAATGTCGAGGTTCCTCGACCCGATCTCACAGTCTCCGAAGCCTATACCGCGCACCGCTTAAACGAGGTTCGTCGCGAACTCGTTGCAGAGCAGGCTCGCCTCAAATCGACTCAGGTTGCTTGGGAGAGAAAAAGAGCAATCAAGGGCCCCCTCTGGACGGCTCTGACCCTCACTAACGCTACGTCGACGGGCGGTTCGAGCTTCACCAACTTACCCGATGGTTCCCTCCTCGGTCTCGGCGTTAATCCCATCTACGACACAGTGACGGTCGAGGCTTCCACCCTCTTGACCGGTATCACAGCGGTCCTTCTAGAAGTTCTACCTGATCCTAGCCTTCCCAAGAAGGGACCAGGGCGATGGGGTCAAACAGGCAATTTTATTCTCGACGAATTTAGCCTGAGTCTTGTGAAAACACCTACCCTAGTCGGGGACAAAAGCAGGGCTGAGACTCGTCAGGAGAGTCTCACTCCCCTTCTCTTTTCTCAGGCAACTGCCGATTGGGAGCAACTGTACTACAAGGCGGCCCATGCCGTGGATCACAACCCTAAGACCGGTTGGGCTATTGGACCTAGATTCGGCGAACGACATTTTTTGATTGCCCAACTTCAAAAGCCTGTCGCGGTTGAAAGGGGCAATCGTCTCTCTTTTCGCTTCGATCAGTACCACGGCAATAGCCATTGCATCGGTCGCTTTCGAATTTCCATTACCACCGAACCCGATTCCTCTCTCTGGTGGCCGATGGCCTCGACTCTTGTTGAAAGTCTCCACGTCAAGCCAGTCCATCGCTCGCCAGCCCAGTCCGCAGAAATCGTCGCCACTCATCACGCTTCATCAGAGACACTTCGATCTCTCCAATCTGAACTCATCCGCCTAGAAGAAAAACAAAGCCAACTCGCCGCGCGGACCTTCTCCTCCATGATCCTGCAGGAACGGACCGATCCACAACCTCGCGAGACTTATGTCCACTTGCGGGGTGATTTCCTCAGCCGTGGCAAAGCTGTCACTGCTGGTGTCCCCTCTCTCTTTCCCTCGCTCTCATCGACTAACCCTCTTAACCGTCTTGCGCTTGCCCGGTGGATCGTCGATCCAACTCATCCTCTTACGGCTCGGGTGACCGTTAATCGTTTCTGGGAACGTTGCTTCGGCACCGGACTCGTCAAGACGAGTGAAGACTTCGGGCTCCAGGGTGAGGCACCATCTCATCCAGAACTGCTCGACTGGTTGGCCACCGAGTTCATCCGCACGGGTTGGGATGTGAAAGCGATGCAAAAACAAATTGTCCTCTCAGCTACCTACCGACAGAACGCCGCTGCTGACGCCACCCGATTAGAGAAGGATTTTTATAACCGCCTGCTTTCGCGTGGTCCCCGCTTTCGTATGGATGCAGAAATGATTCGCGATCATGCCCTCTCAGTAAGTGGGTTGCTCAATCGGCAAAGGGGCGGTCCCAGCATGTATCCGGTTCAAGTCCCTAATTTATGGAAGGAAATTGGCTTTCTTCGCCCCGAGATTGGTATGGATGAATGGCCAGTCAGTGAAGGCCCTGATTTGTATCGCCGTGCCCTTTATACTTTCTGGCGTCGGGTCTGTACCTATCCAACCTTGGCGACCTTCGATGCCCCAAGTCGCGATGTTTGCGTGTCACGGCGTCCCCGTTCTAACACGCCTTTACAAGCGCTCGCTGCAATGAATGAACCCACGCTCCTCGAGGCGGCTCGGGTTTTTGCCCAGCGCATTCTCACCGAATGCCATTCCGACGATCCCTCACGCATCCAGTTTGCCTTTCGTACTTGCCTCGGTCGTCCTCCGGATGCCACCGAACTCAAACGTCTCTTAGCTTTTGTAAAACAACAAAGGGAGGGTTATCGCAGGGATCCCCAAGCGGCGTCGGCTTTAATCAAATCAGGCTCCGCTCTTCGTCCAAAATCACTCGACGCTCCCTCGCTTGCCACTTGGATGATGTTAGCCAACCTCTTGTTTAACCTCGACGAGACACTCACCAAAGGCTGACCCACTCGCCAAATAGGGAACAGACCTCTTCGTCGCGCCTCCTCGTGAACCAGCGCGGGTTGGTTAAAAAAGGCGATTAGAGTCCGACAATCCCTCGGCGTCTCCTAACTGAATACCCACGGACGCCTTGAACTTGATCTTGCAGCGCGATTCAAGGCATCGGAACGTCGGTCCAGTGAATCGCATCGAACAACGTTTCTTAGACCTCAGAGCTGCGGGCCGCAAAGGCCTCGTCGTCTATATCGGCGCCGGTGATCCAAACCTCTCCGCCACCGAAGCGCTCGCCACCGCTTTCGATCAAGCAGGGGTCGACATTCTAGAACTCGGCGTTCCCTTCAGTGATCCCTTAGCCGATGGCATCGTGAATCAACTCGCCGCCCAACGCGGACTGGAAAGCGGCACCACCCCACCCAAGGTCCTTCAGAGTATTCAGCGTATTCGCACTCAATCAGAGATCCCCATTGTTCTGTATATTTACTTTAACCTGCTCCATCGCGTGGGGGTCGATCGCTTCATTCGCGAGGCTGCTGCCGCCGGGGTGGATGGACTCCTTGTGCTCGACCTACCTCCAGAGGAATCGGTCGATTATGAAGCCCTGATGGTCACAGCCGGTCTTTGTCCCATTTACCTGATCGCACCCACAACCCCAGAAGCTCGGATTGCTTTTATCGCACCAAGGGCCAAAGGCTTCATTTATTATATCAGCCGAGAAGGGGTCACCGGAATGCAGTCCAAAGTGAGCTCAACGATCGCCGAAATGACCCGACTCATCCGCGCTCATTCTCAAACTCCAATTGCGGTGGGCTTCGGTATTTCTAATGCCGATCAAGCTCGAGAGGTGGCCGCTCACGCCGAAGCCATCGTAGTAGGTAGCGCGATCGTCAGTCGAATCGCTGAACACGGACACTCCCCCGATCTGGTCCCACGTGTTGCTTCATTTGTTGCCGAATTATCCCAAGCGATTCGCTCCCTTCCTAGCTCCTTGCCTCCCTCCTAACCACCCTCTGTTTACTTTTATGTCGGATTTCTCTACGCTGTCGAGGTTGTGCTTCATCGCACTATTGGCCGTGAGCACCACTGCCGCCACTCCACGCTTCAAATCTGCTCCGCAGACCTTCCGTCAGGAGATCGCTGAACCTAGGAGCGGAACCGCAGGTTTCAGCCCAAGTCCTGTTCAATTTCTCGATCAAGACGCTAACGGCCTTGTTCGGGCCTTTGCCCAAGGTCATTGGCAAGTTCTCCGTCAAGAACGATGGATCCCAGATCCTTCTTTCGATCCCAAGGTACCCACCGAAATGACCTTCCCCGGCCCCTCAGGTTCACCGGTTACGGCCTCGGTTCCTTGGAAATCTATTCAGCACCTTGTTCGATCTGAAAGGGACGTTTGGTTGATCTCGTCCAATAGCCTTTACCAAATCAATAATGGTCAAACGCGCCCTTCCACGTGGCCTAGCCAACGAGCAGTGCATCAGTTCGCCCTAGGTCCCAAAGGTGAAATTATCGCCGCATCTGAAGACGGCTTGTTTCAGTTGAACCAAAGCCGATGGGATCCAGTGGAAGCTATCGATTCAGGAGGCCGCTCATGGGCTTCCCGTGCGGTATTAGGAACGGGTTTCGACACCAAGGGCCAACTCTGGATCGCTACCCGCGCGGGCGTCGGTTGCCGCACGGACTCAGGTTGGCGTTTTTTCGAAGGACACGATGGTCTCCCTTGGAATGATTTTACCGGGCTCACCGCAGGCCCAGTCGGTACGGTCTGGTTCGCGACCCATCTCGGTGCTATTTACTGGGACGGATCTGACTTCCACTATCGTCAAGGCCCCGGGTGGTTGCCTAACGATGACGTACGTCAAATCCTCAGTGATTCCGCGGGCGATACTTGGTTCTCGACGGCGGGTGGATTGAGTCGCATTCGACGTGTACCAATGACTTTGGCGCGCAAGGCGGAGTTCTATGAATTGGAAATTGAGCAGTACATTAAACGAACTACCTACGGCTTTACTGCCGAAGCGCCACTCCGCAAGGCCGGTGATAAATCCACCGCCAATCCAAACGACTCCGACAATGACGGCCTCTGGACCGCGATGTACGGGGCCGGCGAATGTTTTGCCTACGGCGCAACCCAAGACAAGCACGCTCGGGATCGTGCCATCCAAGCTTTCGAAGCGCTTCGATTCCTTCAGAAAGTAACCCAAGGCGGAAAACCGTCTCCACCGCACGGATTTGTCGCGCGGACAGTGCGCCCTATTGACTGGCCCGACCCCAATATTGGGCGTCTCCAATCGGATCAGAATGAGTCCAAACACGATGCTCTTTGGAAAATCTACCAACCTCGATGGCCCAAAAGTGCCGACGGTCAATGGTATTGGAAGTCGGACACGAGTAGCGACGAACTCGACGGCCATTTTTTCTTCTATGCCGCCTATTTTGATCTCGTGGCCAAGTCACCCGAGGAGAAGGCTCGGGTTCGCGAAGTAGTGGCTGATCTCGCGAACCACCTTCTTGACCACCAGTTTAATCTGGTCGACATCGATGGTAAACCAACCCGCTGGGGGGCTTACGGGCCAGATTCTGTCAACGGTGATGCCCGGTGGTGGCCCGAACGAGGACTGAATTCACTCAGTATTCTCAGCTATCTTTCGGTGGCCGCTCACATCACTGGCAATGAAAAATATTCAAAAGCCGCCAGCGATCTCGTCAAGCACCATGGCTATGCCCAAAATTTAATGTTTCCTAAGGTCCACTTCGGCCCCGGTTCAGGCAATCAATCGGATGACGAAATGGCCGTGATGTGTTATTACACGCTGCTTAAATACAATCGAGATCCCGCGATCCGCGATCGGGTCCTTTACTCCTTCTTCTCTTACTGGGCCCTCGAAGCACCGGAACTTAACCCCTTCTTTCACTTCGCCTTTGCTGCACACGGTCTCGATCAGTCCATCCAAAATGTCTGGGGAACGTTCCCAGTTTCCCCATGGAACGGTTGGCACGAAGATTCACTCAACACCCTCCGCGGCTTTCCCCTCGATCGGGTTGATTGGTCTCACCGTAATTCACACCGTCTTGATCTCGTTCTTCTCCCGCCCCAAAAATCAAAGGACCTCTACGAACCGAAAACCTCCGGCCGCGGACACCGTGTTAACGGTCGCGTTTTACCGGTGGAAAACCGTCATTTCGAACACTGGAATACCGATCCTTGGGATCTCGATTACGGTGGCAATGGCGGAACTCTCGGCAGTGGCACGGTTTTCCTCCTTCCCTATTATTTAGGCCTTTATCACGGTTTTATCGACAAACCATAACCTTCCGTGGATTTAGACCAAATCGCCCTTAACCGCTCTGGCGTCCATCCCTGCCCTCGGAATGTCTCCAAACTCAATGCGCCATTTCGTTTGGCTAATCGTACCCCCTGCGCGTCGGTCACCAACGGACAATGGGCAAACTGAGGGGGCTTCCACCCTAAAACTCGATACAATAAAATCTGGCGTGCGGTACTCACGAGCAAATCTGCACCCCGTACCACCTCGGTAATTCCCATCGCGTGATCGTCGGCCACACAGGCCAACTGATAAGCAGGCACCCCGTCGTGTCGCATCACCACAAAGTCACCAAAATCTCGGCCCGCGACCCAACTCTGCCGGCCCATTAAGGCATCCTCAAAAATAACTTCCTCTCCTTCTGGAACCCGAAATCGCCAGGCAGTTTGCAGGCTCTTGGACCCCAGACCAACTGCATCCGTCGGACTGCGTTGTCGGCAGCGCCCCGAATAAATCGGTTCCTCGTCGAGCGCATGCGGAGCGGCAATCGCTGAGGCAATGTCTCGACGCGAACAGGTGCACGGAAAGAGGTGTCCCGTGGATTGGAGTTGCCGATAAACTGATTGATATAAACCAAGTCGCTGGCTCTGCGAATAGGGCCCGACAGGACCTTCCAGATCCGGTCCTTCATCCCAACGAATTCCCAACCAAGCTAGATCTCGTCTCTGGGCTTCAGCAAATTTCAGACATGCCCGATCACGATCTAAATCTTCATTACGAAGAATCAAAACACCCGAAGCAGCCTGTGATCGCACCCAAGCAGTCCAAAAAGTCTGAGCATGGCCGAGATGCAATAACCCGGTAGGCGATGGCGCGATGCGGCCGCGATACGCGTTTGGAAATCCTTCCCCTGACATAGGTTTAAATCTCTTTTCAAGCCGCACCGTCGCCTGAAATCAACCAGTAGCAGCCGACGGTAAAAGCAGCAGCGGCACAGGTAAAAAGCAAGCCCCGATAGAGAGCTCGATCCCCCCGCTTCCATCGAGCCGCCATCGCTCCGAGCAATGCCGAAAAACCAGCCATCGCGAACACCGTTCCGACTCCAAAAGCGATTAAATAAGCCACAGACTCCCACCGTTGAGCAAAGGTCAGAGAGGGTAAGACTCCAAGAAAATGCGAACTGCCAGCCAGTCCGTGCAAAGTCCCAATACTCAACGCCGCATGCCCGTGTAAATGGGAGCCAACTCCTTCTTCACTCTTATGGGAATGGGAGGGGCTATGAAAATGGAGGTGACCGTGCGAGACCCCGTCATGACTATGCTCGTGGGTATGAACCTCGACCCGCAAAGCCTCGCGGACACTCCAAAGCCCGATCGCAATTAAGACTACGCCTACCAACCGTTCGCTGATCGCAGAAATCTTCGCTAGCGGTAAAACCTCCCGAAAAGCGACGGCTAATAGACCAATCAAAAGGACACCGACCGAATGACCGAGTCCCCAACGCACCCCAGCAATCCAAGAACGCTGATGCCCCCGCATCGCCAAGGGGGCCACCGCAGCCAAATGATCCGGACCACTTAAAACATGGAGTAAGCCCGCAATAAAGCCGGTCAAAACAACAAGCATCTTTCGAGAGCTTACGGCAGTCACTCCAGCGTGCCATCCAAATTCACAAATGAAGTTTCAAACCTCGTCCTGATTTCGGGCAGCGAGGTTCAGTCGCCCATCGTGCTGCTGAGGTCCTCAAAGGAAAGTTGATTGACTTCAATTTGCCGGAGAAAACGACAAACCGTCTCCCAACTTTCTCCATCCTGACTCGACGGCGATGCTTCTCCGACCCCGCCTCGCCCGGCTGCATCCTCCACCTCAACAAAGACGACTGGACAACTGAACTTACCGACCAAGGAACTGCCCCTGACATCCGTGGCCATCGCCCACGAATGAGTCAATGCCAGAGTAGATCGTCGAAAGGTCAGCTTCAGTGTGTAGATCAGTCTGATGGAATTTTTTTGAGACAACCCGCGCTCGAACTTTCTTCCCTCTCAGCCCAGTTCCGTCTTTTACTCCTCTTTACATTGTCGCCCTTGAACAATTTCAAAACAACCGTTTCCATTGCGACGTGTGTCCCAATCCTTTCCAGCCGATGATCTCCCCATTCCGCTCGGCTTGGACCTTTGCCTTGGTTCTTTTGCTTGCGCTTCCACGGTCTGCTAAAGGGGAAATTACACGCGAAGAACTTTTCGATGGCCCGCTACTTCATTGGGATATTCAGTTAACCCGTGCGGCTATTCAGAAGCTTCGCGGTTCTTCTGGCTTCCGTTCCGGGGGCCAACGCCCTGAAGTCAGTTGTCATCTTCGCGCCGGGACTAACTTTTGGACCGACGTTGCTCTTCATATTAAGGGTGCCGCTGGCAGTTCTCGTCCCTTCGATGACACCCCCGCTTTCACTCTTAACTTTGGTAAATTACACGAAGGACAGACCTGCTGGGGTCACCGAAAATTGCACCTCAATAATTCGGTTCAGGATGCGGGGCGAATGGACGAACTCCTTGCCTCGGAAATGTACCTGCAAAGCGGGGTTCCGACGCCCCGGGCTACTCATGCTATCGTCTCGGTGAATGGTCGACGACTCGGCGTTTATGTTCTCAAAGGAGGCTGGGATAAAGCCTTTCTCAAATCTCATTTCAGTTCATCCAAAGGCAACCTCTATGATGGAGGCTTTGTGCAAGATATCGACTCCAACTTGCAACGGGATTCTGGTGAAGGCGAACCCGACTGGTCCGATCTTATCACGCTGCGCAAAGCCAACAACCTAGACAGTTCCAGCGATCGCCTCACTGCCCTCGGTCAATGCCTTGATATCGATCGTTTTATCACTCTAACCGCACTGCAAATTCTTCTCGATGATTGGGATGGCTATGCGCGGAACCGTAACAATTATCGGATCTATACCGATCCTTCCTCCGCTCGATCCGTTTTTATGCCTCATGGAATGGATCAACTTTGGCGCTCACCGCAAAACAGCTTCAGCCCACGCTTCAGCGGTCAAATTGCCTCTCGACTCTTCTCTATTCCCGAAATGGCGACGCAATTGTCCGCACGAATGAAAAATCTCACCAACTCGGTCTTCAATGCTGGCTTCGTTGACACTGTTTTTGAAAAGGCCCAGGCGCGTCTCTTCACGGCCCTGAAGGCTGAACGTCGTCTCGAATCAGACGAACCTTACCTTCGCCAAGCAATGAACGACACCCGCAGCCGCATCGCCGTTCGAATGGCTACCTTCGAAGGATCCTCCTACGCCCCGCCGGCTCCCGTCAAATTTGATGCCAGCGGTTACGCTCGTTTAACCCACTGGAGCCGATCGGGCGATGGTACGCCGGCCAAACTCAACTTTGGATCCTTAGCCAAAGGGAAGAAATCTCTAATAATTCAGACCTTCAACGAGGGATCAACAGCGTCTTGGAGGTCTCAGACGGCGCTTCCTAACGGTCGCTATCGCTTTGAAGGGCGCGCTCGGACCAAAGATGTCACCGGGGTCAATGACTTCGGACGTGGCACGGGTGCAGGATTGAGAATTAGCGGTAGCCAGCGCGGAAATGGCCTCCAAGGCACTCACGACTGGACCTCTCTTAGCATCGAATTCGAGGTAGGACCGGGCAAAAAAACCCAAGACGATCCCGAACCAGACAATCAAGACAACTCTCTGCAGGAAGTCAGTTTGGTCGCCGAATTACGCGCCGACTCTGGCGAGGTGGAATTCGATCTGGAATCTCTAAAACTCAAACGCCTTTAGGTCCGCGTAAACTCTCACCTAAAACTTATCGTAACGCAGCAGTGTTCTTGCATTAGACCCCTCTTCCCATTTCACCCCTTCACCCTCCACTTTTATGCTTCGTTTTTTGCATCCCTACGCCGCTCTCTTGGCCGCACTGACGGCCTCTCTATCAGCCTCTCTATCGGCCGCTCAAACCAAGGGCATGACCGTCAACTTTGTCGCGTCCAAACCGCCAACTCGTTCTTCCCACGCCTCCACAATCGTCGAAACTCCCTCGGGTATAGTGGCTAGTTGGTTCGGGGGCACCGCTGAACGGGCTAAAGATGTCGAAATTTGGCTCTCACACCTGAAGGGGACGGTCTGGTCTCAACCTGTCCGGGTGGCCAGCGGTACCGAAGACTCTGGGGCACCGCAGTATGCGTGTTGGAATCCAGTCCTCTTTCAACAACCCAAAGGCTCTCTTCTTCTTTTTTACAAAGTTGGCCCCAGCCCAGACACGTGGTGGGGCCGTGTTCAAGAATCGAACGACGGCGGTAAAACTTGGGGAGCCTCGCGCCGCCTCCCCGATGGCCTCGTGGGCCCTGTTCGGAATAAACCTATCCTCCTTCCCGATGGCTCTCTTCTCTGCGGATCTAGTTCCGAAGACGCCGGATGGCGAGTGCATATGGAACGAAGTCGTGCTCCCTTTACCGAGTGGACTCGAACGCCTCCTCTCAACGATGCCTCCACTTGGGGTGCCATCCAACCCTCTCTGCTCGATTGGCAAAACGGCAAAATCCAAATTCTGGTTCGAACCCGGCAAAAGGTCATCGCCGAGTCTTGGAGTTCCGATAGTGGTAAAACATGGTCACCCCTCGCTGCCATCGGTCTTCCTAATCCTAATAGTGGAATCGATGCCATCCGCCTGCAAGACGGTCGAGCTTTGGTGGTCTACAACCCCAACGCCACCAACCGAGCTACCCTCAGTCTTGCTCTCTCACCGGATGGATCCAAATGGACCCACGCGGGTCATATCGAAACCACCCTCGACTCCGGCCAACCTAACCTCGCCTATAATGCTGCTGAACTCAGTTATCCTGCGGTGATTCAAGCCTCTGATGGCCAGATTCACCTCACTTACACTTGGAAACGGGAAAAGATTCGGCACGTGGTTCTAAATCCAAAATCGATCGCTCTCCCCTAACCTTTTTCCTAGGTTCCAAACCGACGGTGAGAGGGCTTTTTATCCAAGACCGCATCCCACCGACGATCCATTCTTTAACCTAATCGGATGTCTACCCAAGTTGTTATCGTCGGCGGAGGTATAATCGGTCTCTGCTCTGCTTATTACTGCGCCAAGGCCGGTCTTAAGGTCACTGTCCTTGATCGTAACTCGGAAGAACGGGATGGTTGCTCCTTTGGCAACGCTGGAATGATTGTTCCTAGTCACTTTGTCCCTTTGGCCGCCCCAGGCATGGTCGCTCTCGGCCTCAAATGGATGTGGAACCCCGAATCTCCCTTCTATATTCGCCCACGACTCGATGCGGATCTCATCGCTTGGGCCTATCGATTCTGGAAAGCTTCTACCCCTCGCCGCGTCGAAAAAGCCGCCCCACTCCTGCGAGATCTCAGTCTGGCCAGCCGCGCCGCTTTTGAAACTTTAGCCAACCTTCCACAGACCGACTTCGGTCTCGTGCGTCAGGGCCTTCTTATGCTTTGCAAAAGTCAACATACTCTCGACGAAGAAGCTGTTGCTGCCGAAAAAGCCCGACGATTAGGCATTCCTGCCACTGTTCTCGACGCAAAACAAACCGCCGTTTTGGATCCAAATGTGCGGATGGAGATCGCCGGGGCTATCCATTTTCCTCTCGATTGTCATCTCAATCCCAACCGTTTCATGGCCTGTCTGAAACAAGAACTCGACCGCCTTGGTTGTCGGTTTCTTTGGAAAACTGAAGTCACTGGTTGGAAAACCTCCGACGGACGAATCCACTCGGCGGCCACGTCTCTGGGAGAAATCACGGCCGACGAATTTGTCCTCTGCGGCGGTTCTTGGTCGCCCTCCACCGCAGCAGATCTAGGCCTGCATCTCCCGATCCAAGCGGGTAAAGGCTACAGCCTAACTCTGACTGCTCCCCGCCAGTTACCGCGAATTTGTGCTATTTTCAGCGAAGCTCGGGTGGCGGTTACTCCTATGGGCTCCTCGCTTCGCTTCGGCGGTACAATGGAACTTTCTGGCCTCACTGAGGAAATCGATCCGCGCCGCGTTCAGGGTATTATCAAGTCTATCCCTCGATACTATCCCGAGTTTGAACCCAGCGACTTCACCGGCATTCAACCTTGGCGCGGCCTTCGCCCTTGCTCGCCTGATGGACTTCCCTACATCGGCCGTACTCGATCTCAGGCGAACCTGACCATCGCCAGTGCCCACGCTATGATGGGCCTCACTTTAGGGCCGGTCACGGGTCAAATGGTCGCCGCTTGCCTCACCGGCGAAAAAACGGGTTGGGAGTCCGAACTCCTCTCGCCCGACCGACACCGTTGGTAACAAATTGAAATTGAAAACCCGCTCAGTCGGCCTGTCTCGAATCTATCGGGCCAACGATTTACTAACCTTGGAACCTCTGCCCCTGAGCCCCATCAAATCTAGCCGAGCCGTCTGCTTCGATTTTTCGACCAAAGAATCTAGGAGAGAACCTACCTAAGAAGGTCCGAGTCAAAGTATTCCCTGCGAGACGCCCCCAAAGTTTGATCCAATCTTTAAACTTGGGGTGAAACGGAACGGCAAGCCCCCACCTCCCTACTCTATCGATCACCGAAACAGCCAAGGAACTAAGTTTAAAGTCTCGGCTCGAGTACGGCTTCTCTCCTGCTGGTTCATATGAAAAAAAACCACGCTTCTTCGACCTCAATTCTTTGGAATTGAAGGCTTTGGACCGACCCATCTTAAGTCCAGCCCATGGATAAGTTTGCCGAAAGCCTTGAGCAAAGTTCTAAAATTGCGGCTCGCCTGTCTCGATGAGACGGACATTCTTCTCTTGTGTTCGCCCTTCCGAACTCTGGAACTCGCCGCCGCTTTCTCAATCGGCTCGGCGCAGGCTTTGGTGCCGTTGCTTGGTCCGCGCTCAATCAACAGGCACAGGCTGCCACAAAATCGCTTCGCCGACCGCCTAACTCCTTACAGCCCTATGCGGCGAGCCCTCCCGATTCGCGCCCCAAGGCCCGCTCGGTGATCTTCCTGTTTATGGTGGGTGGCCCCTCCCAAATTGATACGTTCGACTACAAACCAGTCCTCCAAAAACTCGACGGAAAACCGGTCCCGGAATCAATTCGTAAGGCGGTCGAATCTACCCGCTTTGCTAACGTTTTTCATGGTTGCAAAGATACCCTCATGGCCAGCCCTTTCCGATGGTCGCGTCACGGTGAATCTGGGCTTTGGGTGAGTGAACTGATGCCGCACGTCGCGGCTCATGCTGACCGTTTAGCTCTCGTTCATTCGATGCAAGCCGAGTCAAATAACCACGCGCCCGCCAGCTACCAACTGCACACCGGCGATGTCCGCCCTGGCAAAGCGAGCCTTGGCTCCTGGATCACCTATGGACTGGGATCGGCTAACTCTAATCTTCCAGGCTATGTCATGCTCTTTGAAGCTGGCCCCCTCGGTGGCGCAGCTAATTACTCAAACGGATTCCTTCCCGCTTCCTATCAACCCACCCGCTTACGCGATTCAGGCACCCCCGTGCTGGATCTTCTCCCTCCTAGCGATTGGGCCGCAGGACAACGAGAATCTCTCGACCTCATCCATGAACTCAACCTACGCCACAGAAACGATCGTCCTGAGGTAAGCGAACTCGACGCTCGCATCGCCAACTATGAATTGTCCTACCGAATGCAGTCGGCTGCCTTGGAGGTGGGTGCAATGGATCAGGAACCGGCTTTTACTCGGAAAAGTTACGGACTCGAGCACGGCGACGCTCGCACACGTGCCTTCGCTCGGAAGTGTTTAATGGCGCGCCGCCTGGTCGAACGCGGCGTCCGCTTTGTCCAAGTCTATGACATGCCGGACAAAGACGGTTGGGATGCTCACGCCAAGCTGACCGAAAACCATTTACCCCGTGCCCGGTGGACGGATCAACCCGTTGCAGCTCTCATCAACGATCTCGAACAACGAGGGCTTCTTGCAGAAACATTGGTGATTTGGGCCAGTGAATTTGGGCGCACTCCAATGATGCAAGGCGATCAGGGGCGTCAACACAATGCGGCTGGATTCACCCTTTGGATGGCTGGCGGAGGAGTAAAAGCCGGGACACGAATCGGTGCTACCGACGAGTTGGGGCTTCTGGCTGTAGATACTCCCCTACAAATTAAGGATCTTCACGCTACTATTTTTGCTGCTCTTGGCCTTTCCCACGAAGAACTCCTCTACGAAGTCAACGGCCGCTTGGAACGACTCACCGGCATCGCCGGCGGCGCACGGGTCATTCCGGGAATACTTAACACCTAACTCGCTCCCCTAAAATACATCCGCTAGTGCCTGAGACGACTAGCGGATGCTCGAATACCTTTTTTAATTTTAGACTGATTTCTTGCTCTTCTTAACGGTTCCCTTCTCCGGACGCGGCCCCGCTGTTGCCTTCACAATCACCTCAGTTCCGTCTTCACTTTTGCGAGCCAACCCTCGAACATAATCTCCAGGCTTCAGATCTGACACAGTGATTGACTTGCCATCACGTTGAAAAAGTGTCTCCGGCGCGAACTCGACCTTTCGGATTCCATCCTTCTTGGCCAACTGAATAACCGAACCTGCAACCGACTCCACCTCTCCCCGAAAGGGATAGGTCGATCGCGTAACCACCCGCTTTTCCGAAGAAATACTGGGCTTGGACTCAACCTGGGTCTTCTCCGCTGCATCGAGCGGAAGAGTCAGGAAGAGGAGGACTGAGGCGGTGCCAGCCAGAAGGCGTGCTATTGATGTCTTCATATTTTTGACGTCCTTTAAATGGGACTTTGTGGATTTTGAATTTTTTGTTTTAGTGATGTTGTTGCGACCCGCACAGCGGATCCACATAGACTAGTACGTCAAATCTTCGCCCGATTTTTCAAACATTCAGTGGGCACTTGGCGCCCATGCTGATGCCGATCATAAAACAACCCATTGACAAGATGAGCTGACCCACCGTATTTAACTCTACTTTTCTAAGAAATAAGCTATGCCGAATACGAAGTCTGCCGAGAAACGCGTCCGCAGCAACGCCCGCAAGGCTGCCCGCAATAAGTCCGTCACCTCCCGAGTGAAGACCTTCGAGAAGAAGTTCATTGTGCTCGCTACAGCCGGAAAACTAGACGAAGCCAAAGTCTCCTTGTCTGAGGCTGTTTCAGTCTATGCCAAGGCTGCCAAGGGAGGCGTCATCAAAAAGAAGACGGCCCAACGCAAAACTTCCCGTCTCCAGTTGGCCCTGAACCGAGCCTCCGTGGCCAAACTGGTCGTCAAGGAACCCAAGAAGGCCCCCGCCAAAAAGACCGAAGGCAAAAAAGCAGCGAAGCCCTAAAGTTACAGTTCCCCCCGAGTGGCTCTCAGCAAATGTCGGTCGCTAAGAGTCCCTTCCCCCCTTGGGGTGGTTACTTCAGAGTTAACTTCTTAACCCTAAGACTTTTTAACGGCACCCCTCAGGTGCCGTTTTCTTTTAAAAATCTCCCCCTGTTCACCCCTCAGTTCTTGGTGCTCAACGTCAGATTCAAGAGCGGCTAATTAAAATGGATCGCGAAAGTTTCCGCTTTTCTAAGTCAATCTTCACGAGCCTTCGACCAACGGGTCCGGTGATGAAATGCGTTTCAACTTCATGCCCAATAAAGTAGTCCGCACTTTCTCCAAAAGATCATCCACTGGCCCGCGGATACCAAGTGACCGATCACCGCGGGACTAATTGCCAGAACTGCTGAGCCTCAGATTGAGAGACGGGTTTGACTAAGTGACGGCCGATCACCTCCACCGAGTTTCCCAGCAGTTCAGCGAGGCGGGCACGGTCGTTGAGGATGCCCAGCCAGTAGGCCGCGTCGGTGTGACGCAGACCGTCCGGTATCCACCGCTGGTTCAACTCACTTCGATACGCCCGCAGTCGGCGGAGAAAATTGGCCGAGATCAACGGTGGCGACGTTTTCACCAGAGCCAGCCATGCGGCGAGGGTCGAATCTATCTCCGCGTTGCGGGCCCGCTTCCCTTGGTCTGTCTCGGTTCGATGCTGATGGATTCATTCTCCCGGAGGATGTTGTTCCAATCCAGACGCTCCGTCTCGGTGGGACGCAGACCGGCGAAGAGGTCCAACGCGACAAAGGTGATCAGCGGCCGGTGGGCGGGCTGCTGGACCCCTTCGAGGATCCGGCGGCAGTCTCCCCGCCGAAGCGTTCGGCGAACGTGCCCATCTCCTGGACGGTACGGGCTCGGTTGTTCTTCTTGGTGTCCTCGGAAACGTATCCCGCCCACCGCCCGGTCAACTGGTTCACCGAGGCGGTCAAGGGCTGGCTCTTCTGAAGGAAATAAAGGTAGTGGGCGACCGCGTCCACGAAGGTCTTGCCGTAGCCGCCCAGCTGGCTCTCCCAGCGTTGCAACTCGCGGTTGGTGACAGACAACGAGACTTGGTTCAGTCCCTCGATTCCGTCCTGTTCAAACAGGTCCCCGATCTCCTGAGCCTTTTTTAGTAAGTCCGCCTTGGTTTGAAAAGAGAGCCGAGCGGGACCTGTCCACCCTTTTCGGCGGCAATTGAAGTCGAAGTAGGTTCGATCTTTCTTTCGGTAGGAGCGGACCGTCGGAAATTGAACGCGGAACGTTGCGACGACCCCGCCGACAATGAACGCAAAGCGATTTGTCAGGCTTTTGCTGGAGGATTAGAGGAGGAACTGCTCCTTGCTTTGAACCCTCAGAAACCCTCATTTCGACGTAGCCAGTTGCTGGGCAACTGGAGCCGGTGGTCGGGATTGAACCGACGACCTACGGTTTACGAAACCGTTGCTCTACCACTGAGCTACACCGGCTAAAGTTCAATGTTTACAGGGTGTTTGTGCGTTTTGACTCGTTTTTGAACCATTGACGCCCAACAAAAAACCAACAACTTTCGTTGCACCCACGCCCTCAACGATCCAACACTGCCAGTGAAGACCAAATCTGCCAAGGCAAAGTTGAAGCCCAAGAAACTCAAGACCACCACCATCCGAGAGGATTACCCCAAGGTGCGCATCGTGAATCGACGCAAGGGGTTCGCCTACCAAGTGGATTGCAGACGCAAGGGTTGGACTGGACCAGCTCAGCCCGAATTCCTCACCAAGAAAGAAGCTCTGGATAAGGCACGGGAGGTTGCGGCTCTAGTGGATGACAAGGGAGTAGAGGGCGCAGGTAGCTACACCAACCTGCTGGAGAACGGAGAATTGGCGGAGTTTGCCAAGCAACTGCAACCGTTCGGAAAAACCATCGCCGTGCGGTCGCCCATTACTTGGAGGTGCTACGGTCCAAACAATCCACTGAGACATCACCACTGGTCACCGAGACACTCAAACGATGGGTCGCCTACAAAGAGGCTGGAACCGATGGCGTCTTGCGCCCACGCAGTTTGGGGACGCTACGATACTGGTCTCAACGATTGGCAAAGATTTACCCAACCCAACGACTCCAACACCTCAGCTACCAACTCATCCGACAGACCAAAGACGACCTGCAAACCACCGAGGGCAAACCAGCCAGCACTCATCTGCGGAAGCACTTTGTGGGTCACCTCGGTCAGTTCCTCAACTGGTGCATTCAACAAGGACTCACCGACATCAACCCCACAGTTCGCATCAAGGTAAAGACCCCGATTCCAGAAGCGGAATTTCTAAGCCTCGCACAATGCCGTCGGTTGGTTTCGGTTCTCAATCTGCCTGAGTTCAAGCCACTGGTTGGGTTAGTATCCATCGGACTGTTCGCCGGTATCCGAGTGGCTGAAATCGCCCGTCTTCACTGGTCCGACATCAATCTGGACCAGATGCACATATCGGTGGTTCGCAAGTCCGCCAAAACCAAACGAGGTCGTTCCATCACCATCACGCCGGTGCTCAAGTCGTGGTTGGCGAACCTGGCCCCAACTGAACCATTCATCGGAACACCGCCACGCCGGTTGGTGGAACGGTTCAAGAAAGAACTAGGGTTCTCGTGGAGCCACAATGTGATGCGCCACACTTTCGCCACCTACTGGCAGAGTCAAAACCGAGATGCAGCACGACTGTCTGCCAACCTCGGTAACTCCGAGGCTACTGCTTCCAAGCATTATGTGCGAATGGTGTCCAAGGCGGATGCTGAGCAGTTTTGGTCATTGTACCCTTACTCAGACACCGCCACCAAATTCTTCGATTTTACTGAGCAAAGTTCAAAATCCGATGAACTTGAGTCGGAGTAAACTGGCATCCTCGTGAAGTCTTAATTCCACGGACATTCAACTGATAGGCTAGGTCCTTGAGTCGCATAATACCTTGGGACTGCAGATCACGAATCGTGGGCGACAGCCGTGAATACTGTTGAAGGCAAGATGCCCGTCTGGATTCAGTCGACTTGACCACCGCAGTCTGAATCACGGGGTTACCAAGTCTGACTCCACGCCGTTTAGCTGCCTCCAGTGCCGACTTGGTTCGGGCGCTAATCATCGTTCGTTCATATTCCGCAACAGCAACCAGGATGTGGATGAGAAAGGGTGTGGCGTGCGGATTGTCCACCGCCAAGAAATTCGCCTTGGACAACTGAAGGGTGGTGATGAAGTGGAGGTTGCGACTGAGACGGTCTAATTTTGCGACTAGTAGGGTGGCACCTGTCTCACGGCATCGTTGAATGGCGTTGGTTAATACGGGGCGGTCAGACCGTTTGCCACTCTCAACCTCCACCTGCTCATCCAAAATCGTTCCTTGGACCTTTTGTGCATAATCCCTGACGGCTTGGCGTTGGGCATCCAAACCCAAACCACTCTGACCTTGTTGAGTGGTGCTAACCCGATAGTAGCAAACGAAGTTCGTGTTCACGGCTTGCTGGCTACAGGCACCCTGATGGCAATCAAGAGGTATTTTACAGGACCAAATGGTAGTTACAGGACCAAATGTTCGTTTGCTCCTGTAAACAGTTCCAACTGCTCTCTTTTAGCCACCAAGCCCAACCTGCCATTGAAATCACTCATCAGTGTCAATCGGCTCCATTTAGACATCATTAGGGTTTTTGCCAGATACTTATGTAATATGTCAGCACTCGTACGAACACCATCACCCGATGCTCTGGTTGAGCATTTAATTCAGGAACTCCAAAAGACTCTAACCCGATGCGAAACCGCCCAAAACTTCAACACCGTCTATCCCGATGCCAAACGCACCTCTATCAAGTGGCGATGATGTATTGATTCTCCAGCTATTGGACATCGTGGCGCAACGACTCCATCAACTATTAACGCAGGGAATGGTGCTGGAGAATCAAGAAACTATTCATCAAACCCAACTCAAAATAGACCATCTACGCCAGCAACTGGATAGGCTACGGGTAGTGCTCCGTAAGCAAAAGGAGAGTGAGCAACGTAAACCAAAACTGGAAAACTTAGCTTCTTAACATAGAAAATCGCATCGGGCTCTTTCAAACCCTATTCGCCCAGCACACAGGGAACTGAAAATGCCATCAAACCAGCATATCCACATATAGCGTATGCCATCACTCACCGGTCTATTTATATAGACATTGGCTGAATCTCTGCTAAGATGTTCTTGTGGTTGAGATGTTGAGACACCCAAGGTTCAACGATGAACTGGTGGTAATTGTTCTCAACCACAAAAACCACTAATCCTCAACTTTGGTGGGCGCAAAATGAGAACAAAAAAGCACTATGACTACAGACGACAATATCCCTAACCGCCTAGAAGTAACCGTCGGTGACACTGTGTCACTGACCATCAACGACTGGGTCAATGAGGCTAAGATTCATTCCCGATTGATTGTTGGATACACCAAGGAAATGGAGCATTGGCAGAATCGAGAACTGGAATCTGCCATCATTTGCGGTGCAAATTTGGTAAAGATTCGAATGAGTTATGGTGACCGTGGAATCGGGTTCAAACCGTTCATTGAGCACGAATTTGCGAATGAGTTTAGCTACAAAACTTGCTTGCGATATATGAAACTGTCCAACCGTCGCTCTGAACTTCCATCGGATGTAAATAATATCCGCCAAGCCTATATTCGCCTTGGAATTCTGCAGGAAGATTATTCATATCCAAAGCCCGAATCCAACAACAACAATTCAGGAACCAATGACCAACCTAGCAATGAAGCATCCAAAGACAACAGCACCAAGGGTAAACCTAAATCCCAAAAACGAACCCTCAATGATTTGCTTCGTTATGGCGATTCCATATTTATGACCTACAAGTACGATAAGAAAACCGAATATGACAGCAGCCACGAAATCTTTGAGTTCAAACTCAACCCAGATGGTACACTTTCGGGGCGACCCGTCGTAAAAACCGACAAGTACAACATCGTCAAACCTGCTGGAGTTGAATTCTTCCTCAAGAAGCTCACGCCATATGTTGAATGGTATTTGCGACAGACCAATTCTAATGTGTCGCGATTTCCTGTTCCGTCAGAAACAAAGACCTCGTTGGCTGCTTAAAAAATAAACCTATTGAAATTGCAACGGTGGTTTGGACATAATCCAAACCACCTTTTGTTTTTTCGTTACCAACCAACTCTAGCAACCATCACATTCAAATTATTTGACCTCTATATCTGATGTTGATTGAACAACAGAGTCAACACACCATCCTGCTAGATATCAACAGGTATAATCATTTCTATTTTAATCACAACATCTTTTTATGAATTGAAACTAGCACATCTCTATTCAGATGTTTTATAAAAAGGTTACTTGAACCTGTACATATGCTGGGTGCCCCTGTTGCTATATACTATAAGCACAGCAACCGCTTCTGTTCCCCTAGCGGTTCACTCCCGCCAAACCTCAAGTATTATTGGTTCAACCAATCTTAAGAACAATGAGGTTACAGCATCGGTGACACAGTGTCACTGCCCCAAAACCACCTCACCATCCAGAACCATCTACATTCAAATTCTTTGACCCCTTCTTTAGCATTTGACTACAAACTGGGGTGTTGAGCCTACTGATAAAAATAGATCTATATGAGAGTCAATAAAAACTAATTGAGCTGAGTCTTAATAAAAAGGTTACTTGAACCTGTACATATGCTGGGTGATCCTGTTCCCTGTATAAGTAGAAAATAAGTGCAACAGCATCTGACTATCGGATCCCACTAAGTAACTATATAGCTAAGATGCTCTGCTTCAAAAGGGGTTTATGACCAATAACTTTTTCAAATATGTATTCAGTTTGATGCTTCATCTCCGCCCCATCCTTGACTCGGCATAAGAACCCATCGTGCATAGGAACAAACCACTTGCGTTGCAACAACGCCCAGTTTCCTAATCGTTCAACGATGATATCAGCTTCTAGATTCTGCAGTTCCAACGCCATTGATTTCTTAGAACAAATAGTAGCAAAGAGATTGGGATAGTAGGTTTGTAGCCATTGACCCATAATATTGTTTGATGGATGGTCTGGATGACACAGAAACCTGCTGACGATTCGTTTCAGTTCGTCTCTGCTATAGTTTGATTTGGAATAGGCAGCTAGAACGCCATAAAAATCATCTTTCAGTATCTCCACCAAACGAATCTCCTCTTGAGTATCCGTCGCCCAATAGGGCAACAGGTTGGGATAACAGGCAGTGATGTCAAAATAACAAATGCTATCGATTGATTGGTCTAGAATCAAATTCACCCGAGCCTCTTTGACCATTCGGATGACGGTATGAAAAAGTCTTTTGGAACTGTCACCGTAGCCTACATTAAATCGCTTATGATAGACCCACTTGCAATATTCCAGACCCAAAGCTCTGCGTTCAATGTTGTCTATGTGGACCAGACTCTTACGAACGGTGAGTTGTTTAAGATTCTCCAGAACGAACTTAGAAACTGCATCTGTAGTGTTGCTATCGTCATTGAACCGTTGAATTCGTGGGTGGTCAAAAGCAATTGCGGTCAAACTCAAATTTCTATTGTCTTCAGTAAGATCAGGAATTCTATAGCTCTTGCTAAATCCAGCATCAGTATCAGACGAATAGATGTGGTTGATGTCCAAGCAATCGTTTTCAAGCAACCAGTTCAGAACATCAGAGTAGTTTTTGCCAAGATAGCTACTCAGAATTCGGCTGTGGATGTTGCGGTAGAAAGCTACATCTTCCGAGTCACGAACGATTATGTGGTGAACCAATGCTCTTAGTCGTTTATCAGTTCCAGATAGATTACTGGCTTCTAATAGCGATGCCAAGTGCTTGGTCACCACAAGCAGTTCTTGTCGCAACCAAGTTCTTTCAGCATTTTGTTTCTGCTTAAGAGTCACTTTGAGCCTATAAACACAACACCCCGACCTCACTCAGTTGAAGCCGGGGTGCCGATGAATCAGTCTATCGGTTACTGGACCTGATGACTCTCCGAGATTGCGGGCTGAGGTCAGAGCCACACTATTTGTATTAATGACCATAGTATCGATTCTTTTCCTGAACTTACGTTAATTGTATCTGTTTTCTCTATACCACAGCATCTCTGCTGCGAGATACCTTTAAACCGGGTGACATCCACTGACCCGTTCCGGTTTTCTCAGCGACCGATCGCCTGGCTCACTGACACCAACTTTGGCCCTCCGTTTCAATCCCTTTTTAATCAGGGCGTCGATCTGAACCTTGTAATGGACAAGCTTTGCGGACCCGGGGAACTGAAACTGATAGGAATTTGCTTTTTGAGGAGGGGTTCAAGAGAGATTGCGATAGGGAATAAATTAACCTCAAAGGGACCCATATTCTTTAGACAAATTAGATGGGGAGTGGCTAATGATCAGATTGTGTGTTATAAGTTTAGAACAATGACGATTACTAGCAAGGATATAGATGAAGAGGGAAATTACAACCAGGCCACACCAGAAGATCCAAGGGTTACCCGTTTTGGAAAATATTTACGCAAGACCAGTCTCGATGAACTGCCACAGTTCTGGAATGTGTTGATTGGAAATATGTCCGTTATTGGTCCCAGACCCCATCCCGTACCGCTAAACATGGCTTCTTTAGAGACTGTAGAAAACTACATGCTTCGCCACATTGTGAAACCCGGCATTTCCGGATGGGCACAAGTGAATGGATGTAGGGGTGAAACCAAAGACATTGCAGATATGCAGAAGCGTGTTGACCATGATCTATATTATATCCACCGCTGGAATTTGTTTTGATATACAGATTGTGTTGCAGACGGTGATTAATATTATTAGAGGGGATCGGAAAACTTATTGAGTCAAGGTTTGAAATTTGCTATTTAATGAGCAGTTTTATAATTTAACAAAGCCTTCTTTAGTTCTTTTGAGAAAAAAGTCCTACCCTTTTGGTTAGGATGGATTTCATCACAAAATAAAGTCCTATCTGATGAGGTAAATGAATTTTCAATTACAATTATCCCAGCATTTTTTAATATTTTAATTCTTTTTTTCATTAAACGCATATAATTCTCTTTATTTCTATCAAATATGTAAATAGGGGCTACCCTTACTAAAACTTTACTAGTTTTCGTAATTTCTTTTAGTTTATTTACCCTCTCAATAATTTCTTTTGTAATAGAATCATTAGATAAAGTAAAGCTTCGTGTATTGATTTTAAAGTTGACCATATTTTGATGACAACTGTAGTCAGTCATATCTCCAAAACTATTAAAATTTAAAGGATCAGGATTTTTTTGGAGGGAAAAGAAGGCAGCTATTTGGCTTAATATTGAAATTTTGGGAAAGTAGTTTTCTTTGGAATTCTGGATTTCCCCTAAAAAATTATTCCCGTCGTTCCAGATAATGATTGGACTATAGACTACAACATTAGCTGTCACCATACTATCGAGCCAATTAAAATATTTAGTAGTTCCTCCATTTTCATCGTCGATACCATAATTTATACAAATGTTTGAATCAGAACTGATTATCTCACCAGACAATCCTCTTTGGACATTTGATCCACCTATTAATGCGTAAGATATTTTATGAGGAAGGTTTTTTTTTAGTGTACTTATATCTTCTTTTTTTGAGTCTATTCCCTTTGGATGGAGTGGTAAGTAAATATTGAATTTAGAATTACAGATTGCAAAGTAAGCGAAGTAGATTAAAAATGCAATAATCTTAATAATTGAAAAGAATTTGGTTTTATCTATCGCCATATACTGGTGTTCCATTTCTATTGAATAATACTAGGCATATATATAATGCAATAAGACAGGAAATAAAATGAGATTTTAGATGGGAGTAATTGTAATTTTTAAAGCCAAACCTAGGTAATATTACTTCAAGAGATATAATTATGCTTGCTATGATAAAATTTATAGTACCTATTCTTCCCATATTGGGGATTTCCATTTCAGTATTAAGATTCCAGTTGTAAATATTTAAAATAATCTTCATTTTGGTCCACAAAAAATTACTATCTATCTCAGAGAATATGACACGTCCAACTATGATTCCGTATGCTAAAACAAAGTAATTTAAAACCTTGAATTTTTGTTTGTGAAAATAATGTGCCATACACCACATCAAGGAGTGAAACAAGCCCCAAATTATGAAGTTATAAGAAATACCATGCCAGATTGCGGATGCAAGGAAAACCACAAATACTGTGATGTATAATCCAAGTTGTGATTTGATTTTTTCAAAAAACAACTTCTTTAAAATAAAACTTAATGAGATATGCCATCTTTGCCAGTATTCAACTATCGATTTAGCGCTAAATGGTTGATTAAAATTTTGCAGCACTTTTATACCTAATAGCCGCATAAGACCAGCAGCTATAAATGAAAATCCAGCAAAATTGAAATAAACATAAAGCTCAAATACAATTCCAAAAAGAAATATGTCAATTATAGTAATACTTTCTTTGAGGTAGAAAAATTGTTTGAATACTGGTGCTAGAATGAATGCGAAAAGTATTCCTAGAAGTAAGTCGGAATGTATAAATATTAGTCTTTTTAGAATTATCTTTGGTGTTATAATTCTAAACTGGTTTATAATTTTATTCGGTATCGGTCCAGTGAATAAGTAGAGTGGATTTAAGACTGAAATAATGAAATTTACAGGAGTTTTTTTAATTTCATTTCTTTTGTTTGAAAGGTGATATGCTATAAAAACTGTATAAAAAGTAATTCCGAAATAAATTTTGTTGGAATCAATTCCATTAAACCCAGTCAAAGTATTAATAAATCCAAAATAAGTTAGAACAGGACCAGTAAAGAAAAATAGATAGGGAGAAATAAAATTTATATATCTATTTTTAGCGTATGCTACCAGTAACGATATTAAAGCGATAGGTATAGCTAGCGTAAGAAACATATTTAAATATACATATATACAGATATTAAATATGTATATTTTTTGAATGGGCAGATTGAATTTTTAAACGTAACACTAGTTCATTTAAATTTTCTTTAGGAGTATGCCAATCCCGTGTTTTTGTTCTTTTTTCCTTCAAGAATTTCCATCAAAAAGTTAACACGCAACCAACCCATTTTGTGTGTTTGGGGATTCCCAAATGCCCAACAGTTGCCCAACAAGTCACTGCGTTCAAAAGCCTGTAACGTAGCACCAAGAAAATGATTCGTCAAATGCGAAAAAACCTGTGTTTACGGCACTTCGGTGAACATTGATGATTCCTGTGCGCCTTGGACTTGACTAAAATTCAGGAAATGTTTCGTGTTGTGGAGCAGTTTACGAAACCGTTGCTCTACCACTGAGCTACACCGGCTAAAATGTTCTTGAACCCTTGTCCCTAAGGGGTGGGTCTGTTCTAGGGGACCTCTCTCCTCGCGGCAAGCTTCAAGTTAAACTCAACTTGAAACCGTGCGCGATCACCTGAATCTTTTAAGGTTAAGAACCTTGGTTTAACGCCTCATAAACCTTGCCAACCATTTCTTTGCTGGGGGTCAAAGTTTTTGATCCTGGCTTCCACTTCGCTGGGCACGCTTGTTCTGGATGGGTCAGCAAATAGGTGTTTGCTTCTACTTTTCGCAATAATTCGTCCGCGTCGCGGCCGACGTTGTAGAAATTCACTTCACTGGAAACTAACTTGCCCTCCGGGTTGATAATGAATGTCCCGCGTAAGGCCAATCCACTTCCTGGATCATAAACCCCAAATAATTTCGAGACAGCTCCAGTCGGGTCTGCCGCTAGGGCGTACGTTACTTTCTCCAGTAATCGCTCGGAATTTCGCCAAGCTAAGTGAGCGTATTTTGTGTCGGTAGAGACTCCATAGACGGCACAGCCTAAGTCTCTTAAGGCGGCATGCTTGTCAGCTAAATCCGCTAATTCAGTGGGACAAACAAAGGTAAAGTCTGCCGGATAAAAAACCAAAATAGTCCAGTGTTTGTTCTGTTTATTGGTTTCGATGGAGAATTTCCCGAACTCGCCAACGGATGGATCGTAGGTATCCATTTCGATGGGGGGAACATCCTGACCTACACGGAGAATAGTGTTTTCACTCATACTTAATTTCTCTGAAAAGATTCGACTGCCAACCGACGTGCACGCCGGACCTCACACTTACTCCCAGAAGTTTGTCCGTGCAAACGACAGATTTAAAAAGCAGAAATCTTGCCGGAAATTTGCTCCCAATACTTGACCTTAATAACTCCATTTATAACCTCGAATGGATTCGTCCAGTTCAGTCAGAGGATCGGCCCCCTGAGAGGGAATTGAGCTCAATCTTGTGTTAACCGTTCGCGAGCCGATCGAACTCGATGTACGGCCTGTTCGACTGTATCGCCACGACCATTAAGATGGCCCATTTTGCGACCGATTCGAGCCTCGTCTTTGCCATAAAGATGCAATTTAACCTGTGGATCATCCAAGGCCGCAACCCACTTCGGAACCCCTTTATCCCATAGATCACCCAACAGATTAACCATAGCTGCCGGGCTAACTAATCGAGTGGAACCGAGGGGCAATCCGCACACCGCTCGGACTTGTTGCTCAAACTGACAGGTCTCGCAGGCGTCCAGTGTCAAATGCCCCGAATTATGGGTGCGCGGCGCCAGTTCATTGACCAGCAGACGCCCGTCACGGGTAACAAAAAGTTCTACGGTCAACAATCCGACGACCTCTAACGCTTCAAGAATACCACGAGCGAGTTCGACAGCCTCAGTGGCGAGAGTCTCACTGAGACAAGCCGGCGCAAAAGTGACATCAAGAATATGGTTAGAATGAACATTCTCGAAGAGGGGAAATGCCTGAAACGCGCCGGCAGCGGTCCGGGCCGCGATCACACTGATTTCTTTTTCAAAATCCACATAGGCCTCAAAAATACCCTCGGAACCGTTTAGGGTCGCAAAGGCCTCGGGGATTTCCTCTAAGGATCGGACACGGCGCTGCCCCTTACCGTCGTACCCAAAGTGGGTGGTTTTCAAAATGCCAGGCAGATTTAATTCTTGAGCCGCCGCGAAGAGATCGTGTTCGGATAGAATCCGGCGAAACGAGGTCACTGGGAAGCCTCGAGACTGTAGGAAGGTTTTTTCCCGCAATCGCTGCTGAGTGGTATGAAGGACGGAACCATCCGGTCGGACTGGGGCCCATTCGGCACAAGCGCGACTGGTCTCGCTCGGCACATTTTCAAACTCGAACGTGACGACATCGACACTCTGAGCAAAGGCGCGAACCTGATCTAAATCCTCATAAGCAGCCGAGAATTCTCGATCAGCGACTTGGCCCGCTGGGGTGTCGAGGTCGGGCGAAAAGATATGGACACGATACCCCAATCGACGGGCGGCAATGGTGAACATTCGGCCTAGTTGGCCGCTACCTAGAACCCCCAAAGTACTCCCAGGTAAGATGACAGAACGGTGTGATGACATCGGAAGGAAAGTCTTTACGTGATTCCGAGCCGAATGGGAAGTCGCCGAAATGGACTGAATTTGCGCGGCCCGATTTGCCTAAAGTCCGGATAGGAGTCACATGGCACTTGTCAGGATCCCTCCTCTCTTCAGACTGTCTGTCCTGCGATGTCGCCACTGCCGTTTGAAATTGCCCTCGCCCTCCGCTATCTGCGGCCTAAGCGGACCTTTGTCTCAGTTATTACCCTGATCTGCATTCTTGGAGTCACCTTGGGCGTCGCTGTGCTGATGATTGTCATCGCCGTGATGACTGGATTTGGTGAGCAATTACGTGAACGCATTGTGGGCTTTAACGCTCATATTCGAATCGAGGCGACAGGGCGACCTCTCGAACACTGGCAGACATTAGCAAGTTCGCTCGGCACTAATTCCGACATTCGTGCCGTGGCGCCCTATGTGAGCACTCAGGTTCTGATGGAAACCCAACCTAAGGAGGGAAACCCTCGTCCTTTCGCACCTCACGTTCGCGGTGTGGATCCCGTTCTCGAAGTCGGCGTCTCCGATATCGCTACAAACATTGTCGAAGGTCACTTTGATCTAGGACCCAACAAACTGGTGATTGGCACCACCCTTGCCAATAATCTCCGCGTCAAAATTGGGGATCGCCTTGCCGTCTACTCTTTACCGGCGCTTAAACGCATGCGAGAAGCTTGGGAAAGCGGGAAAAAAGAAGCCTCCACCGCTCAAAACTTCGAGATTTCAGGGTTATTCGATGCGGGCCTTTATGAGCTCAACACCTCGGTTATTCTCACTGGCCTTGCCGATAGCCAAGATCTTCACGGCATCGGCGAGGATGTCAGCGGGCTCACGGTTATGTTGCATTCGCCCGACATGAAAACCACCCGCCGAGTTGCAAAAGAATTATGGGAGCAGTTGGGTCCGGAGTATGAGGTCAGTTCGTGGATGACCGATAATGCTCCACTCTTAGGGGCGTTAGTGGTCGAAAAGAACATGATGTTCTATCTCCTCTTCTTCATCGTTATCGTGGCAGCCTTCGGGATTATGAGTGCTCTGATCACCTTCGTTGTTCAGAAAACTCGGGAAATCGGAATGCTCAAGGCTCTGGGTGCCACACCGACTCAGGTGGCGGGCATCTTCGTGAGCCAAGGGCTTGTCGTCGGGGTCATCGGAGTGGTGGCTGGATATGGACTGGGTTGGACAGGGATTCGTTTTCGCAACGAATTTCTTCGTTTCATGAACCAAACCTTCAACCTCGATCTATTTCCTGCACAACTCTATCAATTCCAAGAACTGCCCGCTCGGATTGTCACTTCTGATGTCCTCATTATCTGCGGGGGATCTCTTGTCATCTGCCTCCTTGCGGCGGTGATTCCAGCACTCCGCGCCGCTTGGCTTCAACCGGTCCAGGCCCTACGTCATGAATGAATCATCTCGATCCAACCTGATCCTTCAAGCCTCTGGGGTCTGCAAAAGCTATCACTTAGGACGGCGTACCCTCGACGTCCTGCGTAACGTTGATCTCGAAGTTCCAACCGGTGAATTCCTCGTTCTCCGAGGTTCTTCTGGGGCTGGGAAAAGCACTTTGCTGCACTTGATGGGCGGACTCGACCAACCCGATAGCGGAACCATTGTAGCCAAGGGCCTCACCTTGGGAAACTTAGATACCTCACGCTTAACTCGCTTCCGGAATGAAGACGTCGGCCTTATTTTTCAAGCCTTCCATTTAATGCCAGAACTTGACGCCTTGGAAAATGTGATTTTACCCGGTCGGATGGGGCGTCGTCCGCTCAAAGAGTGTCGAGAAGCGGCCACTGCTTTATTAGAACGAGTGGGGCTGGGTGATCGCCTTGATCATCAACCGGGTGAACTCTCCGGAGGCGAACAACAACGAGTGGCCATCGCCCGTGCCTTAATTAACCGACCTAGCCTTCTCCTTGCGGACGAACCGACTGGGAATCTCGATACAAAGACCAGCAGTGAAATCATCCGTTTATTAATGGACATCCGATCTGAGCAAGGCATGACCTTAGTGGTGGCTACTCACGACAGCGATCTCGCTCAACTCGCCGATCGCGTTGTCCATCTAAAGGATGGTTGCATCACCGCTAATTAATCTCTTAAGACCGAGTTTAATTTCACTTTCCGACTCCGTTCGACTTCGGCAGTTTCTGTGTCTCAATCTAGCCAACCCATCGACAGCGATGCCCGAATCTCTCCAACAACGTGTCCAACGCTTGGTCCGCGCCACGCCGGTCCATGACATCCACACCCATCTCTATGATCCATCCATTGGATCTCTGCTGCTGTGGGGGATTGATGAACAGCTCGTCTATCATTACTTGGTTAGCGAAGCCTTCCGTCAGATGGACATCCCCTACGAGCGATTCTGGGCCGCCTCGAAGGAAGAGCAGGCACAGCAGGTGTGGGATGCACTTTTCGTCCGTCACTCGCCTGTCTCCGAAGCCTGTCGCGGTATCCTTACCTCCCTGAATCTACTGGGAATTGATCCGCGCCGAAACGATCTCCCCGCCTTACGCCGTTGGTTTGCTGAATGGAAACCCGCTGCTTTCATTGAACACGTCCTTGATCTGACGAACGTTGGGTCCATCTGCATGACCAATTCCCCCTTCGATGAGGAGGAACGACCGCACTGGGATACCGGTTTCTCGCGGGACCCACGCTTTGTCGCAGCCCTGCGGATTGATCCCCTACTGGTTGCTTGGCCTGCAACCTGCCACGGGTTGAAGGAACGCGGTTACGCCGTCGATCCGGCCTTCGGCGGCCAAACCATTTCTGAAGTTCGACGCTTCCTTGCCGACTGGACGCAGCGTCTCGACAGCCGCTATTGCATGGTGTCCTTGCCACCGTCCTTTGCTTGGCCGGCGGCGACCGATATCTCACGTCTGATTAGCGAAGCGGTGCTTCCGCACTGCCGCGAGCATGGACAAGCCTTTGCCCTAATGATGGGAGTCAAACGAGCGGTCAATCCATTATTACGCATGGCCGGTGACGGCGTTGGCCGCGCCGACTTGGAAGCGCTACAAAATCTGTGTGCGGCACATCCAGACAACCGATTTCTTGCGACCTGCTTATCCCGCGAAAACCAACACGAACTGGTCGTTCTCGCGCGCAAGTTCCGCAATTTGCATCCTTTCGGTTGCTGGTGGTTTACTAATACACCCCAGCTCATTACCGAAATCACCACACTACGGCTCGAACTACTCGGGACGGCCTTTACTCCGCAACATTCTGACGCACGGGTTCTCGATCAATTACTCTATAAATGGGATCATTCCCGGCAAACAATCGCCGAGTGTCTCGCCCGTCGTTATGAGGCCGCAGAACTCTCTGGCTGGCCGGTGTCAGACGACGAAATTCGTCGAGATACAACCGAACTTTTGGGCGGAGCCTTCCATCGTTTCCTCGGACGTTAACCCACCTACCGCTCGCCTCTGGACTGAAACAGGTTACAGTCCTCCTGTGCGCCGCTTGATCCCCTTCCTCTTTGCCGTGCTTTGCCTCGCTCAGGCCACGGAAGCTCCTCGCGACCGTGCCTCGCGAAAGCCAACCGCAACCCGTCGACCCGAGCCTTCTCTTTCCACCGAACAATTAGCAGCACGCGCCCGCAATTCAGTTGTCCGAATTCAAGCTCGTGGCCGTGAGGGTCGCTCCGATGGCGTCGGAACAGGCTTCGTCATTACCACCAATGGACTAATCGCAACCAGTCTCCATGTCATCGGTGAAGGGCGCCCCTTCGAAGTGCGCTTTAACGATGGTACCACCGCTGCAGTCACCGGGATTCATGCGTGGGATCGGGCTTCCGATCTTGCCATCCTACGGACCGATCGCCTCACTTTGACCCCACTTCCTCTCGGAGATAGCGACACGGCCCCGCAGGGAACGCCTACAATCGCTCTCGGGAATCCGCTCGGACTCGACTACAGCGTGGTCGAAGGGGTGCTGTCTGGTCGGCACGATATGCAAGGGATTCCCATGCTCCAACTGGCTATCCCGATCGAACCCGGTAATAGCGGCGGGCCAGTCCTTGATCGGTCGGGTCGGGTCCTCGGAGTTCTTAATGCGAAATCTCTTCTCACTCGCAACCTCGGATTTGCCACCCCAATCAATCGGCTTAAGTCACTGCTGTCGAAACCTAATTCAATGCCCATCAACGGTTGGCTACGCCTCGGGGCCTTAGACGAGACACTATGGAAGGTCCATCTCGGGGCCAACTGGCGACAGAAGGGCAATCGGTTGATTGTCGATGGCGCCGGATCCGGCTTTGGAGGGCGTTCCTACCTTGCTCATCTCCAATCTCCTCCCTCCTCACTTTCCTCGGGATCTCTCGACCTGCGCGTCACTGTCAAATTAGGCGACGAATCCGGTGCAGCTGGACTCTTTTTTCAGGGAGACGCCGATGGACGCCACTACGGATTTTATCCGACCGCTGGCAATTTACGTTTTACCGCCTTCGAAGGTCCGGATCTTAATTCTTGGCGAATTCTCACCACTTTACCCTCTCCTAGTTGGCGACCGGGCGAATGGAATCGGTTACGGGTTCGGATCGACTCCGACCGAATCCGCTGCTTTGTCAACGGCGCACAGATCTTTGAAACAACCGATCAGGCCTTGCGAGGTTCCCAAGTAGGTCTGACCAAATTCCGTGGCACCACCGCTGAGTTCCGCGACTTCAGTCTTCGGCTCGGAGTCAACGGTCCCGACGAAGAACTCCCTCCCGACGTTGTTGCCGCCTTCAGCGCCGGACGCGAACCGGTCGAGGCTTTGCGCACCAACCTGCCAGCAGCCGACGCCTTCATCGCTGAACGGGCCCGTCGTTTAGAAGCTGAGGCGACGCGGCTTCGAGCCCTGGTTCGACGCCTTCATCGGGAGGCAGCTCGTGACTTATTGCTCGCTGAACTCTCCCGGCCTGAGGCGGAGATCAACCTCACTCGATCCGCTTTACTTCTAGCACTTCATGATCAACCAGGCATCGACATTGAGGCCTATGAACGGCACGTAGTTCGGCTTGGAACCGAACTCAAAACTGAGCTGAAAACCCTGACTGATCCCAGCCGCGCCGTGGAAGTTCTCCGACGTTTCTTATTTGAAGACCACGGCTTTCACGGCAGCCGTGGGGAGTACCGCAGTTCGGCAAATAGTCACCTGAATGAAGTCCTCGATGACCGAGAGGGCATCCCCATCACCCTCAGTATTGTCTTCCTCGAAGTGGGGCGTGCCGCCGGAATTCCTCACCTCGACGGCTTTCCTTTGCCGGGGCATTTTCTCGTCAAATATGCTCCACCCGGAATCGAGCCACGGCTGTATGACCCCTATAATGGTGGGGTTCAAATCACCTTTTCAGACGCCAGCGAACTCGGTTCAGCCAGCGCTGGGGTCCCAGTTCGCAGTGAGTTTATCCAGCCTGCATTGAAGCGGGAAATCATTACCCGGATGATCAATAATCTTCGCGCGTTCAGCCAAGAATCGGGTGGTGACGAAGGATCTCTGCCTTATGCGGATCTTCTGGTGGCACTCGCTCATGAATCCCGCGCGGAAGTAGCCGCCCGGATCGATCGCGCTCGGCTTCGTGCCCGGATGGGCAATCGGACCGGCGCAGCGGAAGATTTACGTCACCTGATTGATCTGAAACCCGCAGGCCTAGATCTTCAACAAATTGAAGCGGCGCTAAAGGCTATTTCCGAGGAGCCCTAAGTTTCTAAATGAACTTCGCTCAGCTTAACCGGTCTCTCTCTGTGCAACTCGCTCGGATTCGGTCCTTTATGAGCCTCGCCCTCCTTGTACGTGCCCTGGTCGGCCTAGTCTCGGCTGAGGAAAACCCCAAAGCTTCCTTGGATCATTGGAAGACACTTGTACGAAGTAAATTCCCGAGTGTCCCCCAACTGGCCTGTGCGGACTTTGCCCTTTGGATGGCTGATACGAATCGACTGAGACCGCTCCTCCTCGATATTCGCACTGCCGCTGAATTTTCAGTTTCCCATATCTCGGGTGCCACTCGAGTGGATCCAGACACAAGTCTAGAAACGCTTCAGCCCCTTCTTAAGAGCACTCAGCGCCCGATCGTCCTTTATTGCTCTGTGGGTTGGCGCTCCTCTCAACTCGGTCAACGCCTGATTAAATCTGGGCGCACCCAGGTAATGAACCTCGAAGGATCTCTCTTCCAATGGGCTAACGAAGATCGAGCACTCGAAAATGCCAAGGGACCAACCGATCAAGTTCACCCCTACAATGCGACCTTTGGACGACTTCTTAAACCATCAAAGCGAGCCGTTCAATGAATTGGCCTGACCCACTTTTTATTCAAAAATGGCGAGGAGCTTTTAGCCTAGGATGGATGCTGCTCTTACTCCTTTGGGAAAGTGCGCTTCCCTTCCATCGAGCATTCCAGAATTCCGACGACCGCCGGCGGCATGGCCTTCGTAATATCCTCATCGGCCTCGTCAATGGATTGATGACCGCCTTGATTTTTGCAGCGACTTGGAAAGGGATCGCCGACCTAGCTGCCAGCCATCAGTTCGGACTCCTCCATCGCTCCGGTCTCTCCGGCCCCCTCCGCCTTATCTTCGCCCTGCTTCTCCTTGATCTGTGGACTTATTTCTGGCATCGGGCTGGGCATCAACTGCCTCATCTCTGGCTTTTTCACCGCATGCATCACTCCGATGCTCAGATGGATGTCACCACCTCTAACCGGTTTCATCTGGTCGAAATTCTTCTTTCATCCCTGCTCCGAATTCTGCTGATTCCCTTGCTCGGGATCACCTTTTTTGAACTCGTTATTTACGAGACTTTATTACAATTCATCGTCCAATTGCAACACGCCAACGTCGTTTTACCCCGCCCAATTGAACGTGGCTTGCGAGTGCTCTGGGTAACACCATTGATGCACAAGATTCATCACTCCAAAGATCCACAGGAAACCGATTCCAATTTCGCATCGCTCTTCAGTTTCTGGGATCGACTATTTGGTACATATAAACTCCGGAAGGAACCTGAGACTCTCCAACTCGGCCTCGATGGATTTGACACCTCTTACTTCCAAGATTTCCGAGGCCTGTGGCTAACTCCCTTCCGTAAACCTGAAGTAAACGCCCCGACCCATCCTCCGCGCCGTAGCGCCAAGCCCTAACGGCGTCCGGGATAATCAGGCAGCAAGCGGACATCCACTGCGTCCATCCCTGCGGCATAAATCGCCTGCATTCCGAGATCGGTATCCTCGAACGCACGACATCGATCTGCGGCAACGCCAAGCCGACGCGCGGCCTCTAGAAAAATATCCGGACTCGGCTTTTGCAGAATAACATCCTCACTGGTAACCACCGCATCAAACCAATCTAGGATCCCCAGATGCTTCAAAACAGTGGGTATGCTTGGACGAGATCCGCCGGTGGCAATGGCCATCGGAAGTATGCCACGATAACGTCGTGCCAGATCAAGAACCGGCTGGACTGGCGTGACCTCATGGAGGAGTTGGAGATAAACACCTTCCTTCTCCTTAGCGACCGTCAGTGGATCTAAATCGGAACGGTCTTGTTCGGCAAAAAGCGTTTTGAGAATGTGCCGGGCAGGAACACCTCCGAGGGCATAAAATCGGTCTTCAGAGAAAAAGATTCCATGCCGTTGGACGGTTTCATTCCAAGCACGCCAATGCAAAGGCATGGTATGAGCAATGGTCCCGTCGCAATCGAAAATCAGAGCAAGAGGTTCAAACATGAGATCGAGATTGAGATTCCAAAGCAGCAAAACGATTCTTTAATTCCCATTCCATTAAAGGTTTTAGCACTGGATCGAGTGCGCCCTCCAGGAAGACAGATAGATTATACAAGGTCAGTTCCAACCGATGATCAGTAACGCGATTCTGCGGGAAATTATAGGTGCGAATCTTTTCGGATCGCTCACCCGTTCCCAATTGGTCCTTACGCTGCTGGGCGTATTTGGCGTGTTCTTCAGCCATCTTTCGCTCCAACAACCGCGAACGAAGTACGGTCATCGCCTGCGCCTTGTTCTTGTGCTGTGAACGTTGGTCCTGACAACGGACATCGAGTCCCGAAGGCTTATGGAAAATGCGAACCGCTGAATCGGTGGTATTGACCCCCTGCCCTCCATGGCCTCCGGCGCGACAGACGTTGATCTCCAAATCTTCTGGCCGAATAACCACGTCGACTTCCTGTGCTTCAGGCAAGACGGCAACCGTCACTGTACTCGTATGAATCCGGCCTTGGGCCTCAGTGGCCGGTACCCGCTGAACTCGGTGCACCCCTGATTCATGCTTGAGCCACTTGTAGACATTATCTCCAGTGACCAAGCTAATCACCTCCTTCAATCCACCCAAGTCCGAGGGACTTGAATCCATCGCCTCGACCTTCCATCCCTGACTATCGGCATAGCGTTGGTACATTCGGAAAAGGTCGGCGGCAAAAAGGGCACTCTCCGCACCACCAGCGCCCGCTCGTATTTCCAAGACTGTATTGCGAGAATCCGTCGGTTCAGCCGGCAAAATACCTAATTGCACCGCCAAGGTCACTTCGGCCAGGCGCGCGGTTAATTGCAGCACCTCCTCAGCCGCCATCAACGCCAGTTCAGATCCGGGTTGTTCTCCCGCAACCAAGGCCTGATTCTCCGCCAAATCACGGACTGTTTTCAGCCACAAATCACCATCGGTAACCAATTGACTCAAACGAGAATGTTCCCGAGTCAATTCCTGTCCCCGAGCGGGTTGAGCAAAGGCATCTGGCGCGCCTAATTGGGCCTCCACCTCGTGAAAACGACGGCGAAATGTTTCAATAAAGTGGTAAAAATCCACAGGAAAACAGGGCAAAGACCGAAAAACGAGATGCGAAGTAAGAAGTGATGCGGGTAAGGAGAAATAGTCTCAAGAATTGGAAACACAAAACCGCCCGTCGGCACCCGAAGGGGCCGGCGGGCGGTTTTCGAGAATTCTGGCTACTTCTTCTTCTTACTACCCGCTTCAGCCATCGCTGCTTGAGCGGCTTGGGTCTTGGCCAGACGTTGCTGGAATTTGTCTACACGGCCAGCAGTATCAACAAACTTTTGTTGACCCGTGTAGAAGGGATGGGTGAACGCACTAATGCCCATCAAATAGAGGGGGTATTCCTGTCCGTCTTCCCACGTTGCCGTGAGATTCGTGTTTGCACACGACCGGGACACAAACGACTGGCCAGAGGCCGAGTCGCGGAAAATCACCAAGCGATAATTTTTCGAATGAATATCAGGTTTCATGTCCGCAAAGACAGAGAACCATACGTTCCACCCCATTGATGACAAGATGTTATTTGAAAATTGACGGAAAATTTTGATCCGTGTTTATTTTGAAGGCAGTTCGTAACACACCGCTTCTTGGTCGTTACGAACCAATAAATACCGACCGGCGAGGGCTGGGTTATTCCACGTTTTACTCTGCAATGCGTTAATGCGACCCAATTCAGTAAAGCCGCTGGGCTTGGCCTCAACCAACGCAACCCAACCCGGTTCTGATTGTACGAGCACCCGATTGCCAACGAGCAGGGTCTGACCTGAACCATACCGTCCATCCTTCCAAAGGCGTTTACCGGTGGTGATATCCACACACGCCATGAATCCATCATCGAGCCCGTAAAGATGCCCTTCTCGCACTGCAACGTTATTGAATTGGGTCTTCATGGATTTACCACGCCACAGTTCCCTCGTCGTAAAAAGTCCTTCTGCTAACGCCACCTCGAAGACGGCGCAGCCGGCTCCGTATCCAGCCGAGACAAAAATGCGATCATTCCCCAGCATCACCGGCTGAGAACATTTTGGATTCTTCGGGTTGCCCCAAACAAACCGCCATCCGGCTTTACCAGAGGCCGGATCGAGCCCGGCTACGGCTTGCGGACCGGTCACCAGAATCTGTTTTACCCCAGCTAAGACAACCTGCACGGCCGAGGCGTAACTCGCTGCTTCCCCGTTGGCCGCCCAGAGCAACCTCCCTGTCTCGGCATCATAAGCCAACCAACCTTTTTCTGAGGAAGTACCTCCACTAACGATGACCCGACCATCGACCACCAGTGGTGCTGAGCTTTTACCCCAGGTATCGTTCCTCAGAGAGTGGGTCTTGAGCACATCTACCGACCACAACAACTGACCTGAGCTCAGGCTGAGACAATCCAAAATACCCGTGCCACCAAAGGCGTAAACCCGGTCACCAACGATCGTCGGCGTCGAACGCGGGCCATCGCCACCGAGGAATTCCTGAAAACGCACCCGGTTGGTGTGGGCCCAGACCGGTTGACCGGTTCGCAAAACATACGCGGTCACCAATTCATTCTCGCCTACTTGTTCTTGGGTGATCGCCAACCCGTCCGCAACCACGAATCCCGTCCAACCCAACCCAACGGGCCGTCGCCAAAGCTCTTTGGGCGGTGAGACCACCCAATCACCAAAAAGAGAAAGGTCATCGACCCGACCGTCGCGGTTAGGCCCAAGAAACTGGGCAAACCGAAGGCCTTTTTCCGCAGCGGAGGCCGCTGTTACAGGAGCCCGATTATCCAGTACAATCGTGGTTTGAGCCAATTGCTCATCCTTGGTGGGTAACCAGCGCCAAACCAACCGTGGAATGCCAGTACCACTGGCCGCCCCATCGGTGCGAGTGATCGTTTTTACCAAAAATAACAGACCGACCATTAACCCCAACCGCGCGATCCTCTGTTGCCAGCGCAAATCGCTGAAAAAGAGCAACCACAGCAACAGTAAAATTACCCCTAACAAGGTGGCACCGAGGGTGAGCCAAGCTCGGATATTACGGTCGACTTCCGGTAAAAGCTGCATCACAACCGCCAATAATCCTGTGAAACCCAGGATTAGAAACGGAGCGAGACGGCGACGGCGGCGCTGGATCGGAAGAGACTGATGAGTCACAATAATGCTTTTAACCACCCGAACCGAGACTCAGTGCGTCGACTGAGACTAGCCGACACAAGTACACGAAAAAATCTGCGACTCAAGGTTGGGCCTTATTTTATTTGGCTCTTCGGCCAACGGCAAGGAGCAGCGATTTAACCGGTGGCACTTTTAGGATCAGAGGAATGGGGGTTTTGAATTCGATTAGAACAATCTCCAGTCATCAGTGCACGAGGTACAAGAATTGAGAAAATTTAAAGATTTTGAGCTATAAAAAGGGGCGTCTGGAAATTTCAGATCGCCCAAGGCTAACCCTCAGCAGTGATACCCCAATCAAAGAACGCAGCACCTTCGCCGAATGCTGGGCCGCAAGCTCTCATAAATAGGATCTTCCTCCGTGCTTCCTATTCCTTCACTTCCAAGCACACTCTTGCCATGCGCCGCCCGAAGGCACGCCTTGTTGCTGCCACTTTTTTCCTCGCTTGTCTTTTTCCCACCCTTGCCGCTTCTCTTCATTTACCCGCTTTCACCGCCTACTCTTTGCCCAATGCCGATTCGCCCCGTATTTCAGAACGCCGAGGCGTCACCGGATGGACTGATCCCACTCAATCAATAAATTGGTACGGCAGGATCGAAACGCCAGGTGATCTCTCTATTAAACTCGTCCTCAGCCTACCCACAAAATCCCAGTCTCGACTCCGCCTGACCGTCGCCGATCACGCCAAGGAACTGACTGCTTCGAGCCAAAGTGCTTCAGAAAAAATCACCCTCGACTTCGGGCACTTCCCTATCGCCTCGGCCGGATATCAACAATTCAAACTGGAATCCTTAAATCCCTCTGGCCAAGTAGCGGGTGATCTCGATTTCCTTATCCTCGAAGGCACCGCCACCGAAAGAGCTCATTTTAATCTCAAAGAACGCCGCAATGCCGCTTCAGTTCACTTGAGCTACAAGCCTCCCACCAAGGCCGCTCTTGCCGCTTTCTACTGCGAAACCACCGCAGTCGAGGAACCGGTTAACACCTTCTATATGGCTTGCGGTTGGCATCGCGGCTACTTCGGGATGCAAATTAATAGCCCCACCGAACGTCGTATCATTTTCTCAGTCTGGGACAGTGGCGCCGAGGCTGTTGATCGCACTAAAGTCTCCACTGATAATCGGGTCAAACTTCTTGGAAAAGGTGACGGTGTCTTTAGCGGCGATTTCGGCAACGAAGGAACCGGTGGACACAGTCATCTTAAGTACCCATGGAAAACAGGCGAGACTCAACGTTTTCTGGTTACCGCTCAGCCGACTAATACCACCTTTACTATTTACTCAGGTCACTATTTTCATCCCGACAGCCGTCGGTGGATGCTGATCTCCTCTTGGAAAGCCCCCAATGAAGGGGGATGGCTCCGGCGTCCACATAGTTTCAGTGAGAACTTTGGGGGCAATTCTGGACACCTTCCACGCAAGGCTCTGTACAGCAACCAATGGATCCGCACCGATAGCGGCGATTGGCAGGAAATTACCGAAGCTAGTTTTAGTCACGATGCCACAGGCAAATCGGATCGTCTCGATCGCTGGATGGGCATCGAAAAGAACACGTTCTTTTTAAGCCATGGCGGCTTCCTCGAAGGCAGTACTCCTTTCGGTCAACTCTTCCAACGACCCGCCGGTAGCAAACCTCCTTCCGATCTCAATTCTCTCAAATAAATCGAGGCTCTAAGAGTCGTCTATAAACAGTCATCATTCTGAAAAAGGGCTTACAGCCTAGCCGATCTCTGCCCGTGGTTGCTCATCCAAAAATACCTGCTCGCCCCAAGAGTGTAGATGACGCAGATCGCAACCGCTATCCACCCGTTCACAGGCCAACCAATCGAGCAATTCTGGATGCACCGGCGAAGACCCTGAGTCGACGAAATCGGCGGACGTTCGCACAAGTCCACCTCAAAAATTAACTTGCGACCATCGATTCAGTACCACTCCCCCTTCACCGCCATCGATCAACCTCTGACCCCCTGACGACATTTCTGTGCGTCATCGAGTCAAATCGAGAGCGATCCGGCCCAATAAAACTTCTCCGACAATTTCTTGGCTTGGGGACATTCCATCCGCTTCTAACCAAGCAAGCAAAATATGAAAAGTTGGCATCCGACCAAAGAGGCCTCAGGTCCCGATCGTACTGGAGAGTTTGAGGCGTCACTTCCGCAAGCCCCCGGGCCAGGTCCTATCCCAAAATCAGAAAACTGCGCACGGCCAATCGAAAGAACGGGTTGCTCAGATAAACCAAGTCAAGGGCTCTGATGGGAAAGTGCCCATCAAAGGGGATGCACTGGCAAGATGAGAACTTTCTATTCTCATTTATGCTGCTCTTCTCCCACGCCATTAGGCCCTTCTTCAGCAGTTTCTCCCGAGACACTCCACCGCCTCTTTTACTCTCCATCCACTCGACTGCAAAGTGGTCAATGCAGTGGGCACATCGACTCCGGTTAGGTCGCAAACAATCCGCACGGCGCGGTCTCGTAGCTTCACATTCGATGGGTTCAAATCGAGCATCAGGTTGCTGGCAGTTTTCCCCAAGCGGACCATCGTCAGGGTGGTCAAAGTATTCAGAATTAACTTGGTCGCGGTCCCGGCTTTTAACCGAGTGGATCCGGTCAAGATTTCAGGACCCACATCCACCGCTAAGACAACATCCGGCTTCGAACCACGCGGGAATCGCAGATGCGGATTGAAACAAATTAAGGCGGTTGTGGCGCCTCGTTGACGGGCCATCTGCAGCGCCCCCCAAACAAAGGGTGTTCGGCCTGATGCAGCAATACCTACGAGCAAATCTCGACTATCAACAGCACGAGACAGCATCGCCGCACCTCCCGCAGTTGCGTCGTCTTCCGCTCCCTCCACGGAGGTGTGGAGGGCCTTCTCACCACCGGCCATCACTCCTTGCACCCAATGCGGTGGCGTGCGAAAGGTCGGCGGACACTCGCTGGCGTCTAACACCCCCAATCGCCCACTGGTGCCCGCTCCCACATAAAAAAGACGCCCCCCCGTCGAGAGGGTCCGAACCGCCGCACGAATCAATCGTTCTAATCCCGCCACCTGAGCGCCTATCGCCGACGGCACCGTAGACTCCTCTTCTAACATTAACTGAATCGACTTGCGCAAGGGCATGCGATCCAAGTTCATCGATTTTGGATTACGACGTTCTGTGGGGGATACATCCACGGACGACGGAAGAGGCACAGACAGGCTAGGCGGCACAACGGCTTGAACAACAGTGCCGACCCGCTTGGCTGCTAAGGCGACGGCGCCCCAAACTGATTCTCGTTTCAACACCCGAACCGACGCCCGAGAACACCCGGCTTTCAAATGTCGTCGAATGAAAGGGAGCCATCCCGGTTGACGCACAAAAACGCTCCCTGCGAGCACAAACTCGACCGGTCCGATTCCCTTTTTTTTCTCAAGACGATCCGCCGTCGATAAGGCTAATGTCAGAAGCTCTCCGAGCGCAGTTTCAATCACCTCGCGTGCTCCTGTATCCCCGTCGGCAGCAGCCCCAAAGACCAAGGGGGTTAGGGCGGCCACATCACGTTTTGAAGCGGACTGAATCCACCCCACCAAGGGTTCGAGATCATTGATCAACAGTGCCTGAAGGACACGCGGTCCAAAAATTCCGACCGATCCAGTTCGTTCAAATCGATCGATCAACATGCGAAGTGCTGAATGGGCAATAGCGTACCCACTACCGCAATCGCCAAGCAAATGCCCCCATCCGCCTAATTTGGCAGTAATTCCCTTACTATTACGGCCAAAACAACAAGACCCAGTTCCACTGAGAACCACGATCCTCGAAGAAACTTCAGTTCGACCGTCCATGGCTGCTGCCTCGAGAGCGGTTACTAAATCATGATCTACCGTACAAGGAACTCCCGTCCAAACACGGTCGACAATCCCTGTTATCCGTGTTCGGTCTTCATCAGTCCGGACCCCTGCCATACCGACCCCGAGGGACGAAGGTTGCGGAAGTGCTTGTGCAATCGAGCGAAAGAGAGCTTCCAGCTCCGGATCAGAGATCAAACGTAGATTCGCGGGGCCCGCCTCAAAGCGAGCCAAAGCTTCCTTCGCCCCCTGCTTGGCCACCAGAGCCACCGTATGCGTCCCACCGCACTCAATGCCTAAATGAAGTCGCTCGCCGTTCATGGCCCCAGACTAAACGGCGCAGGGTTTTCGATAAACCGAATTCACTGAACAGACTTAAACCAAATGAACTCCCTAGATTCCAGATTGCTCGAAGCCTTATCTTGCGTAGAATCACGCCTCCTAACCATGGCTAAGAAACAACAATATCGCTTTTGTGTCGGTCCTTGGAACTTCAGCGTCGGACAAGATCCCTACGGTCCACCCACCCGCCGGGACGAGTCCTTTGACTGGAAACTTTCGCAACTCAAAATCTTGGGCTTCGAGGCGATGATGTTCCACGACGACGATGCAGTGCCCGAGATTGATTCCAAGTCGTCGACTCAAATTCTCAAAGAGACTCGCGAACTCCGCAAGCGTCTCGATGGCGAAGGCCTTGTCGCCGAGATGGTGGCGCCTCGACTCTGGTTTGCGCCACAAACAATTGATGGCGGCTACACCAGTAATGATCCCAAACACCGCCGTTACGCCATCGACCGTTCGAAGCGAACCATCGATATCGCCAACGAACTAGGGACTGATTTGATTGTTCTCTGGTTGGCGCGTGAGGGCACTTACCTCCGAGAGTCCAAGTCGGGGGCTCGATCGGTGGAACTGCTCGTCGAAGCTATGGATGCCATGCTGAAGCACGACCGAAAGATTCGCTTATCCATTGAACCCAAGCCCAACGAACCGATGGATCAAGCTTACATTCCCACTATTGGCCACGCCCTCGCGATCGCTCAACTGACCCTCGATCCCAAACGGGTCGGTTGCCTGATTGAATCGGCCCATGCCATTTTAGCCGGCCTTGATCCCGCCGACGAAATCGATTTTGCCATGGCCTTCGACAAACTTTGGTCGCTGCATCTCAATGATCAAAACGGACTCAAGTTCGATCAAGATAAACCCTTTGGATCAGCCAATCTGCGCGTCGCTTTTAATCAGGTCCGGGCCCTCGAACGAAATGGTTATGGCAAAAAAGGTGAATTTATTTGCTTCGACGTTCACCCCTTTCGCACCACCACTGAAGAAAATTGGCTCCAGCATCTCTCGAACTCACGTCGCACCTTTGAGCACTTACTCGCCAAGGCAAAAACCTATCCTGAAAAGGAAGCGACCGCTCTAATCGCTGCTCGCAATTATCAAGATCTCGATCAGTTGGTTCTCGAGCACCTCATGGGCGTTCGCTAATCGATGGCTCCTCCGCGCGCTCAAAACCGGTTGAGTCGCGGAGGAGTTTGGCCCCTTAGCAAAGCGTAAAACCGCAGGAGTTTGCGGCGATCACTCGCCAAAGCCAAAAGGTCCGTCGGGCAAAGAGCTGAGTTAACGCTTCATCACTCCGAGGTCTGAAAAGGTCCTTCGGTGAAAAGGCCTCAGGTGAAAAAGCCTTATTGCCCTCTCACCGCGGTCCGTTCCGTGAATAAGGGCATAGACTTCTTCACCGATTGCAAGGCACCCCAAGTCAGGGGAATAGCAACCAAAAGCCAAGCAAAAGCGAGTTTCAGTCTTTTCATCATTTCACTGGGGCAACTGAATCAACCGAGTCTCCTCGGCGGTAAATGATGCCGGGCCTGCACAGGCCGAACACACAGATTAGCGATTAACCCTAAAAGGAGCAGGCCCGCCATCAGATACAAGGTCGAATTGTAGGCTTCGGCCGCCGGTACACCCGCCTTCTTGCGCGACTCAGAAAGGTAGTTCACCAAAGGCGGCCCCACCAAGGCAGCCATGGACCAAGAGGTGATCAAACGCCCATGAATTGCGCCCACCTGATAGGTTCCAAATAAATCCCTTAAATAAGCAGGAATCGTGGCAAACCCACCTCCGTACATCGAAATAATGACTGCTGTCAGTGCCAAAAATAACATCCGGTTTCCTGTCCTTTGGCTCAACGGGACTAGGCAATACAGCAGAGCACCCAGCAAGAAATAAATGCAGTAAACCTGCTTGCGCCCGGTAAAATCAGAAACTGAAGACCAGAGAAAACGCCCTCCCATGTTAAAGAGAGAAAGCAACCCGGCGAAGCCGCCGCCAATAAGAGCACTCACTCCGAACATCTCCTGACACATCAAGGAGGCTTGTCCGAGAATCCCGATTCCAGCACTGACGTTCATGCACAGAACAATCCATAAAAGCCAAAACTGAGGTGTCTTCCATGCGATATCTACAGACACTTGCGAGGTAGTGATCATTGCTGATGTCTTCACTGAAGGCGTCCATCCCACCGGTTTCCAATCCTCCGGCGGCACACGAACAATCCAAGCGCCCACGGCCATACACACCCCATACACCCCGGCCATACACAAAAAGGCTTCAGCAACCCCATTGGTGGTCGTGGATTTAAAAGACTCCATTAAAAGAACCCCCAACGGAGCTCCAATCAAGGCACCTCCACCAAATCCCATAATGGCCATCCCGGTTGCCATACCCGGTCGATCAGGAAACCACTTCATCAGCGTCGATACCGGAGCAATGTACCCCAAGCCCAACCCCACCCCGCCCAAGACCCCGTATCCAAGGTATAAAAGACTCAATTGATGCCACCGCACGCCTAGAGCAGAAATTACCAAACCACCACAAAAACAAGCTGCACTTGCTAACATTGTTTTCCGAGGGCCGCTCCGTTCCACCCATTTCCCTGCGATCGCCGCCGAAAGGCCGAGCAAAACCAAGGCAATTGAGTAAATCCAACCCACTTGAGGAATGGTCCATGCCTGACCCTTCACGGCCTGCGTCAAGGGCTTACTAAAAACACTAAACCCATAGATCTGACCAATGCACATATGCACGGCGATCGCTGCGGGTGGTACCATCCAACGGGAAAAACCAGCCTCAGCGACAGTGGCGTTACGATCAATGAACCTCACGGGATTGTTCAAACAATGCGCTTCGAGAGGACTCTCATGCAAGTTCCCATTCCAAAGGATTCCCTCAATCCCAGGGCGTTTGGCTGGAAGAACATCAAGAATGGACCGCACGGTTGAGGGATCCAAACCTGGGGGTAGTCGAAGGGCCCAACCGGATGGGGCAACACTTTCGGGCCAGTCGGCAGAACTCGCCGAGGCGGACGGCGTGCAGATCACGGGAACGAAGGCCGGACTGTTTTGGAAGGCGATAGACTGGGCTGGCTGCGGCGGTTGTGTTGGCTGTGTTTGCTGAGTGATCCGTAGCCAGCGCTCCATCGAAAGAGGATGAACACCCAATCTCGCAGCAAACTCAGCCTTCGAGAGTCCCGAGCTTTTAAATTCAGCGATCCGTAGTTGGATTTCAGCAAGACCACGACGCTTCCGAGACGGTACCATTGAGTTCATCCGCGCAGGCTACACCCAAATAGGACGAATTGGGAACCATGGGGTTGGTCGTCCGCTTACCTTTCTACGCGATGGGATGGCTCTGAAATTTATTTTCTCCCTTCGCGCTGAGACTGCTTAAAGGTTTGACTTAATCTCCGATTTAAACCCACTTTACCGGATCAGCCCTTACTAGCTTCAGTGCACCCAATTGGCTAACTTGTTAGGCTGATTCAAACATAAGACGCTCCAACAAAATCAAACCAAAAATAAGCAAATAAGTACAAAAATAGTATGAAAATGACCAGAAATGCCAAATCTAGTTGGCGACAGCTGTTGCAAGCTGCACTCGTTGCAGTGCCACTCTGGATGATGAGCGGGACGCCCGTCGTCTCAGCAGCAACCCCGATCTTAGATTATCAGTTCAACGAAACAGATGTTGCCAATGTTAAGGACGGCATCGCCAAACTCGTTGGTACCCCGAGCGCCAATCCACCCTCGATGATTTCGGAATCGCCCTCAGCCACGGCTGGCGATCGAGCTATCAAATTTGAACCAGCACAATACATTACTGTGGATGATCCAACCACCTTGATGCAACTGGACCCCTCCGACTCCTCCTTCACTTTACAGGCGTGGGTGCAATTCTCTGGGAATCCTGGAGGTCGGATGGTTTTTTTCTATAGCAATGGTCCAGGTGGAGCAATTTCGTTCTCAGTAAACACCGATCGTACCGTCTTTGTAACCACTCTCGGAGTGAAGGATGCTAATTCGTCTGCCGCCATTCCTGACGATGAAAAATGGCATCATATCGCAGTCATTCACGAGAATGGAAAAGAGCTACGCTACTATGTCGACGGTGAACTAGGCGATACGAGAGAATACACCTCAGGAGTTATATTTACGCGCACCCAGCCTTATTTTGTCGTCGGGTCGGAACCAGGCGGAGGCCTGCATTATACTGGCAATTTAGATCGTCTAAAAGTCAGCAAAGGTATGTTAAAACAGTCCGAACTAGATTCAAAAGCCTCCCCTGGAGCCAGTAAGCCGTCTCTCTCTATTGGTCTGGTAGCTTATTATAATTTTGATGGAAACCTCAAAGATACCGCGGGTGCTGCCACCAAATTTGATGGTACCGCCAACGGCGCTGATCCGATTCCGTTTATCAACGGAAAAGCGGGATTTGGCAAATCGATGCTTTTAAATGGTGTGGACCAAATGGTCGAGATCACGGGCGGTGAACCCGATGATCTCGCTTTCGAAGGCAAGAGCATGAGTCTTGCGGGTTGGTTTAAAGTTGGAACGTTCGATAAAAGTTGGCAGGCCTTGGTTGCCAAAGGTGAAGGGAATAATTGGCGCTTGCATCGGCGTGGTGGCGAGGGTGGGCTCACCTTCACGGGTGGTTCCGGCGGAGATACCCCGACGGGGACCGACATTAATGACGGCAATTGGCACCATTTCGCGGCTATCAATGACCA
>CAMDGV010000015.1 GCA_945898055.1 Akkermansia muciniphila | reverse complement strand
CACCCCTAGAAAAAGACAGCAGAGAAGAGCTTCTATAAAAGTGCAGAGAAGAGCCAATTCGGTACAATATCGAATTATTTGGTGAGTGCAACCTACTGCCAAATTCAAAGAAAAATCAGCTCTAAAAAACTCAATAAAATGAAAAAATCAGCCCAGAATCAGGAAATAGTAAAAATATCCTTGCCCTCTTATATAGCAGAAGTTTGCTTTTTGAGGCGGAGTTCAAGACGGCTAAACCAAGCGCAAGCTCTAAACATGATACTCATTCCCGCATAGCCGCTTACCCAGAGAAACACGAATGCTGTTATTCAGGGGCGTTGCGGCTATTGTAACAAGACGGCTCAGAACGTCGGTTCCACACGGGCCCTGTGCCAGACGTGAAGAATCTCGACGCTCCGGGGCGACTCAGACACGTCGTAGAAGATGCGGTAAGAACGGAAAACAATCTCACGCAAGGAGCCTCGTGAACCTCGTGGATACGTTGGGCCGATAGACGGAAACGACGAGAGGATGCTGACATGGTCTAGAATACCTCGGCGCAGCCGTCCGGCGGCTTGCGGGTCGTGGCGGGCGATGTAGGAGCAGGTGTCATGGAGGTCTGCAATCGCCGTGTCGGACCAGATTACCTTGAAGTCCATGCGGTCGCCCACGAATCAGCGAGTTGCTCGACCTCCTCATGGCTCTTGGAGCGGCCAGCGACGATGTCGGCGCGTCCGCGTCGGATGGAGGCCATGATTTGCAGTTCCTCGGTAATCTCTTCAAGCGAGGCGACTTCGGGGAGCCTGTTGAGGGCGTCGATTACTGCTTGCTTGTCGGTCATGACAAAAATTTACCGCAGCGCGGTTCCGAAGGCAAGAGGCGCGGAGCGACGCCTAAAGACCCCAAGCTCAGCGACAAGCGGAGGGCGGCCTAGCCTCAGACCTCAGAAAATTCGGGGTAAATCCCCAAAATCAGGTGAGACTTCAAATCCCTTAATTCCGGGTAATTTTGCTGCGGATTGCGCAGGTTCCAATCCGGACTTTGAGGTCGAGTTCCGAACGGTGCGCGAGGCGAAAGCGGAGTCGTCGGCCCGGGAGCTTCGGGTGCTCCAGTTGCCGCTAATTGATGGTCTCGAGGGTCTAACTCACACTGCGTTTAAATTCGCCGCCGTAGTTGCCAGCGGGAAAGAGGTGGATCAGGACCTCGGTTGAACTCACTTCCAAGACTCCGGGAGAGTGGGTGAGGCGACGAAGCCCTTTTCCGTGGTAATAAGCTGTAAATACGGGTCTGCCAGCACACGTTCGAAAACCTCATCGCCGTCGATGCCCCGATCCCCGATCATCGTGAGCCCCGCTCCGCCGGCCAGTCCAAGGTGGCGCGAGCCCGCTGCCCCACGCCAAAGAAACGTTTCCGCAGGTCGGCAAAATTGTCCGTGGTTTCGAAATAAATCGGCGCGCCCTGGGCCGTGTGGATAAAATCACTTTGCCGGATTTTATCGGCAAAACGGATCTTCGAACACCAGCCCTTTAACACATTCTGCTCGCCGGTGTCGTGCTTGACGTGGGGATCGAAGTAGAGGTCCGTGCCCACGGCGTCGCCCAACCATTACAACGAGGGGAGTTTGAGGCCACTGTTGTCGATGCGCCCCTGCAGCAACTTGTAGCTCCCCGCCTGGGTATCGTCGGGGACGATCTCGATGATTTTGAAGCCTTAGTAGACCCGAAGTTGCTGGTGTTCCTCATCGTGGTAGACGGTGAGCAGGGAATTGCGCTGATCGGCGCCGAGAATTAAGTGATCGGAGGGCGGCAGGGGGTGCCGAGCGGGCGGGTTTCGACGCCGAATGGCGATCCGAAGCGGCGGCCTGAATCGAAATCACCGGCTCAGTCGGTGCGACCAGAGGTGGGGCGCCTCAGCGACCAGCCCTGAAAACAAGTCGCTCCTTTCATCGTCTGGGATTCCCCACGATAAGTCTGCCTTCGCAAAAAATCGCTCAAAATTCAGGGATTTGAATGCGCACCTGATTCCGAGGCTTTACCCCCATTTTTCTGAGGCCTGAAGATTTTATCGTGGGAGATATTTCCGGCCATTCGAATGCAGAAAATATCCCCAAGACCGAGGCCGAAAATCGTCTCGTTCGGTGCTCTGGAATCGATGCAACTTAAGACTACACCCATCGGAAAGGTTTTGGACGTCACTCGCCTTGAACCAAGACGGTCGAGCGTTCAGATTTAAAGGAGTTAAAAATTCGAGGGGACAATAGGTTTACCGCTGGTTGGGCGGTGAGTGGCAGGAGCAAGCTCGACAGGCGAATTTGTATGGCATCAAATGGTTCTAAGACGAGTAATGACGCGCTTTCAAAAATTTATGCAGCAACCGTTGCTGCTGCGGAGGTTTATTCCCTACACCCGGCCGGGTCGGTTACTGACCGGATTCAGTGTGATTGCCATGCTCCTTGCCGGCGGCCTTGAATGCCTAAGTATTGTCCTTTTAGAGCCTCTAGTGGCCTTGATGCAGAATTCGGAGAAAGCCTTGGCGACCAATAAGGTTCTTCAGCCCTTCAAACATTGGTTTGCCGAACTAAGCAGTGGCGATTTAGTTGCGCTGTATTGTGGCGGTCTCTTTTTTGTTTTTTTTCTGCGAGTCGCGACAAACTTCTGGGTTATTTTTCTGGTTTCGAAGCTGACTGTGCGGGTCACTCATAATTGTCGGGAGAGTCTTTTTCTAGCCCTTTTAGGTGCGCCTCAATCTGTCTTTGATCGAACAAAAGCAGGGGAGCTATCGACCCTGTTTAGCCAACATTTAAGATCGATAACAACCGCTGCTGAGAATCTTTTGCACATTGTTTTTAGAGGATGTTTACTCATGGGTTATTTGTTGGTCGTCGTCTGGAATTCGTGGCAGGTCTCCCTGCTTTTGGCTGTTGTGGTTGGAGCCATGGGCGGAGTCGTGGCTTTGGTTCAGAGACAAATGCTCAGAATGGCTCATCATCTGGGTTGGAGTTCGACTGAACTTGCTTCTTTTTTGGCGGAGATGACCGGAGGGATGCGGGTGATTCGTTATTCGGGGGCACAGCAATCAGTGCTGGAGCGGTTTGAACAGGCGGCAAAAGTGGCGAATAGAGCTGATCTTCGGGCTCGAAGGTTGATTGGGGTGATTCCTTCGATGATGGAATTCATAGCGATGGTGGCACTTCTGATTTTGATCGTGGTCTCGTTTCATTTGCTGATCCGTACCGGTAAAGTGGAGGTGTCTGCTTTTATGGTAACTCTGGTCGCTGCAATGCGGGTTTTGCCCAGTTGTAGTCTGATAGCCAGCTCTTATGGGCTACTGACTCTTGCCATGGCGATGATGGAACAAATGGAGCCGTGGCTGAAATTGCCGGTGTTTCCGAAGCGCGCTTTTGGTTCTCGTCGGTTCGAGGGTGTTCGGAGTGAGCTTTGGTTTGATGCAGTCAGCTTCCGCTACACCCCAGATAAACCGGCTTTATCGGCCGTGTCTTTTAAGGTTCCCGCCGGAGCTAAGGTGGCCTTGGTTGGCGTTTCCGGTTCGGGAAAATCGACGGTTGCCTCGATCCTGATGCGATTGAGAGAACCCGACTCAGGCAGGGTCCTTTTGGATGGGATCGATTATTGGGAATTTTCGACCGAGTCATGGCATCAGTGCCTAGGCGTGGTGGATCAGGATCCCTTTCTGTTTCACGATACTTTTCGAGCTAATATTTGCTTTGGATTGGGCGAGGTGCCTGAAGATCGCTTGAATCAGGCCCTCCGAGTGGCTGATTTGGTGGGAGTGATTGCGGCTTTACCAAAAGGGGTGGAGACAGTGATCGGTGAACGTGGGGCTTCCTTGTCCGGCGGGCAACGCCAGCGCCTCGCCATCGCTCGTGCTGTCGTGCGGAATCCTCAGGTGCTCATCTTGGATGAAGCGACCTCCGCTCTCGATACTGGAACCGAGCGCGAGGTTCAGACTGCTTTGGATTTGGCGATGCAAGGGCGGACGACACTGATTATCGCCCATCGGCTTTCGACCGTCCGGAATGCGGACTGGATTGTGGTGCTTGACCAAGGCTGTGTGGTTGAGCAGGGGACTTGGGACGTATTAAATGCCCAAGAAGGACCTTTTTCGCGATTAGTCCGACTGAATGCACTTCAAGAGTGAACGGGTTCGCTTGGTTTTTCTTCTACTTTGGATCTCCTAAATCGGTGGGGCCCCTTTGCAAAACTCGAACTTGCATCGAACTCAGTCCAGTGTACCTATTTCTCCTAACAAGTACGTCTACGTATGAATTCTAGCTTTGAGGTTGATGTGGTGGTTGTGGGAGCAGGACCGGCGGGGTGCGCGACAGCGACAGCTTTGGCCCAGCACGGGCGGAAGGTGTTAGTGTTGGAGCGGGAGACCTTTCCTAGATATCACATTGGGGAGTCCCTGATTCCCTTCACCTACCCAGCGCTTGAACGAATAGGGATGATTGAAAAACTGAAGCAATCGGCATTTTCTCGGAAGTATTCGGTTCAGTTTGTTTCTCCGTCGGGGCGCGCGTCTCAACCGTTTTATTTCCATACCCGGTACGACAAAGAAACAGTGGCCCAAACATGGCAGGTGCTTCGGAGCGAGTTTGATCAAATGTTGGTAGAGAACGCTCGGGAAAAAGGTGTCGAAGTGCGCGAAAAAACGGAGGTAGTTGAACTCCTCCAAGAGGGGGGCAAGTATGTTGGGGTGCGGGCGCGAGGAAGCGACGGGGTTGAATATGAAGTGCGTGCGGCAATGACGGTTGACGCCACGGGTCGGGAGGCAATTGCGGCGACTCGTAACGCCTGGCGGCGAGGCGATCCCAAGTTGAATAAAGTCGCAATTTGGACTTACTATGAGGGAGCCAAGCGTGACCTAGGGATCGACGAGGGAGGAACAACGGTCGCCTTCATTCCCAATAAAGGCTGGTTCTGGTATATTCCTCAGCACAACAACCGAGTGAGTGTGGGGGTAGTGGCCGATGGTAAATATCTGACCCGCGATGGTCTCAAAGATCCTGAGTCTATTTTTCAACGGGAGATTCCAGAGAATAAATGGATCGAAGATCACCTCTCCACGGGTCGGGTGTGTGATGAGTATTGGTTGACTGGCGAGTATACCTTTCGATCGGAGTACTGCGCGGACCACGGATTGGTGCTGGTCGGGGATGCCTTTGGATTTTTGGATCCGGTGTTTTCGAGTGGCTTGATGATTGCTTTGAAGAGTGGGGTTGCGGCGGCCGATTCAATTCATAAGGCACTCGAAATTGGGGATGTTTCCGCGAACCATTTTATTAGTTATTCGGAAATGATGCGGCAGAGTATTGAGAATATGCGCAAGTTAGTTTACGCATTTTATGATACGAACATTAGTTTTAAGACCGTGACGGAAGGGCGGCCAGAAATCGCCGATGACCTCACCGATTGCTTGTCGGGTGACGTTAATAAAGATTTCTCTCGTTTGTTCGCGGCGTTTTCCGAGTACACAACGGTGCCAGAAGATTTGCCCTACGGGGCGCCTCGACTTTCTGAGTCATCGCTTGTCGCTGGCTGAGAACTCATTCATTTTTGCCCGGTGAACTTGATCCAGATCACACCCGGGGCCGGAGGGATGTATTGCGGCAATTGTTTCCGTGATAACGCCCTCGTGTCCGAACTTCGCCGTCAGGGGCACGAGGCCCTGATGGTCCCAATGTACCTACCGATGACCCTCGATGAAGCGTCGGTCTTAGGGGAGACTCCGACTTTTTTTGGAGGCATCAATGTTTTCCTCTCACAGAAGATCGCACTTCATCGGCAGGCCCCTGCGTGGTTTCGTCGTTGGTTTGATGCCCCACTATTATTGAAATGGGCCGCAGGCAAAACAGCCAAGACTCGCCCCGAAGATGTGGGCGAACTGACCGTCTCGATGCTCCGCGGTGAAGGGGGCAATCAGCATCGGGAACTGGAAGAAATGGTGGCATGGATGGCACGATTGCCTCGGCCTGATGTGATCTTTCTCTCCAATGCGTTGCTGATTGGGATGGCTCGAAAAATCCGCTCAGCCTTGGGAACTCGGGTCATTTGTTTTCTGCAAAGTGAGGAGTCTTTCCTCGACTCATTGCCAGAGCCCTATCGGTCTGAGGCTTGGGGCCTAATGACGGAACGAGTCGGCGAGGTGGACGGCTGGATTGCGCCTACTCGCTACTTTGCTGAGCGAATGTCAGCGCGCTTGGGATTGTCTTCGGGATTAGTTCGCGTGGCAGCCAGCGGAATCCTCCTGGATGGCTACTCTAATCTACCAACGCCTCGGGCGGTGGGAACCCCGCCAGTGCTCGGTTTCTTTGCCCGGATGTGTCCAGAAAAAGGCTTGGATACGATCGTCTCTGCTTTCATTATTTTAAGTCGACAGGGTCGAGTCCCAGGGCTGAGATTAAAAGTGGGAGGCGGTTGTGGACCTGGCGATATCGCCTTTGTAACTGCGCAGAAGGAGCGTTTACGAATCGCTGGATTGGAAGAGTTGGTAAGTTTTCATCCGAATGTAAGTCGTGAGGAGAAAGTGGCTTTCTTCGGGTCGCTGGATGTGTTGTCGGTACCGGCGCGTTTCAGTGAGGCCTTCGGCCTTTACTTAGTTGAAGCGATGGCAGCTGGGACACCTGTAGTCCAACCGAATGTCTGCGGATTTGCCGAGATTATTTCGTCCGCGGGAGGCGGGTTTGTTTTTGAAGGAATGACCGCAGAGGCTCTGGCTGTGGCTTTAGAAGAGGTGTTGTTGAATCCGGTCCGCCTCCGAGCGGTGGGTGAAGCGGGGCGCCAAGGCGTTCGCGTTCGGTACACGGACTCAGTGATGGCGTTAGAGGTGTTGGCTGCTACTGAGTCAATTCTATCGAAGATTAAGCCTCTGCCCGCCAACTAACCTTGGAAGCAATTATTAAAATAAATCGCTGCGGTTGGTTTCGGTATTCGGCCCCTTAGCCATGCACTTGGATTAAAATTATTTCTTTAGCTTTGGAGTTTGGGCTTCAGTTTTGTCTTTCGAAAAAATCAAAATATGTTGCCTCGGTAAGACCGTGAGGTTGGTCACAAAGTGAAGTGGATGCAGGGAGAATTCTCGGCGGACTTGTTCTTCAGTCATCTTGTGTAAGGGCTTGATGGGAACCCAGCGATCTTCGCCCCGATATTCGACCAACACTAAGCGGCCGTTCGGTTTCAATGAGTCCACCATGCTACGAACCATTTCAAAAGGGTGATCGCACTCGTGGTAGACATCCACCAACAGAATTAGGTCGAGAGCCGCTTTGGGGAGGTTGACATTGGTCACGGTGCCAAGAACAGGCAGAACAGTGCTGAGACCTCGGTTGAGGACAGTGGTCTTGAGGATTTCGATCATCTCAGGTTGGATGTCATTGGCATAAACTCGACCCGAAGGACCAACAGCCTTGGCTAGCCGCCAACTCATATACCCGCTTCCCGCTCCGACGTCGCCGACCTGCTGCCCCAGTTTGAGATTTAGTGCGGCAATCAGGCGGGACGGTTGTTCCTCGGTGTCCCTTTCCTCGCGTTCGAGCCAAGGCGCCCCTTGATGCGACATAAAGTGAGCGATCTCGCGCCCGAGAAACCACTTGCCAACCCCGTCGAACGACGCCGTTTTATATTCGTAAACAATCGGGGTCGGAAGAGTGTTGGTGCTGGGGTTGATTTCGGCTTGGGCGAGTCGAAGAGAGGCCGTTAGGAGGAAGACGACCCTTAAGAAGACCCCGAGCTTCAGGTGATCGATGGGGCGGGAGAGTGGTTGAAGAGTCATGTCAGGAATTTACTTTAGAGAAGAGACGCAAGCACCGACGAAGGCTTGAAAGAGTCGTTGATGCACCGGATAGCTGTTGGCAAGACGTTCCGGATGAAACTGAACTGACTGATACCAAGGAAGAATTTGTGTGTATTCGGGTCTTAACTCCGTGCCTTCAATGACTCCGTCGGTGGCCATGAGTGAGGGCAGAAGTGGGTCGGCAATGCGTTGAATAGCCTGATGATGAGTACTGTTCACTGAGAGTCGCTTTTGGTTCCAAATTTCTGCGGCCAAGGAATAAGGGAGAATATCGACCTGATGAACCGGTTCAAACCGACGTTCCATTTGGGCATGGTCAAGGCTGCCGGTTCGTTGAGTCGGCAGGTCGACATATAAGGTGCCACCGAGGGCTACATTCACCAGTTGATGCCCTCGGCAAACGGCGAGAAGCGGTTTTGGATTACGAAATAACAGGTCGAGCAAGGTCAATTCCATCGTGTCTCGAATCGGTCCTTCGCAATCGCATTTGGCGAGCAGTTCAGAAGAGACATCTGGCCAGTAAAGGCGCGGATCCAAATCGTCACCGCCGGTGAGTAAGAGTCCGTCCGCACGCTCTAAATAGGCCGCGAGTTGAGTTCTATTGGTGGAGAGAGGAAGTGCTAGAGGAAGTGCACCGGCTTGGCTCAGCGTCTCGAGGTAGCTGTTACCGACGCTGATCGAGGGATCGAGAAGTTCCACACCCGATGCCTGTTGGCTGGGTGTCACCAGAATGATCGGACGAACCATGACTGGAAATTGCGCTGAACCCGTTTGTCCGGCAATGGCGGAATTGAGGAGGAGCTCGTTTGGTCGAGGAACTTCTGAGTTGAAAGATCACTGGGATGTCCAAGTCACGGAGGGCAGAGGGTGCCCCCTTTCAATCATGGCGTGAACCTCGACCAAAGCGGCCGGGTTCGGCAAACATGATCGGCAATGTCCAATTCCCGCTTCATCCGGATTTTGGAACCCCATTTTTGCTAAAACTCGCTGGGACGATAATAAGGAGTTCCGGGCACCGCCCCAGTGGGTTTCAAAGGTTCGCCGGGAGGTCGTCGATCACGAGGAGGGTGGCTGGTTGAGGCATCTGGAACCCAAGGCACCCTGAACCGCTCACCTCGCGCTGTCATCGGATACGATTCCAACATTCCATTCCGCCTACCTCCGACCGCTCCGCGAACCCTGGGTAGGACATCCCGGACGCTGACCGAGCAAATCGATCCATTTCCTGCCCACCGAAGGGCCTCCCCGAATCCCTTCTATCGGCTGGCTTTCAGGCGGATGTAGATGGAATCCCCCTCGGGCCGGCCGCAGATCGAGTCGACCCGGTTGCTAGAGACGCGGTTGGTGGCGATGGGTAAAACACTCCACTCGCCCTGATGAAGGTTGGTGGCGAATTCGGCCTGCAGCCTCCAGTCGGGAATCAGGGTCGAGCTCAAAACCAAGTCCTTGCCCAACTCGAGGCTCAGGATCCGGACTTCAGGTGGCGGAACCGTGAAGATGTCGCCGAACATCCATGGATGGATGGGGCAGACGTAGATGTACGTGGCGTTGTTGGTTGGAACAGTATAGGTTAACCGGCCCGTGTTGATCTCGTTGTTCAACACCCCGGGGCTCTGGATCTGGAACGGATGCTGGGACGAAGTATCGACATCGAAGGTGTAGGTCTGACCACGGACCAAGGTCAGGGTCCCGGCGTTGGTCCCGTTGAACAGGAAGTGGTGCCGCCCTCCAGGCGTCTCAACGCGGATGTCCGCGGATCGCAACCCAACCACCAGCACCAGTCCACCGAGCGTCGGAAACAGCGCCCAGCGATGCATTGATCTAGGTCTTGAGCCGGACATATTGATGGGGATTTGCTTTTTGAAGCTCGGCGATCGGCACAGTTGTGCCGTGCCGTTTTAAGTCTGCTTAAAAGCGTTATACTTGCCGTGCGACTCGGACAAGGACTTTTGGGTGTGGTTTTCGCTGCCAATGGGCTGCCACCCCGTAAATTGGGGGCAGTCAATACTCCTTGACAGTCTATTACCGTGACTGGCTGGCAATCGGTGGTTCTTATCAGCTTCAACACTCCGGAGTTCCAGCCCTGAGAGACGCGGAAGCATCTTCAGACCTCAGAAAATTCCGGGTAAATCTCCAAAATTAGGTGAGACTTCAAATCCCTCGATTTCAGGTAATTTTGCTGAGGATTGCTCAGGTTCCAATCCGGACTTTGAGGTCGAGTTCCGAACGGTGCGCGAGGCGAAAGCGGAGTCGGCGGCTCGAGGGATTTGGAAGAGTGCGATTGTTTGGAGGTAGTATTGGATTGGCGGAGGGAGAAATCACCGCAGAAGCCGGAGCGAGATGAGGAGTCCCTTTTGGATGGATTGGCCATCGGCCTGATTGTCCGACGCTAACCCAGTTTGCAACCAAGCTGAGTCACGCGTTTTGAGCAGTAAATCCAAAATAAAAACCGGCGACCAAGGGGGTGCCGGTTTCTTGCAACTAGGACTGGAAGATCGACCTGAGATCAGGGGCGAGACGATTTGAGTGTCTCGGGACCGTTGACCGTTGAATTTACCCTCAAACGTAATCCATTTAAGCGGATAAAACCGGTGGCATCGTTCTGATTGTAGGCTTTAGTCGGATCCGCCTCCATCGTGGCGATCTGGGGATTGTAAAGGCTGACTGAAGATTTCCGGCCGGCGACATACATACCGCCTTTGTATAGTTTGACCCGCACAGTACCAGTGACGTTTCTTTGGCTTTCTTCAACGTATGCTTGCAGGGCAAGCCGCTCGGGGGCATACCAGAAACCGTTGTAAACCAAGCTCGCGTATTTAGGAATGAAGCCATCTCGTTGGTGCATGACTTCGCGGTCCATGGTGAGACTCTCCATTTGCCGATGAGCATAGTGAAGGATACTTCCACCGGGGGTCTCGTAGACACCGCGACTCTTCATGCCCACGAAACGGTTCTCCACCATATCGACGCGGCCCACCCCGTGTTTACCTCCAATCTTGTTGAGTAACTTCATCACTTGAAGGGGATTCAATTTTTCATCATTCACAGCAATACAATTGCCCCGTTCGAAGTCGAGCGTGACAAATTCTGGTTTGTCCGGCGCGTCTTCTGGCATGACCGAAAGAGTGGTAAAATAGTCGCGGTTTTTCAGATCAAAACTGTCGTACCAAGGATCTTCTAAAATTCCAGCCTCATAAGAAATATGAAGAAGATTGCGATCCATCGAATAAGGTTTCTTGGCGCTTGCCTGAACTGGAATTCCTTTAGCAGCGCAATAATCAATCATCTCTTGGCGACCGGGAAATTCAGCGCGGAAACGATCATCACGCCAAGGCGCGATGATATCTAAACCAGGGGCGAGTGCGGCTGCCGTTAATTCAAAGCGGACCTGATCATTGCCCTTACCTGTCGCGCCGTGTGCGATCGCATCCGCCCCTTCTTCTTTAGCAATTTCCACCATTCTTTTGGCGATCAAGGGTCGGGCAATACTCGTGCCCAGAAAATATTGTCCCTCGTAAATAGCGCCGGCTCGGAGAATTGGGTAAATAAAATCCTGCGCAAATTCTTCTTGGAGATCATCGATATAGATCTTGGAAGCGCCGGTTTTCTTAGCCTTTTCTTCGAGGCCTTTTAATTCATCTTCCTGTCCGACATTGGCGCAGAAAGCGATCATTTCGGCGTTGTCGTAGTTTTCTTTAATCCAGGAAAGCAGCACCGAGGTGTCGAGGCCGCCAGAGTATGCGAGGACAATTTTCATCTTGAAACGCGGCAGAGTGAACGGCAGGGAGGCTGGGCTGGAAAGGAAATTTCCTAGTTCTCGACGGATTTTACCGTTCGAACACCCCCGCAACGATCACTTAGAGAAGGTCGGCTTGTTCTAAGGTGGAACGTATGAGGGTACGCGTTGCGTCAGAGACTGAAACCAACGGTAAGCGGACTTCTTCAGTCATTAGGCCCATTAAAGCGAGAGCGGCTTTGCAGGGGACAGGATTGGTTTCCACAAATAAATTTCGAAAGAGGGGATAGAGACGCGCGTGTAGTTTCATTGCGGTCTTTAAATCTCCCTTGGCGAAGGAGGATACCATTTTGGAGACTTCTTTCGGAGCAACATTCGAAGCGACACTAATAACCCCTTGGGCGCCGATCGACATAAAAGGCAAGGTCAGTGAGTCATCGCCACTGACGATTTGGAACTTTGGTCCACAGGCCGCTCGCAGTTGGCTGACGCGATCGCAGGACCCGCCCGCTTCTTTAATGCCAACGATTGTCTGAAAATCGGAGGCCAAGCGCTTAACAGTTTCCACGGCGATCTCGATGCCGCAGCGCCCAGGAATACTGTAAAGAAGCACAGGAAGTTTGGTGGCTCGAGCGATTTCGGCGAAATGCCGGTAAACCCCTTCTTGAGTCGGTTTATTGTAGTAAGGCGCGACCTGAAGGGTACCCGTTGCTCCGACCTCTGCGGCGCGTTGGGTGAGATATACAGCCTCTTTAGTGGAATTAGCTCCGGCACCGGCGAGGACTGGGATTCGGCCCTTGGCAAACTTCACAGCCAGTTCAATGACCCAGATGTGCTCATCGTAATCGAGGGTCGGCGATTCTCCGGTGGTCCCCATCGGGACAATGCCATCGACGCCTCCTTTGAGTTGGGAGTGGACGAGTGCCTCGAAGGCAGGTTCGTCGAGAAGACCGTCGCGGAAGGGGGTGACCAAGGCTGTAAACGTACCGGTGAACATACTTCTGGTGATTAGACTAACGAGCAGCAGCCTCAGAAGGAAAGCCGGAAGACAGAAAAGCAATCTTATGAGGCTGGAAATTTGGGACGAGTAACAATAAATCGGGTGGGTTTAATCTCGATTGAGACTGATCTCAGGCGAAGGCGGCAGGTACCCAAAGTAGGCGGAGAGATGCACCCTCAGGGGGTCGACACTTGGTAAAATCGGAAGGCATTAGTCATGGTGAGATCGCGGAATTGTTCAATGACCTTTGCTGATTGGGAGGGGAAACGGATTAGTTCCCTCCAAGGTGGAACGTTGGTTGAGGCGAGTGAGTCTCGATAGGAAACAGTGTAGGACCGAGCTCCAGTGCGAGGAAAGCTAAGGACTGGATTACCGCCGAACGGGGAAGGGGCGGCCGACAGTAGTAGACGACTGTCGGCCGAACTGGGGAGGGTCCCGGCAAGAAACTCGGCCCGATTGGAAGCACCATCTCCGTCATTATCTTGATCACCTCGGAAATTAAGAGTGCCAAAGTGATTTCGTTCCCAGACGTCGGGGAGACCATCGTTGTCGGAATCGGTATCAGGTCCGACATCCGAGGCAAGATCAGCGACCCCCGGTGATCCGTGCAGACTGGCGCTGCCTCTCCACGCTTCTGGGTTATCGAGGTCGAAGGCTTGCAAGATCTCTGACCGGATTACCATGCTGAAACCATCGCCGTCCGAGGGCTTCACCCAGAGGTCAGAATAATTAAAATCAAAGATTGGAAGCCCCTTTTTGTCGGTTAAAATAAGGCGTCCGAGATCATCGTTTAAGTGGCCGGTGAACTCTCCGGCTAATCCAGCTTGGCGCCCGTAACGAGCGACAAACTGATTGGTATTAGAAGCAATCACGATGCGGGCATTGGGGAGCAGAAAACGTTGAAAAGAGGCAGTTGCGAAATCAAACTGGACTTCGCCCTGCAGTTTAAAGCCAGCGAGGTCGAGAGAACTACTGGAGGTGTTTTTAAGTTCGAGAAACTCATAATCCTCTGGATTTGATTTGGCGGAACCATCGGCGTCGATCGGGTGAAAATGAATTTCGGTCAGGGTTAGACTCGGAGGTGTCGTTCGGTAAGTTCGGAAAACGGGGCCAGACCAAGAGGTGCTGGTAGGCGGCCCACTGGATTGACGGCGTGAGCTATCAAAGGAGCGAGCGACGAGTCTCGACGATTGATCTAGGGTAATTGGCCCGGTATAACGTCGGGCGGAAGCGGATCGATTGGTGAGGCCGAGTGCTCGGGGATCCGTGCCATCTAAGGTGTACCAAATGACGGCACTGGCGGTGGAGGAAGGAGCTAGATTGAGGGTGATTTGAGTCCCGGGATCAACGATACTGGAGGGTAGGAGAGGGACTGGGGGTTGAGTGAGTTGTCGATCGACGAAATCGAGTCGGTTCGAGACCCACCGTTTCATCGATTCAAGTTCTGCTTGGTAACTGCCGCCTCGCCGAACGATTTTCCAGCGCTGAAAATCCCGTTTTTCAGCTTGGCGAATCTCATTCGCTAACCGATCCATCAGTTGGTAAGTCGACGGCGTTGACAGTTGGCGTGTTCGTAGTTCTTGGAAACGATCGACCCAACGTTGCCATGCTTCGATGTCTTGAAACATTAAACCAAACCATCCGGCGAAAATAGGGCCACACGCCCAAATTCGAGGATTAGTGTCACGTCCGTCGGTGGATCCTAGGGCGCGATCAAAATCCCAGTGAGGCCCAAAGATTAATTTTTGGTCGCGCGTTTTATAAAAGAAGGAGCTTAAAACCAGTGTATCGACATTGCCGGAAAGCATCTCCAAGATATGGAAGTCGATCGATCGCCCCATCTCGATGTAGTTTTCGTAGGTATTGGTCGGGTTTCGACGGTTGATGGAAAGAAATCCTCGGCTCATCGACGAGACGTAGTTAACGATATAGGCCCGCTGAGCGGCGCGCTGGGTGGTTTTAATTTCCTTTTCTTTGGGAACGACCATGGCTGCGATCATGCCGCCCATGGTGACGCCCGAATCTCCCGGGTCTAATCGGTCGATTTTCATAATATAGGGACCGCTAATATCGGGTAGAGTGGAATCTTCCGGTTGCATTTTGGGACCCGGAATACGTTTACGACCCGTTCCTGGTTTTTCCATTAAAACGTAGAGACCTTCGTAGTGATTGGTGATGAGAGGCCCGACGCGGTTAATGAAGACTTCGACGAAACGAGTGCGCGGAGAGTATTCGCCGATATCGCGAGCGAGTTGATGAATGAAGGGATTATGGATACTGACCGGTTCAAAAGAATTGGGAGCATAGAGGACCCATTCCGATTCCTCCGGCATTCCGAGGACCGGCAGTTCCCGATCGAGATTGTAATCATCAGTCCATTGAATGGCGTACTGTTTTTTAGCTTCGGACGCGCTACTGGAACCTCGGATCTTCATCGAACCGCGGGTGGTGAAATCGGGTGGGCGCGTGACCATAGTCACCCCGTCTTTGGGTTCGAAAAGGGTGAAATTGACCACTGTATTTGCCGATTCATTGAGGGTTCGACCAAAGGTGTTAATGACCAGTAAAGGTAGGTCGGAACGGAACTGTTGGATGTTGGTGTTTAACACCGGCGGCAGGGGTAATCCTGCTCGATTGGTGGAGACAAACAGGGGGGTGTAGTATTCGGTATGGATTGGGCCAGGAAGCAAATCCGTTTTGAAGGCGCGGGCCCGAACCATGATGGCATTTGTGGTCACCAAAAGGAGGGGGGACAGATAGGTCAATCCTTCGGTCAGAGTTGGGATACGGCCGTCGATTGAATAGCGAATGAGGGTATTAGTGGCGGGGGCGGCGAGAGTAAGAGCCAAGGTGATATTGAGTCGGGGATTGGGGATAAATCCCCCGAGTGCCGAGAAAAGGACCTCGGAAGCAAATCCAACACCGGAAATGGAATTGGCGCTGCCTGGGGTGGGTGTGGCGAAATAACCCGCGTGATCGGGATCTCCATTCGCTCGACCGTAGGCGATATTAGGTGGGACCGCCGGATAGCGAGGTAAGAAACCATTGACGATCACACCGTCTGGAGCGGTGAGCGCGAGATATTCCCCTGAGTTAGCGAGTTTGAAATTAGTGTGGAGTCGATTGGTGGGTGAACTCCGGTCTTTAGCGGAAGCGAAGACCACCAGATAGCCTCGACTGGGTAAAAGCACCTCAGGAAAAGTCCATTTGCTCGGAATCGCGGGGTCGTCGGTCAAATGCCAACCGGTGAGTTGAATGTCCTCACCGGAGATGTTCTGGAGCTCGATCCAATCCGCATAATCACCGTCCTCATCGCGGAGAGATTTTTCGTTAGTCGCCATAATCTCCGAGATAATCACTCCGCTCGGTCGAGGGGGTGGCAGCAAGAAATAATCAGCAGCGTTTCGATCCTTAAAGGAATTGGGGACATCGGCTTTGTCTTGGATCTGGTTGGCTTGATTCCAAGTTAAGCGGACTTCCCCAAAAATGAGTGCGGGCAAGGTGAAAACGTAAATCTCTGCAGCAACCTGCCGTACATCAAGGCAGGGCACTCCATTGGCGAGGAGATCCTTGGCGTCGAGGCCGGTCACGGATTCACTAAAATGAATCTCCACAAAGGCCAAATGATGGATGGCTCCGGGTTCAGGAAAAACCGCGTCGACGGTGGGTCGAATTGTCTCGGTCTCGGCTAAGAGTCGGAATTGAAGGAGCAGCAAACAAAAGATCCGCCGAAAAAAGGGGCGTTGAAAAGTTGAATCCATGGCTGTTGGGGCAGGCTACAAAAAGCAGGATGCAGAAAGAAGCGGCAAGTGAAGCGATCAACAAGGAAGGAGAGGCAACGAGAACCTTGGTGTTTTTTTTGAGGGTAGACACTGAAAACACTCTTCCCTCGGTCGACTTTCGTTTAGAGTCTCTCTGTGCGTAAGCGTCGCGAAGCCCGTGAAAGGGCTATCCAATTTCTTTTCCAGCACGACATGAATCCCTTGGAGAACGTCGAGTTGGCCCTTAGTCAATTTTGGGAGGGTCAGAGGATGAATGCCTATATGGAGTCGCAAGGGCCGACTTGGGGGGAGCAGGTCCAGTTGCCGCCAGCGGATGCGGAGGATGCAGCGACCCAACTGTTTGGTGATGCCTTGATTCGAGGTGTGTTGAGCCATCTTGAGGCGGTCGATGCTGCGATCATGAAGCATGCAAAAAATTGGGATTTGCATCGAATGGCGGTTGTCGATCGGAATGTGATGCGCTTGGCGGTCTACGAGATGCTCTATCGCGATGATATTCCGCCGGTAGTGAGCATTAATGAGGCAGTAGATGTGGCCAAAAAGTTTTCTACGGCGGATAGCGGCAAGTTTGTGAATGGCATTTTGGATAAGGTGAAAGCAGAGATTTTGAGACCTGCCCGTACGGCTAAGGACAGTGCTGATGCCTGAGGTTAGCAGGCGGCTTTAGACACTCATGAAACTGGCTGACTTGCATTTACATACCTGTTTTTCCGACGGCACATGGTCGCCGGAAGAACTGGCAAGTCAGGCACGTGCCCACGGATTGGATGCGGTGGCATTGACCGACCACGATAGTGTCGATGGCTGCGAGCGGATGGAAGTGGCCTGTGTGATCGAAGGGATTGAATTTATACCCGGTTCTGAAATTACCGCAGAAGTTGATGGGCAAGAGGTTCATATCCTCGGCTACTGGTTGGACACCCGGTCGGAGGCGTTGAGGAGTCAACTCGTCCGCCTTCAAGAGGTTCGACAAAATCGTGTCCAAGAAATCGTCGCTCGACTCAATGAAAACGGCGTCGGATTGAGTGAATCTGTCGTCCGTACTTTGGCAGTTTGCGAGGCCCCGGGGCGGTTGCATGTGGCGAGGGCTTTGGTGCAACAGGGGTATGCTCGAGACTGTGATCATGCCTTTGAACGGTTTCTTAAAAAGGGGCGCATTGGCTTTGTTAGTAAGCCACGCATGAGTGCGGGAGATGCCGTAGCTCTCATTCATGAAGCTGGCGGGGTCTCAGTTCTTGCTCACCCTGGATTGTATCGGAATGGCGGCATTATTCCTCGATTAAAGGAAGTCGGTATCGACGGTTTGGAATGTTGGCATACCAAGCATTCGGAGGCTGAAAGTAACGTTTTCATTCGTAAAGCGGCTAATCTTGGCCTCGTGGCCACCGGCGGCAGTGACTGTCATGGAATGGCTAAAGGGTGTCCGTTGATTGGCCGGGTTAAGCTGCCTTATCAGCAGGTAGAAGAGTTGAAGGAACGACGTCCTTCGGTGGTTGACTGAGTTTTCCTATGGGATTTTTTGATAAACTTAAAACAGTTTTTACCAAGGCGACATCCTCCTTGGCTCACGAATTCAAGCGTATCGTCACTCGGTCGCCCCGATTAACAGCCGCCAGTATCGAGGAATTGGAGGCCGCATTGCTCGGCGCTGATCTCGGACTTCCTATGACCCAACAAATCATGGGAGCGGTGCGAGCGGCCTATGAGACCCAAGGATCGTCTGGTTTAGATCTGGTGTCGATCGCGGCACGCGAAGTGGAGAAGAGTCTGAATGGATTGAATGCTGGGTTAGTGGCGCGGCCAGACGGGGTCACCGTGGTTTCGATCGTTGGAGTCAACGGAACTGGGAAAACAACCACGACGGCTAAGTTGGCTCATCGGATGGCGCAGAGAGGCGAACCGGCCATTTTGGCGGCCTGCGATACTTTTCGGGCCGCGGCTATTGAGCAGTTGCAGTTATGGGGGACGCGTTTGGGGGTGCCAGTGATTGCGGGAGCCTATCAAGCTGATCCTGCGGCAGTGGCGCATGACGCGATCACGGCAGCTCAGGCTCGTGGGGCACGTTGGTTATTTATCGATACCGCCGGTCGTTTGCATACGAAGCACAATTTGATGCAGGAATTGCAAAAGATTCATCGGGTGGTGGATCGTAAGTTTCCGGGGGCACCTCATGAGGTCTTGTTGGTTTTAGATGGGTCCACGGGTATGAACGCGGTCGTTCAAGCCCGTGAATTTAATAAAGCGGTTCGGATCACTGGGTTGGTCATTACTAAGCTCGATGGCACTAGCAAGGGAGGAGCCGTGGTCGCCATTCAGCGGGAACTAGGTATTCCGGTCAAATTTATCGGGATCGGGGAACAACCTGATGATCTCCAACCCTTCAATGCAAAGGAGTTCTCCGAGGCTTTATTCGCTTCGCGAGAGTAGCCGAGTCACTCGACTCGATGGAACGAGTCTCCACTTTTACTCATGCCCACCGATGACCGGATTCACATGTCCCGAGCCCTGCGTCTCGCTCGACGTGGGCTAGGGTTGACGGCCCCCAATCCCATGGTGGGTGCGGTGTTAGTGCGAGAAGGGCGGGTGATTGGATGTGGATGGCATCGGCGGGCCGGTGAACCTCACGCTGAGATTGAAGCTCTTCGAGACGCTGAGGCAATGGGGCACTCGGTGCGAGATGCGACACTCTATGTCACCTTGGAACCGTGCTGTACCCACGGTCGTACGCCGCCGTGTGCAGCGGCCATTATCCAAGCAGGAATCCGCCGAGTGGTGGTGGCTGCGGTGGATCCGAATCCCGTTCATGCAGGTCGCGCGTTTGGTTTACTAAAAGAGGCTGGGATTGAGGTTCAAGTCGGAATCTTAGCGCCCGCTGCTGAGCGGTTGAATGAAGCCTTCAACCATTGGATTGTGCAGGGAACTCCCTTTGTTACCGCTAAAGCGGCGATGACTTTGGATGGTAAAATCGCGACGGAAACCGGTGATTCCAAATGGATTACCGGACCCCAAGCACGCGCATTCGCTTTGAGGTTACGCTTGCGGGCGGAGGCCACTTTGGTCGGTATAGGCACGGTTTTGGCCGATGATCCGGCGCTGACCGTACGTGCGGTGCCTGGATTTCGACCCCCACGTTGGTTTCCGCCTAAGTTGCGCATCGTGTTAGATAGTAAAGCTCGGACACCGCTCACGGCCCGCTTAGTCGTCGATTCAGAAGCTCCGAATACCCGAATTGTGGTTGGCGAATCCGCTCCGATTGATCGCGTTGCAGCCTTGAAAAAACAAGTGACTGTCTTGATTGCCCCAGAAATCGACGGGCGGATTAATCTTCGCTGGTTACTGGCGGAGTTAGGTGCGGCGGGGGTGGTTCATTTGTTGGTTGAAGGAGGCGGAACTGTTCTAGGTTCCTTCTTCGAGATAGGTCGGGTTGAGCGGACCGCTTTCTTCTATGCCCCCCTGATTCTAGGGGGCAAAAACGACACAAAAGCCGTCGCCGGTGCGGGATTTCGCTCGTTAAGCGCCGCCCCAGTTCTCAATTGTATCGAGAGCCGTTGGCTTGGAGGAGACCTGTTTGTGAGCGGCCGGGTTGGAAAACCGAATCCGTCGCCGAGAGCTTCTTAAGCCTCCGGATTAATCGGGAGCGGATGACGCCGAAATCCATTTTGGAAAAGTAAACGCCAGACCATTGTTGCAGCTTCGATGGCGATATCTCGCGACATTTTCGAGGTTCCCTGTTCGCGATCGGTGAAAACGATGGGGATTTCGGCGATGGTGAGCCCTCGTCGCCAAGCTCGGTGAGTCAGTTCGATTTGAAAGCTGTAACCGTTAGAAGCGACGGTGTGCAAATCGATTGAAGCCAAAGTTTTCCTGCGGAAGCATTTGAAACCACCGGTTGGATCGGAGAAGGGCATACCGGTAATGGTTCGAGTGTAGAATCCGCCCCAGAGCGAGAGGAGGAGTCGGCCGAGCGGCCAGTTAATCACCCGAATACCGCCCGAATACCGAGAGCCTAGCACGAGGTCAGCGGTTGGTTTCTGTGCTGCCTCGAGAAAACGCGGAATATCGGCAGGATCATGAGAAAAGTCGGCATCCATTTCAAAAATGAACGAGTACTCTCTCTTCAAAGCCCATTGAAAGCCTGCTAAATAGGCGCGCCCTAATCCGTCCTTTTCTTTGCGATGCAAGACTTGGACCCGCGGATTTTGGGCGGCAATAGTGTCCGCTAAGGCTCCGGTGCCGTCGGGTGAATTATCGTCGACAATTAGAACATCAACCTCTGCCGGTTGGGCCATAATACGACGGATGAGTGGCGATAAATTATCGCACTCGTTATACGTCGGGACAATAATGAGAGCCTCAGCCGGCATGATCGTGGGAGATTAACTGCAGACATCTCTTGGGAACAAGAGGGAGTTGAGGAACAGGGCTGTTGATGTTGAAATAAATACGTTCGAATTCGGTCGTTGTTTCATCTGGAACCGGGCTTTTCACGCTAGTTTTTGTCAAAAATCATTCGCCAAGCTCGATCGAATCTACATGAGTTTCAGTTTTGGTAAGTCTTGCGAGTCGATAAGACCCACGGGTTCTCGCCGAGAATTGACCACAATAAGGTCGTCGATGTTCCGTTCATGAAAGATCCGGACGGCGACCGTGGCCAAGGCGTCCGATCGGATGGAGATCGGGTGCCCGGTCATTACTTCTTTGAGTGATCGTGATAAGAGATCTGAATCTGTGGCCAACCAGCGGCGGAGATCTCCGTCGGTGAAGACACCGACAAGTTTGCCGCGGCGATCGACGACGGCGACCGAACCTGATTTGGCGCGGGTCATCGCGATGAGAGCTTCCTTGACGGTTTGGATTTCGGGAGCGATGGCGTTACGATCGCCTTGACGCATAATATCTTCCACCGTAACGAGCAGGGAGCGTCCGATAGATCCGGAAGGGTGGCGTTGGGCAAAATCTTTTAGTTTGAATCCTCGAGCATCCATCACGGCCATAGCGAGGGCATCGCCCATTACCAAGGTTGCAGTCGTACTGGAAGTGGGGGCGAGATTGAAGGTGCAGGCTTCTTTGGGAACCGTGCAGTTCAAGACCACATCGGCATGGCGCGCGAGGGTTGATTTTGAGCCAGCGGTTAAGGCAATGATGCGGGTGCCAAACCGTTTAACTGCAGGAAGGAGGTGGACAAGTTCTTCCGATTCGCCGGAATAACTGAGAGCGAGGAGGATATCTAATTCATCCAAAACACCCAGATCGCCATGAAGAGCATCAACAGGATCTAAAACCACAGCGGTAGATCCAGTGCTACTGAGGGTCGCCGCAATTTTGCGGCCGATAGTGCCCGATTTTCCGATGCCAGCGACCACGATTTTACCTCGTTTACCAAGGCTCTCCACGAGGATTCCAACGGCCTGATCAAACGATTCGTCGAGTCGGCTTTGCACCGCCTGAAGAGCAGCAATTTCAATGGCAAAGACGTCCTTTGCCCGTTGGAGAGAGGTCACCGGACGTTTGTAGCGGTTACAGCGTGAGTCGCGCAATCGAGGAGCAGATTTCGAGCCTTGAAATCGCTCAGATCGACGAGGGCCTTCAAGGAGTGCGTCGAGAGGGAGCAGGTGGAGCCTTGGGCTTTTCCTTCTTGGGCTTTTTGGTTTCTTTTTTCTGACTATTGTTTCCTTTGGCCATAATTTTAGAGGGTAAGACTAACGCGCTTAAGTAAACAACTGGAGCCCGTGCTAGTTCAATACTGGATCGGATTTACTTGTGGAAAATTTAAGAACTTGGTTTAGCGGATCTCTCTTCTTCGGTTGGGAATAAATGACGGCTTAGGGAGGAGGGTTGCTAGTCGGCGGTTGATGATTGAAGGTAGGCAGATGAGGCAGATGAGGCTGATAAGGAGACTGAGTTGCATAAGAAACTTTGAAAGGTTGGGCTTACTTTTCTTGCTGTTCGGATCGGTTTGCGCTGCGACCGTGGAGAACCTCCGCTTCAACTTGCAGGTAGCACTGAGTGTTGAAGCAGGACCGTCAGCCGACTGGGGTGCACTGGTGGTCAATGCTGGGGGAAGGGAGATTTTTGGGACCAATTCGGATCGAATGTTTATTCCAGCCTCCAATACCAAACTCTTTATTGCTGCCTTAGCTCTCGATCGATTGGGAAATTCGAACACACTTCACACCCCGATTTTGGCGACGGTAGAGCCCGATGCTGCGGGTTGTTTGCGGTCGGATCTGTGGATCATCGGACAAGGAGACCCCTCCTTGGGTGATGACCCAACAGCGTCTGCTTTCGGTGAATCACTCGGTGCGCTTGCGAGCCAGTTGCTAAATCGTGGGGTCCGCCGAATTGAAGGCGATTTGGTCGTCTGCGATGGAGCTTTGCGAACTTCGCCCGCTGGTTCGGGTTGGGATTCAGAAGATCTAATTGAAGCCTACGGAGCCCCTGTGTCGGGGTTGATTGTTCGTGATAATACTTTTCGGGTCACTGTAACGCCATCAATGCAGATTGGGGCTCCCGCCCTGTTTCGAAGCGAACCAGATCTCCCTTCAACTCGGGTGGAAGGGTTGGTCCAAACCGCCACTAACCTCCTTGCCTCACTGACCTATGAGCGCGATTTAGCGACAGATAGCGTCCGTTTTAAGGGTCGAATTCCTCTTGGGAGTAAGCCTTGGTTGGTCGACTTAGCAGTCAATGATGCCCCTCGTTATTTTGGCGACTGCTGGCGCGCCGCTTTGCTGCGGCGGGGACTCGTGTTGACAGGGACCAATCGAGTCGTTCATAGCACCCAAGGAATTCCCTCTGTGGAATTAGTTGATTGGACCTCAGAGACGCTTGGAGTGCGCGTTCGTCACTGTCTCAAGATGTCACAAAATTTGCAGGCCCAATTGCTCTTGGTCCAAGTAGGGAGAAGATTCCCTGGCGGCGGTCTGGAATCGTTTTTATCCGATGATGCGAAGGGGTTACTCGCCTGCCCTGAGTTCTTTCAGCGAGCGGGAATTAAAGAAGGTTCAGCACGCTTTGAGGAAGGGGCTGGTTTGTCGCGAGCCAACGCGGTGAGCCCGGCGGCGACAGTGGCTCTCTTGCGATTTATGCGTGGCCACAGGGAATCGGTCAGTTGGATGGAAGCTCTGCCGATTGCTGGGGTGGACGGCACATTGAAGAATCGTTTTCGTAAAAGCCCAGCCACTGGAAAGGTGCGGGCAAAGACTGGAACCCTCCGTGGGGTTATTGCCTTGGGTGGCTATGTGACAACCGCTTTCGGTGAGGAATTAACTTTTGCAATTTATGCTAACCAAGCCTCGGTTGATCCGAAATCCCGAGCACGGATGGACCGATGGGTGGAGACATTGGCGGCTTATAATGGCCCTTTAGGACATTAATTGAGTCGGTACAGTTAAATGAAGGCGATGCAACGACTAGTTATAGTGAAGAAGGCAAACTCCGTCTTGCACCTTAACGAGAGTCAGGTGTCGGGCCCCGCGGATTCGGTAAAAGCGCTGGGATTGAGATTGGAGACTTCGGATTTCCAAGGCGGCTGTATCGACGGCATAGGCGGTTTCCTCAGAGAAATTGACTAACGGGTTGCTGGAGGATTCAAGGACTAGAGCGTCCGCTGGTCGTGGATCGGAGCGGCGGGCTTCCAGCCAAGAGAGATAGGATGAAACTCGTGTGGCAAAGCTACGAGCTACCAAAGGGTTGGGACCGTCCGGAATCAACTCTTGGAATCCTTGAAAACCAATCCAGAGCTTTCGAGCATCATAGATCGCAGCAAAAAAGGGAGGAGTGTTGGTATCGAGAGTGAAGGGCCCATCAACGCCGAAGTTGACTCCTGCCAGTTTCCAAAGTCCGTCGCGATCAAGCAGAAATGTGCCAGCGCCGGAATCTCCCGATGAGAAAAAACCTTCATCACGACCGGCCGCCGGATTAAAATCCATGGCCAGAAGTTCACCACCAGAGGAACGTTCGGGGGGAATAATGTCTGAGACGGTGTTGGTGCCCCAACGTTGGAGGTTATCAAAAGCGCCGATGAGCCAACCTCGGCCTTCAAAGGGAGCACCTTTTTGTCCGCCTCGTCCGAAGAGCATGACTGGGCGGCCTATTTCTCGCCGAGTGTTCGATAAGGGAGCAAAGTCAGGGAAGTGACCATCAATAATGAACACTTCAAGATCTGTTCCAGTGAGGTGAGCTTTACCGATGGTACGATAGGACAGACCACGAAATCGGAATATTTCTCCGATATCGATTTTCAGATGGGTGCTGGTAATCACATGGTGAGGCCCAATGACCGTGCCGAGGGCAAAGGGCCAACTACCTTCCCATTGCCAACCCGCGAGTGCCAGTTTGCCTGTCGGCGCAGTTGTGTTCTGGGTAGGATCATCGGTGCCAAAAAGGATGATCGCTTGGAGATTCGGCAACAGTGATCCGAGAAACAACCAGAGGAACAAGAAGATCACACCCCATGGAGGAGGGGTTAAAGAAACGACAGTTTTGCCGCACCGATTGGAGATCGGTTTCGGGCGGGAGTTTGGATGGATAGTAAGGTTGATTAGTTGTCCTCTGGATCGACAGCCTTGTTTTTTCGAGAGCGTTGTTCGGCAAAAAAAGCCTTCAGAATATGACGACATTCGTCCTCGCGAACCCCCCCACTGATCGCGCATCGGTGATTGAGAGTCGGGAATTGAAGGAGGTTTAAGGCGCCGCCAGCCGCGCCGCCTTTAATATCCGAAACACCGAATACAACGCGCTCGAGTCGGCAGTGGACAGCCGCGCCTGCACACATCGGACAGGGTTCTTTGGTGACGTAGAGAGTGCAGTCGGTGAGGCGCCAGTTTCCTACTGCCTCCTGAGCCATGGTGAGTACAAGCATTTCGGCGTGAGCTGTCGCGTCATTGAGCATTTCGACTTGGTTCCAAGCGCGGGCAATGATGCGTCCTGCTCGGACAATGACCGCTCCGACCGGGACTTCTCCAGCCCTCCCGGCTTTGCTCGCTTGACGAAGGGCTTCGTCCATAAAGACGAGATCGTTCTCCGGATCGGGTGTCGTTAGTAGATCAGAGGTCGTCATCGATGGGGATGAAACGGGTTGCTTTGTTCGACTGTCCAGTCAGAAGTGCCGTTGGGATGGCAGTGGACATGGGCCGCAAAAAATCCGCCACGGTGGCGCCAGAAGAGTGGCCAGATTTGATCACGATCGGTGTCGGGTAAGTCGAGCAGTCCGAGTTCAGCTCGGTTATAAAATCCGAACGTACCCTCGGGATGAGGCGGCGGAACCCTTTTCACGAGAGTTTTCACCTCGAAAAGAAACATCAGCCAGTGGGTTTGTCCTTGGTAACCATATTCGCTGATTAAACCGGTGAGGTGCAAATCTGACGCGGTTAAGACGGCTCCGATTTCCTCGGATGCTTCACGGCAAGCGCAGGCGTAGGGAGACTCTCCTATTTCGGTTTTTAGTTTGCCGCCGGGAGGGCTGAATCTATTTCGGTTAGGCTCCTGTGAGCGTTGAAGAAGGAGAACATCGTCACGATCATTAAAGCAGTAGAGCAGGGTAGCGATTTTGTACGGCAGCGGCACCCCACGACTGAAAACTGGGAAGTCTCTGTCGGCAAGGTCTTGTGTGAAAGATTTGCCGTTCATGAGAGGGACCGCAGAACCTTGCCAAGGATTTTAGTCCAATGGGGTGGCGCTCAACCGAATGGATCGTAGCGGCTCAAAAGTGCTCAAATGAAAGGGGGATTTGGCAAAGCGTCAGTCTGTCCACTGGAGTACTGGCCAGTGGCGACTCAGGTTGTTAAGGTCTCTAGGCACATGTCACAACCGATTCGAGTCCGATTCGCTCCCTCTCCCACCGGGTACCTGCATATTGGCGGGGCCCGTACGGCGCTTTTCAACTGGCTGTTCGCTCGCCATCACCGGGGAGCCTTCATTCTACGAATCGAAGACACCGATACTCAGCGTAACAGTCAAGAAGCGATCGATGTGATCCTGAAAGGGTTGCGTTGGTTGGGATTAAATTGGGATGAGGGACCGGCCAGTGGCGATCCCAGCGGCGAAAGCTTAGGCGAGTGCGGTCCCTATTTTCAGAGTCGGCGTGGAGAGAATTATCAGCGTCGGATCGAGGAACTTCGAGACAAGGGACTAGCCTATGACCGAGATGGAGCGGTTTATTTTCGAATGACCCGCGAACCGGTTACCATTCCCGATCTAATTATTGGGGATGTGGTGCGGCCTTTAACTGACCGTGAAGTTTTGGATCCGGACTGGGTATTGGTGCGGAGCGATGGGATGCCCGTGTTTCATTTGGTGAATGTGGTAGACGATCTGGAGATGAGAATCAGCCACGTGATACGTGGAGAAGATCATCTGGCTAATACAGCCAAACATATTGCTCTTTTCCGCGCGTTTGGCGTGGAACCACCTCACTATGCTCATATCCCGCTGATCTTGAATCCTGACGGCTCGAAGATGTCGAAACGCGATCATGGAGCGCATGTGACTAATTATCTAGATGACGGATTTACACCTGAGGCGGTGCTTAACTATCTGGCGTTGCTGGGGTGGGCTCCGTCCGACGGGAAGGAGTTTCTATCGATCGCTGAGGTAGTCGAACGATTTGGACTAGACCGTGTGAATCGGAGTCCTGCGAAGTTTGACACGAAGAAGTTGGAGGCATTGCACTTCGAGCACACACGAATCCAGGAACCTCGGTATTTTGTGCAAACAGGGGTCACTTTTTTAAATCGTGCGGGAATTGAGACAAGTGGGTTTTCCGACGAGTATATTGCGGCGGCCTTGGGAACCGCGCGTGAGAAAGGGAAGCTTTTCAAGGAATTACCGGGGTTTGTGGATTTTTATTTTGCAGCAGACGACGCGGTTCCTATGGACCCAGAGGCTCGAGTGAAGGGGTTGATTCCGACAACGGGTCCAATTCTAGAGAAGTTACTCGGGGCATTTATGGTTTTACCTGATTTCACGGCGGTAGCGCTCGAAGGAGCATTGAAGGCGCTTGCGGTGGAACTTGGGATCAAAGTCGGCGCGTTGGTTCAGCCCTGTCGAATTGCCTGCACTGGGAAGCTGGTGGGCCCTAGCCTTTATCATTTGTTAGAGGTGTTAGGTCGCGAAAAAGTGGCGCAACGCTTTGCTGCAGTGAGGGTGCTTTTGTGATAGGTCATTAATTAGCTGACTTGATGCCAAGTTCGGCTGAAGGTTGAACTCACACAGCATGACACTTCCTCTTGTTGGCATCATTATGGGTTCTCAGTCAGATTGGGAAACGATGCAGCATTCGGCTCGTCAATTGGAATCGATGGGGATTCCGTTTGAAGCCTCGGTGGTAAGTGCGCATCGGACGCCGGATCTTTTGTTTCAGTACGCGGTTGAGGCTGCGGAACGAGGATTAGAAGTGATCATTGCTGGCGCCGGTGGGGCGGCACATTTGCCCGGAATGTGCGCGAGCAAGACCCCGCTGCCAGTGATTGGCGTCCCTGTGCAATCGAAAGCCTTGAGTGGGATGGATTCGTTGTTGAGCATTGTCCAGATGCCGGGAGGTGTTCCGGTGGCAACGATGGCTATTGGTAAAGCGGGGGCGGTCAATGCGGCTTTGATGGCTGCAGCAATTTTGGGCATTAAATATCCTGCTTTTCGTGCCGCGTATCAGGTTTTTCGTTCGGAACAGACTGCCAATGTTTTGGCAAATCGAACGCTTCCGAAGTTAGATTCGGTCTGAGATTGGGGCGTCCGTCACGGAGTGTCGTCTTAGGGGCGATGCCGCCGTTATTGTTGACGCCTTTAGCGTTCATTTCTTCTGTAGATTTCTGATGCTTTTTCTTCAAAGCATCTTAGTTTCTGGAGGTTCCAATGTTTTACTTACCCCGAATGAATTCTATCCCAAAGGCTATTTATGTCTCAATTACAGGTAATACTACCCACTGCGATGGCCCAAGCAGATTACAAAGTACTCGGACTCGACGATGAGTTGTATGGTCCAGTGGAAATGAGCCAGTTGGTTGAATGGGCTCAAGACGAACGGATCCTAGCTGACTCGTGGCTTTTATCCCTGACCAACCGTACGTGGATGTTGGCTGCTGAGGTCCAGGAATTGAAACCGTATTTCGCCCATTTGCAGGCAAGTGCTAAAACTCTTCCGGCGGAGTTGCAACCCGACAGTCTGCGGCGAGTCCGCGCCTTTTCTGAATTATCCTTAGATCAGTTGGCCCGACTCACTGAGTTCGTCGATCTGCAGCACATACCTGCTGGGACCGTCGTTACTCGGACGGGGACGATCGGGGATTTTATACTGTTCCTTCTGAGCGGCCGAGTTCGGTTAAAGATTTCATTGAAGAGCCGAGAACTGACGATCAACCAGATTGAACCCGGTGGGGTCTTTGGACAGATATCCCTCTTTGACAAGGGACCGCGAGTGACCGATGCGATCGCCGAATCGGACATCACCTGTGTTCGAATTACAGATTTTGATTTCCGCCGTCTTTGCCAATCAGCGCCGGATCTTGCGGTGCCAATTGTGCTCGGGCTTGGTAAATCCCTCGCGACCCGAATCCGCAATGATGACAAGCACCTGTGCGAAATTGCCGCCATGCAGTCTGCGATGAGCTAAGAGGGTAGTGAGATTGGCGATTTGAGGGTTTTGTCGATCGATTTGAGAGAATCAATCAGAGCCTGCATGACCGAAGTGGGGTGACCGCGCCAGACGACGCCGAGGCGGAGTGGAGGAATCGTATCGATGTGGATTTTCCTAATTGTTGTCGGAAGGATTTTGCCAGGAATATCGAGTGTCAGGCCGATACCGAAGCTGTTTTTCACATACGAATCGATTAATTCTATGTCGGTGACTTCGATTTCTGGTGGCCAATCTAGGCCATTTTTAGCGAGTAATTCCCGAAAGTACCGTGGAACTAATTCTCCTTCAGTCAGGGTGATGAGAGGTTCCAAGAGTGTACCATTGGTGATGGCTTCTAGGATGTTTTTGGTGGAGCGGAAGGGAGATGATTTCGGAACGAGAAAGATAATAGGAAGTTCTAAAATAGGGATTTGATGGAGGCCTAGGGTTGATTGCTCTTCGAGAAGGGTGATAGCGATGTCGACTTCACGCCGTTCCAGCCAATTCCAAACTTGAGGTTGTTGTCCGGCACGCAGGGTTAGTTTAAGTTTTGGGAACTGATGTCGAAGAGAGTGCAGAACTGTAGGAAGGTAGTCACGAAGAGCCATGACCGGTGCGGCTAAGACAAGGGACTGAGAAGTGCCGCCACGGAGATGATTACCGAATTGGTTCACATTGCTGAAGAAAGGGTAGATAAAATGGTAAAGTTCTTCGCCAGATGCTGTGAGCTTAAAGGGGCGGCGATGGAACAATTTAACCCCGAGATCGGCCTCAAGTTGAAGAATCTGGCCACTGATAGCGGGTTGCTGAATGCCATAGGGCATCTTGCGAACAGCTTCCATGATACCTCCGTGCTGTGCGACATAGTAAAACAGTTCGAGATGGTGAACGTTCATTTTGAAATCCAGACGCGATAGTGAGATAAAGGCAACGGAGCGTTTGCAGTCGAACGGGCAAATGGTGTACTCTCAAAAACACCCTGAGAGGTAATCGCTGTTCTGGAATGTGTCCTGACACTGAAGAGCCACAGGGTTGGATCCATAATTTTCCGACCATGAATTCTTTGAGACCCGCCTTGGCCGCTTTGCTGGCCGTTGTAACCACCCACGCCGCCGTTGATTTCAAGCAAGATATTTCGCCGATATTGGCGGAGCATTGCCTGAAATGTCACGGGCCGGAAAAGCAAAAGGGTAAATTTCGGATGGACTCCAAGGAGGCCGCGTTTAAGGGAGGAAAGAGTGACAAGAGTTCGATTGTGGCTGGGGATCCGGATAAAAGTGAGATCATTCATCGGATCAATTTAGCCAAGGACAATGACGAGGCGATGCCACCGGAAGGGGGCCCCCTGCCGGAGGCACTACGAAACAAGTTGAAGGAATGGGTAAAGGCCGGTGCTGTTTGGCCGGATGGATGGGTCATCGCTGTTGCTGCGACTGTCGCGCCAGCAGGGTCATCGGCACCCCGAGCGTCTTTATTGCCGGCCCGCCCCGTGCCGCCGCTGCCTGAGTTACCCAAAGACTTCAAACCTGCGCCTTCCGAAGCTGCTGCCGTCGGTATTCTTACTAAGGCTGGGATTGAACCTCATCCTTTAGCCCAAGGGTCTCCTTGGAAAGAAGCAAACTTTCGTCTGAAAGGCGCTGAGGTTACTGATGCGACAGTGGCTCCGTTGAAGGATTTGGGGAGTTTGGTTGAATTACGGCTTGGTAACACAAAAATCACCGATGCTGGGCTCAAGGGGGTGAGTGGATTGAAGCATCTTCAGGTTCTCGGTCTTGAATTGACTGGCATCACCGACGCTGGATTGGAGCATGTTCGAAGCTTGGAGAATCTAGTTTATTTGAATTTATACGGCACCAAAGTAACTGATGCGGGATTGGCGCGACTGACGGGACTTAAGTCATTGCGTAATTTGTATTTGTGGCAGACGCAGGTGACTCCGGAAGGCGTGAAGATTTTGCAGGCCGCCCTTCCAGGCGTGGATATCAATACGGGTTGGGTCGCTCCACCTGAGGTCAAAAAAGAGGAAGTGAAGAAAGACGAAACGAAGAAAGTTGAGCCTAAGAAATAAGGATCGCCACGGCGGTAGTTGGAAACGAACGCTGAGATTACCGCAGAGATTTTGTGGAACGGCCTGGAACCTTGAGAGGGTTCTGGGCCGTTCGATTTGCGTGGATTTCAAAGAGTGATTTCCAACCGGAGCGGTCATTTCAAGAGTGAGAGGACCCAGATTCAGACTAGAACCTTTCAGCTTGATAGATGGCCTTAAATTTTCAGCAACCTCCGTTAGAAGTTATGGCGCAGGGTAACCGTCCGGCCCTCCCGTATTGTTGGGAGGCAAAATGGCCTTGACTGGGAAGCTGAGTGCACATTGGGGCTGACCGCTGTCCGGACGGTTTCGCCGGTTTACAGCAATGGGCGAGGTCACCCGGTGCCGGTGGGATCGGCGGCTTCGGCCGCTACCAGGGTTCGACTGTTGCGCGATCCGCGCGGGGTCAGTTTCCAGATTTCCCGCTGTGGGTGACTCGATAACCGCGGCACGATGTCGCACAGGTAGGCGTACGGTTCCACCTTCAATCGGTGACAGCTGATCATCAGGGAAAACAGGTTGGCGGACTGTTCTCCGCTGACCTCTCCTCCCACGTGCTAGAGGGCTATTTGCGATCCCACTATTTGCGATCCCACTTGCGCTCGAAAGCCCGCAGCGCCTGCTCCGCTTCGGCCTCCGTGGCTGCCCGATAGATGGCCTTCAGATCGGCCGCCACCTCCTCACGTTCCTTCCAGCTCACATAGCCCAAAGAATTGCGCACCCTATCCACCAGGCACAACTGCTCCTGCGTCGCGGGAAAGACCGTTTCCATCGCCTCGGGAAAGCCCTTAATCCCATCCACGCAGCCGATGAAGATGTCGCGCACTCCGCGGTTCTTGAGTTCGGTTAACACGTGCAGCCAGAACTTGGCCCCTTCGCTGTCGGCAGCCCACATCCCCAGCACCTCCTTGTGACCGTCGCTCTTGATCCCCAAGGCTAGGTAGATCGCCACTTTGACGACCGGGCCGTTAGTCCGCACTTTGCCCGATAACTCGTCAAAATACACGATCGAGTAAACCTCCTCCAAGGGCCGCTGCTGCCAGACCTTCACATCCGCGCACACCGCCTCGGTCACTTGCGACACCAACCCCGGAGAGACCTCGACTCCGTAGATCTCCAACAGATGTCCTTCGATCTCGCGCGTCGTCAGGCCGCGCGCATACAGGCTCAGAATGGCTTGGTCGAAACCCTCAAAACGCCGTTGCCCTTTGGCCACGATCTGGGGCTCAAAGGTTCCGTTGCGATCCCGCGGCGTCTTCAGCGCCAGCTTCCCAAAGTCTCCCTTCAGCGTCTTGGGGGTGGTGCCATTGCGGGAGTTGCCGGTGTTGTCGCCGGCCGCATCGTGTTTGTCATAGCCCAAATGGACGGTCAACTCGGCGTCCATCGCTCTTTCCAGCAGCCGCTTTTGCAACTGCTTGAACAACTCATCCTTGCCTAACAAATCTTCGGGCTTCTGATAGTCTTTAATTAATTCGTTTAATACTGCATCGGTAATAGCCATATTTAATTGTCCTCTCGTTAAACCATTTACCCGATTTAATTTAAAGCCCCCAAGCTTTCGATTAAAGAATTGGGATTAAAGAATTGGGTGGTCCGGTAAGTTTTAAAAAGTTATTCAACGTTTACGACTGAAGGTGCGCTCGCCAACCCAGCGGGTGTTATACTCGTGGTGCAGGGTATCACTCGGGAAGAGTGGACGTGGTTCCACTCCGATCTGCTGATCATCCATGGTTCGCCAAGGAAGCGGGTCAATTGTGGTGCCACTAATGACGTGGTAGTCGGCATCTTTATCCCATCCTGTGGTGAAAAGGAAAAAATCTCGGTTCGTACCGGGGGCTTTTGTTGAGAGTCCTGATCCGTCGTATTTTAGGGACAATTCGTCGCCACCAGCGATCACCACCAATCCATTGTCAGAGGCGTTTAGGAGGGCATCTACGGGGCCGTAACGTGTTGCCCAACCGGAAGGCGTGATATGCCAAGGTGGAACGGTCTTGGTTTGAGTGTAGTCTGGGGTTAAGGGATCCGTCCAAGGTCGGGGTTCAAAGGCACTGTAGCCGCGCCAGTGCAAATGACTGGCCACTCGCTTTAGCTCTTGGCCTTCGACCGTTGTACTTTCAGTAAAGAGAGCGATACGATCCCAATGAAGCTCAAAGGCTTGGGTCAAGCGCAGTCGCCGAGTCCCTAGGGGGAGATGGCCAGTGAGGTCAACGACGATGCCTTTGGTTTTGCCGGCTGGAGCGCCGACCGTGACCTTGACTGGGTGCCAGCCCGAACTGTTTTCCGCCTCGAGCGTAGGGAAGGGGAAGGGGAATTCGGGTTGATGTGAGGCGGCTATATTGGCCATGCCACCACCGAATCGGAGCCATCCAGTGAGAGCGAGGATGAGTGGGCCATTATTGGGAAGAGGTCCGAAATCGAGGATGAGAGAGAACGGTTCGGCGAGGCCGCGGTAGTGAGAGTTACGGAGTCGGAGGGGTGAAACGCGGACTTCATCGATTTCGGCGAGGGAGCGGGTGACATCAGTACTGTCGTTTGTTGCGGCTGTTGTTGATGCGGCGAGAGAGGCAGCGAGAAGCGGGCGACGTCCACCGAGTTGGATCAGACTCGCTTTAGGGAAGGGGCGGCTTGGCACGAGTTTACTGGTGGCAAAGAGTTCAGTTCCAAGAGGATGATCAATGGCTCGGAGTTGGGCGGTATCGAGGTAGAGAATTTCCCGTAATTCTTCGGTGAGTCGGACTTCGTAGAGACCTGCGCGAGGCAGGAAAGTCTGTTCATCACCGATGCGGACCCATTCATCGGGATCGGCTTCGATACAATGACCTGGAGTGACGGGCAGTCCGATTGGTGCCGCGCCCAAAAGATCAGTGATGAAGCGGAATCGAGAACCATCCCAAGCATACAGGTAGGGGCAGGAACCGGTGGGCATGACCAATTCGAAGACGGTGAGAGCTTGTTTACAGTCAGGAACGATACCGGTGGTATCGAGTTTGGTATCGAACCAGCGGGTGCTCACTAGATCGAGTTGTGCTCTTTTACCGATGCCAATTTCCACGGGGAGTTGTTGGACCATGCGGAGAGCTCTCCAACCACTGGAGGCTAGTTCCACCTTAACCCCGAGCCCACTGGCGTTGGAGCGATTACCGAAGAGGCGGAGCTTGATCAGCCCATTGGCATTGGCACCGTCGTTACGAAGAAATTTCAAACCCTCACCGGCGACATCGATAATCCAGTCTATGTCGCAATCACCGTCAAAGTCAGCGGCAGCGAGGTGAAGAATGTGTTTGGTTTGGAAGGAAGCCAGACCGAGAGCGGTTGTAGTATTCAGGAATCCACGCGTCCCTTGGTTCCGCCAGAGGTGGAGTCCCGTCGAACCCCAAGCAACGATATCCAGCCATCCGTCGTTGTCGTAGTCGAGTGCTCGGACCTGTTCAATCTGGTGGCCATGGGCATCGAGCCGTCGTGGATCTTTTAGTCCACCGAAGCGGAGTTCGATTCCATCACCGGTAACCAAGGCAACATCTGTGCGGAGATCGTTATTAAAATCGCCGGTGGTTAGGGCGCGTGCTACTGGCCAATCGGGAGGTTGATTAGAAGCGGATAGCCCTCCACCGCGCCGATTTAAGAGAAGGTAGGGTGGAAGATTGCTTCGAGTGAGAAGAACGTCAGGTAGATCGTCGTTATTGAGATCATCGATGGTGATATGGGCGACATTTCCGACGTCGAACGGATCAAGAATTCCCTGAGGAACACGACTTTCACGAAAGGTGCCCGAGCCAATATTGGTGAAACTGCGAAGGCGCCCATCGATTCCAGCGACGAGCAGTCCGAGTTTGCCAGTGAAGTCGAGATCGACCAGAGCACCAACACGCCCCGTTGCTTTTTCGCGACGAAGACCGGAGAAATTGGAGGCATCGAAAAAGGCACCGTTGGTGGCAAAACGAAATAGAGTTAAGCCCTCGGGTGAGAGGAGGAGAGCATCTTCAAAGCGATCGTTTTGGAGATCACCGATCAGGACTTGAGAGACCGAAGCTGAGCCAGTGACTGGAACAGCGAGTGGGGAAGGGGCAAAGACGCCATTGGAATTAAAGTAAATTCGGGCGCCCTCGGGTGAGAGGAGGAGGAGGTCATTGGCGCCCCGCCGATTGATATCAAGGAGAGTTATCGGTCCATGGAGGGAGGCTGCAGAGCCATTGAAAGCGGTGGAGGTAACCTCAGCGAAGCGAACCGAGACGCCCTTAGATTCAGGTTGTTCGAGAGAGAAGGGGGCCCGAATTGTCGTATATTTACAGCTTTCGTAGAGAGCGGGATTATCGGCACGCTCGGATTTACCGCCGCTGATTCGTTGATGTTCTGCGAGGGCGACTTGGGCTTCGGGACGGCGACCGAGACGGAGCAGCGATTGGGAGAGGAGATAACTGGCGGCGGGATGATTGGTGTCGAACTGCAAAACTTCGCGGAACTGTTCAGTTGCTTCCTCCATCCGGCCCCACCCGAGGTAGGCTCGACCGAGTTGGAAGCTGACTGGATTTTCGGCAGGATCCGCTGCTTTCGCTTCGGAGAGTGCTTGGACGGCATTAGAGAACTGATTTTGGCGAAGGAAAGCGCAACCGAGCAAATAATTTGCTGCCGCATTGCCTGGTTCGTAGCGAAGCGCTTCGTTGGCTTCGAGTGCGGCTGGAATGGGTTGTCCTGCGAGCAGATAAGCGTTGGCTAAATTGAGGTGCGCATCTGGATTGGCTGGGTTGAGTGCGAGGCCGCGTTGAAATATCTCAACCGCCTGAGAGGGTTCGCCCCGTTCGTAGAGTATTTTGCCCGAGGACATAATGCGGGCGAAAGAGGCATCGGTCGAAGAGGGGCCCTCAGTAGAAACCTGGGTGAACCACCAGAAGGCGCCGACGCCGAGGAGCGTGAGGGTAAAGGCAATGAGAGTCCAACGTTGGAGCATTGGCCGAGGTGAGGCGGAGCGGCGAGACATACTGGGGAGTGGGCGGGTGTGAGAGCGTCCTGATTGAGAGATTAAAAGGGAACTGAGTGAGTTAAGAACCCAGCCAGAGCACTGAATTTTCGACGACACGCAGGGCTAAAGGCCGAGTGTAGACGGGATAGGTCTCGTGACCGGGGCGGAAGTAGACGATGCGTCCGGCACCGAGGCGCCAGAGGGAACCGCTTCTGAACCATTCCCCAGCGGCCCAGTGTTCTTCGAGCACCACGGCATCAGGAGTGGGAACATGAAAAGGTTCATCGTACATTTCCGTCTGTTCGATTGGGAAAGACGAAGGGAGTCCGCGGGCGATGGGGTGTTTTGGGAGAAGGACCCTCATTTCGCTTGGTTTACCATCTGGGCGATAGGCTGGAAAACAGCAATTTGGACGCACCAATCGGGCTTCTGTTGGGCCGTTCGGTGGGCGACGATAGAGAACCGAAGGGGATCGACGTTCGGTGTACGCGGGGGCGGTTAAAGGGCGAGGTAGAAGGTCTGTTTCGGTGATTACCACCCCTTTTTGTTCCGCTGCGGGCAGGGCGGCGATCGCCTGTTGACGAGCGACAGCATTCATAGCCTCGACGAAAGGACGTGACCAGTGAGCGGAATGGAGCGCGAGCAACCCTAGTTTTCCAGCCTGTATCCGTTCGACGATGCGCAAAGCGGTAGGTCGTTCGATTTCCATTTGGCGGACATGGCCCCACCAGACAAGGACATCGATATCTTCGAGATGATTGAGTCCTTGGTCTGGGTCGTCGAGACAGACCGATTCTACTTGAAGACCTGGGACGGTCCGGAGGTGTTCGGCGATTTGATTGCCCAGCCAGTTTGGGTAGGCTTTTTTTTGAGCAGGTTGGCGCTCATCCCAGACTCGAACTCGAACTGGTTTAGAGCTGAGTGAGCGACAACCGGTTGCGGCCAAAGCCGCCGCAGTCGCGGTGGTGGTTGAAAGGAAATTTCGACGGGAAATCATCCAAAAGTGTGTTCCCGCTCGCGAACCAAATGCAATCAGGAACCCAGAGCGCGGAGTCTCTTTTTCAGGAGAGTCAGCAACCTGAAACCGAGTTAGTTACTGACACGATTCACAGGTGCCACCCGAGCGCATTGCTTCGATGGAACAGGCGGTCTTTTCAGCATCCGAGATACTGGGAGTGACCGAGGGTGAAACCCTTGGAGCATCACGATGCCCTGAATCAATACCGCTGCGATTGAGAGTTCGCAGGTAGTAGGTAGTTTTCAGTCCTCGTTCCCAAGCTTCACGATAAACGAAGCTCGCGGTGCGCGCATCGTTTTCGGCCAACCACAAGTTGGTGCTCTGCGCTTGGTCAATCCACTTTTGGCGAACCGCGGCACATTGCAGAATCCAAGTAGGAGCGATTTCAAAGGCCGTCTTGTAGAGCCGTTTTAAGTCAGCTGGAATACGTTCAATCGCTTGAATACTTCCGTCGTGTGCTTTGAGTTCTGCTCGCAATGAATCATCCCAAAGATCCTGTGACATCAGATCACGGATCAGTGGGTCAGTGGTGCGAATGAAATCGCCACTGAGGTTGGACTTGGTATGGATATGTTTGTAGACCGGTTCGATACACGGAGTCGTGCCGAGGATATTAGAGATGGTCGCGGTTGGAGCGATGGCGATGCAGTTCGAGTTGCGCATCCCTTGTTTGCGGATCCGACCGCGTAGCCCATCCCAATCGAGGCGCGACTCACGATTCACCTTAATGGGCATACCTCGTTCATTTTCGAGCAGAGCAAGTGTATCCAATGGCATCATGCCCCGAGCCCATTTAGAACCTTGAAAACTGGCGTAAGCCCCTCGTTCAACGGCTAAATTCGCACTCGCCTCGTAAGCGTAGTAAGCCACTGCTTCAATCATTTCGTCATTAAAAGTGATAGCACCTTCGGTATCGAAAGGGAGGCGCTTGAGGTACAGGGCATCCTGCATCCCCATGACCCCAAGACCGACTGGGCGATGTCGAAGATTGGAAGTAGCGGCGGCCTCGACTGGGTAAAAATTCAGATCGATAACATTATCGAGCATCCGCATTACCGTTGAAATGGTGGTCCGCAGGCGGGGATGATCGATGGCGCCAGTGGGAGTGAGATGCTCAGCGAGGTTGATGGAGGCGAGATTGCAGACCGCAACTTCGTCGGTTGAAGTATTGAGGGTAATTTCCGTGCAAAGGTTGGAATTATGAATCACCCCGACGTGGTCCTGCGGATTTCGAACGTTGCAAGGATCCTTAAAGGTGATCCACGGATGACCGGTTTCAAAGAGGGCCTCCAGCATCTTTTTCCAGAGAGCGAGGACTCGGATTTTGCGACCGGCCAACCGGCCCGCTTCGAGCATGGCCTCGTAGTGTCGATAGCGATCCTCGAAAGCGCGTCCGTGCAACTCGGTAAGATCCGGGGTGTCATTACTTCGGAAGAGAGTCCAAGCGGTATCCTTGGGAAGGAGACCGTCGGCGATTCCCTTGAGGCGTTTCATGAACAGGTCTGGAATCCAGTGGGCGGTGTTCATGTTGTGAGTGCGGCGCCGGTCGTCACCGGTCTCTTTGCGGAGGTCGATAAAGTCCTCGATATCCATGTGCCAGAGTTCGAGGTAACTGCAGAGTGCGCCGGGGCGTTTACCGCCTTGATTGACCGCGAGCGCGATATCGTTACTGACTTTGAGGAAAGGAATCACGCCACTGGACTCACCATTGGTCCCATGGATATGAGCGCCAGTACCACGGACAGCGGTCCAAGAGCAACCGAGGCCGCCAGCCCATTTGGAGAGCATTGAGAAACGTCGCCATGTCTCGGTAATCTCCTCGATACTATCGCCGCAGTAGAGGAGGTAGCAGCTAGAGAGTTGGCTATGAGGGGTGCCGCTGTTGAAAAGTGTGGGAGTAGAACTGCAGGCGCGGCGGGATTTGAAGACTTGATAAAATTCAATCGTCCGACGTTCCTTTTCGGTTTCCAGCAGGGATAATCCCATCGCGACACGCATCCAGAATACCTGAGGTGATTCGAGACGTTGTTTGCGATTGGTGACGGTGTCAGTGCGGACGTGGATCAGGTAACGGTCGTAAAGGGTTTGGAGTCCGAGGAAGTCGAAATCCAGATCAGCATAGGGGTCGAGGGCATCGGCGAGTTTGGTAAGTTCAAAGGCAGCCAGACGTCGGTCAAGTCGCCCTGTTTCGATGCCCCGTGGAATGGCCGCAAGGAAGGAGCGTCGATGGGCTTCCTTGAGTCGAGCCATGCCGTCAGTCACCACCCAAGGAAGAGTTTCCTCGTAGATAAAGGTCAGGAGAATGCGAGCCGAAAAGAACCGACTATCGGCATCAAGATCGAGCAGGGATTTAGCGTTAAGAATGATGGTTTCGCGTCGTTCAGAAGATGAGAGATCGAGGGAAACACTGCGAAGAAGACGTTCCATCAAACGGTCTTCGTCGAGGACGAGACGCAAGCCGAGTCGAGCGAAAGCGAGACGTGCTCGAATATCGGCAAGGAGTTCAGCCGGGACGAGTTCGGGTTGCTCAAGGACAGGGAATTGGCGGGCGGCTTCAACTTCGCGGAGAGCGATTCGACGGGCGCGTTCTCGGGAATGCGCGAGAGCGACCCGAGGATGACCGAGTTCGATCAGGAGATCTTCGACCAAGGTGCAAAGGTCTTCGTGATGGAGCAGAGAGGGGCGTTCCTGTCGGAGTCGATATTCGACTTCAGCCCGCAGTTGAGCGGGAAGGTGGCCGATGGGGGCTCCGGCGAGAATAGAGGCGCGTTGCACAGCCTCTTCGATTTTATCACCCCGCCAAGGAACGATTTGTTCGGGCGCACCGGGCAGCGCTGGTTCTATGAGTCGAGGCAGGTCGCCGTTGGAGTCGACGATGATCGGAAACAGTTCAGTCACGGAAGTAAGGAATGCGGAAAGGAGGTTTTGAAAGAGAGTCGAGAGAACTGGAGGCGAACAGATCAGACCAAGTCGTCTTCGGCTGTATTGGTTACGCTACCGCTGGTCTGATATTCAGTGACCCGAGTTTCGAAGAAATTCTTCTCCTTTTTGAGGAAGATGACTTCATCCAACCAAGGAAAAGGATTAACCGTGACTTGGCTCAGAGGTTCGAGGCCAACGCTGACTAAGCGCCGATCAGCGTTATAATCGACATAGGTAATAAACTCCGCCTGAGTCATTCCCACGGAGTCTTCGGGGAGACAATCGCAAACGAAATCCTTTTCCAGTTCGACACCTTCCCGCATGAAACTGCGTAATTCTTCACGGAACTCAGGGGTCCAAATATCTGGGTTTTCGTGGATTAATTCAGTAAACAAGAAGCGGCCGAGGGCGATATGGTTCGATTCATCACGAAGCGTGTACTGAAACATTTGACCGATGCCGGTCATTTTATTCTGTCGGTAGAGCGAAAGAATCATAGCGAACAGTCCATAGAACTGGGTGCCCTCCATGACCTGAGAAATCCCGAATAAGGCTTTAGCAAAAATCTGTTTATTGACGGTCTGAGTTAGATCGAGCCCCCGTTTCACTGCGGGCATTTGCCGGGTGATGAAGTCGTTTTTGCGGCGAATACTCGGAATGTCATTGAAGCGCGCCGTCACCTCATCTTGATCAATATCTAAGCTGCTGATGATGTGCAGCAGAGAATCCATATGAATGGATTCTTCGGCGATCCAGCGGAGGGCAGCGTGTTTGAGTTCAGCGGCGGTCAGGTTGTCTTCGATGGCATGGAGGACACTATCTCCCACGATACCTTCGGCGGCGGAGAAGTAACCGACACCCATTTCTATAATCCAACGTTCCTTGGGCTTGAGCGCTCCGGAGTTCCATTGGGTGCAATCCTTGGTCATATCGATGACGTCAGGTTCCCAATGGTTGGCCTTCATCTGTTTGTAGATGCGGTAGGCTTCTGGGTATTTTAGGGGTAAGACGTTTAGTTCGGCGGTGCGAAGACCATTAATGACCCGTTTTGCTTCCTTACGCGCACGCGCTTTCTCTCGATCTAGTCGGAAGGTTTTACCGCGAAATTCGTGAGTAACATACCGGCCATCGTTCTGGTCGATCACCGTTGATCGAGACGTATCGTCGAGGGGAGCGGCGGTGTTGATAGGGACCTCTGCGGCGGGGGCATTGAGGATCGGCACTTCCATGATTATTTCCATAACATCCAAACACTTCTTTGAGCTGAACTTAAATTCGAAAAAATCAGCGCGCGTCAACGCACTGCTGAATCGGTCCCAATCGTCTTAGGTTGAATCCGACTCGTAATGATGAGGAAGCGTCTCCAGTTAGTAACAGCGAGCGGAAACGCAGCATCGGCTCTTTTCCCATCCGGTCTTTGGCGAGACCGTTAGTGTTCGATTTTGAGTCGAACCGCTGTGATGAGCTCAATCAAGGCGCAATCTGATTCCGGAACCCCTTTTTCAGTCGAAATTGCTGCTTTTGATCAAAGGCATTTCGTTAAGAGATAGATCCTGTATCAGTGGCGTAATCGTGCGAGATTTTCACCCGCTTCCCGAATTCCCTCAGAGTGAGGTCTGAGGCGCTTGATTGAGTGAGAGGCACAACATCTAGTGGCCTCATGAAAAGAACGCCACAATACGTGGTCTTATCGAGGCGGTTCGTCAATTCAAAATATTTTACAAAAGTAAAAAAGAGGGGGCTATTTTACCCAATAGAATTCTGTGGAATTCGGCTTGCATTAAAGTCGGAATTCTCGGTTTGAAAAAGCGGGGAATTAAGGGCAAAAAAATGGGCCGGAAGACGTTCCAGCCCACTGAAAAATGAAGAGTCGACAGAAGGAAACTTTCCTGTGTCAAAAGAGTGTCGAATTAGGAGGCCTTTTTCTTTGCTTCATCCGATGCCTCGACTTGGGTGGTTCCCACGTTTTTGATTTCGGTTGTGGTCGTGCGATCGACTTCTCGGTCATTGCCATTCATGCTGACCGTCCCTTGGACCTTGATTTGATATTTGGAAAGAGATCCGTCCTTGATCCAAAAGGTGACCGAGCCTTTGGCGTTGCTGTAGGTGGGGCTATTGGCACCGGCTGCGCCGCCGCGCCCTAAACTCATCAGAGCTTTGGCCCCTTCTTCAGTGAGATCGCCACGAAGCGAATCGCCTTCTGATTTCAATTCCTTTGTTTTCTCGGCGAGATCGACGATTTCGACTGAGGGAATCTTGTAAGTAGGAAGCTGTCGAGCAGCGAAACGGGCCGGATTCTGTCGATCTTCGTTGGCGGCAGCTTCGGCTGCAGAAATCCAGCCTGCATCGGTTTTTATCGCCCCTTTGCCGTTTTTAAGGACGGCTTGGACAGTGGTTTCTCCTCGGGTCATCGTGAGACTGGTGTAGCCGTCTTTTTCGGTTTTACCTTCCGTAGGACCCCAACGCATACGTCCCCCGGTACTAGCAGGGGTTTCGACGGTTGACTTCCAACTGTAATTGGATTGAGCCGCTAGTTTTGTTGCAGCGGCCTTGACGAGGTCCTTGGAGTCGGCTGCCAAGGCGCAGGAGGTGAAGGCGATTAGAAGAGGAATAAGGCGTATTTTTCTCATAGGAAAAGGAGTGAACGAACTTGTTTTAGGGGGGTACGGGACCTCAAGGAAGACTGGTTAGTGGTGCGCTGGTTACAGTGGAGTCAATATTGGGTCGTCTGACCCTTGCGGAATGGACTCATGCAGACAATTCTCTCTCGGGTTTATGAATGATTTTACTGACGCTGCATTAGTGCTTTTGGGGCATGGATCCACCTTGAATGCCGACTCATCTGCGCCGACGTGGCGTCATGCGGACGAACTGCGGCGCCGCGGTCTATTTGCTGAGGTGGTAACTGGATTTTGGAAGGAGCACCCCTATTTTTGCGGGGTTTTACGGGGTGTTTTTGCTCCTCGTGTTTTCATTGTGCCCTTGTTTATCAGCGAGGGATATTTTACTGAGGAAATTATACCGAGAGAACTTGGATTGGCTGAGCGAGGGCAGACAGAGTTTGCAAAAATTCAGCAACGCGATGGGCGAGAAATTCACTATTGTGGACCCGTAGGAACCCATCCGAGCATGAGTCGTGTTTTAATCGCACGTGCTGGAGAAGTCGTGGGTACGGGGTGCGACGCCCCAAAGCCTTCGGACACATCCTTGTTTGTCGCGGGGCACGGGACCAGCAATAACGAGAATTCTCGGCGCGCGATCGAGGACCAAGTTCTTGAGATACGTCGGCAGGGCCTCTACCACGACGTTCACGCAATTTTTATGGAGGAAGATCCGCGGATCCAAGATGTGCATTCCTTGGCAGAGACCAAGAACGTTGTGGTCGTTCCTTTTTTCATCAGTGATGGGTTACATAGTTTTGAAGATATTCCGGTGATGTTGGGAGAATCGGAAGAAGTCGTTCGAGCGCGATTTTTGAAGGGACAACCCACCTGGGTGAATGCAACCGAGAAGAAAGGACGCCGGATATGGTACACGCGGAGCATTGGAGACGAACCCCGGTTGGCGGATGTCATTCTCCAAAGAGTGAACGATAGTGCAGCGGAGGGGATTGCCGCAGGGTTTGTGCGGGCTGGGCCGGTTCCCTAAAGGGGTGCGCCGTTGGTTGGCGGCTTTATTCCAAGAACGCTCGATGAAGAGCTTTCATCGCGGCTTCGCCTTGGGCCAGATCGATCACCACGCTGATCTTGATTTCACTGGTAGAGATCAGTCCAATATTGATCCCCTCAGCGGCAAGAACAGTGAACATTTTCGCCGCGACACCGCTATGGCTGCGCATACCCACGCCGACGATCGAGAGTTTACCAATACGTTCGTCGGTGGAGACCTCTCGAAAACCGAGGGAGGATTGAAGAGACTCGAGGACCTTATCGGCCTTGAGTAGATCCGGCTTATCGACGGTGAAGGTAAGATCTGTGGCAGGATTGCCGCCCGCATGGCTGGCATTCTGGACGATCATATCGACGTTGATCGCTGATTCAGCTAAGGCGTTAAAGATGCGGGCCGCTTGACCTGGAACATCTGGAAGGCCCCAGACCGTCACTTTAGCTTGATTTTTGTCGAGTGAGACGCCGCGAACAACGACGTCTTCCATACTGGCAGATTCTTCTTTCACGATAGTACCTGGATTGTCGTTAAGGCTAGAGCGTACTTCAAAGACCACATTAAATTTTTTGGCGAACTCAACCGACCGCAATTGCATCACCTTCGAACCAGCGCCGGCCATTTCCAGCATTTCGTCGTAGGAGATTTCTGAGATTTTGCGTGCGGCCGGAACCAGGCGAGGATCGGCGGTATAGACCCCATCAACATCGGTGTAGATCTGGCAAAGGTCCGCCTTCAGAGCTGCGGCCATGGCGATCGCCGAGAGGTCTGATCCGCCACGGCCGAGGGTAGTGATCTGCCCTGATTCGGTCCGCCCTTGAAAGCCAGCGATAATCACGACCTTCCCGTCGTTAAGCGCCCGATGGACCTCGTCGGGAGTAATATTTTGGATTCGAGCTTTCGTGTGAGTTCCATCGGTGACAATTCCCGCTTGAGCACCGGTAAAGGAGATCGCCTTTTGGCCTTCGGCTTGGAGGGCAATCGCCATCAGGGCGATGGTTTGTTGTTCGCCCGTCGCCAAGAGCATATCCATTTCGCGCTCATCGGGCAGCGAAGTAATTTCCTTTGCGAGCCCGATCAGGCGATCAGTGACCCCGCTCATAGCGGAGACGACCACCACGACTTGATCGCCTTGGGCGCGGTATTTTGCCACGCGTCGAGCCACATTTCGGATGCGGTCTGTGGTGGCAACGGAAGTTCCACCGTATTTTTGGACGATCAGCGCCATTGTGATTTTGAGATCAAAGGCGGTTGTTTTCTAGGAAATAGTGCGTCGAATCAAAGGGAAAATTAAACATTTCATCGGAGGCCATTAACTTACCGTCCGGTTGAGGCTGCTCTGGAGGTTGTTTTAAACGAGGGATGGTCGGTGAGCCAGCCAGTCTAAACTTTGGGGTTGGTGCGCTCGATCCGGGTGAAATTTTCTCCCCGCAGTTCAGTAAATTAGTCGATGGTTTTTGTTTTTAAGGGCTTGGGCCTGACCGTCGCGCCGTTTGAACATCCTCTTTATTCACCCTCTTGGGGTGGCCGTCTTTTTGAGTTCAATCGAAAAGAGACATTTGCAGAGTCTTCTTTTTTGCGTTTTGTGACTTTTCCAATAATAATCGGTCCTTTAAACGCAAATGAATGCTCCCATCCGTGTCGCTGTGACTGGTGCTGCCGGTCAAATTGGTTACTCCCTCCTGTTTCGCATTGCTTCTGGCGCTATGTTTGGCCCGGCGCAACCGGTGATCCTGCATTTAATCGAGATCGAGCCCGCGCTGAAGGTTTTGAACGGGGTCGTGATGGAGTTGGATGACTGCGCCTTCCCCCTCTTACAAGGAGTCGTGGCAACATCCGATTTAGACGAAGGTTTTCGTGGAGTGAATTGGGCCTTGTTGGTGGGGAGTGTCCCACGGAAGGCTGGAATGGAGCGCAAGGATTTGTTAGGTATCAATGGTCGTATTTTCACCGGTCAAGGTCAGGCGATTCAACGCAGTGCTTCCTCGGATATCCGGACACTGGTGGTCGGTAATCCTTGTAACACGAATTGCCTTATCGCTAAGACTGCGGCGAAGGAAATACCCTCAAACCGCTGGTTTGCGATGACGATGCTGGATCAAAATCGAGCCGTTACACAACTCGCTCGGAAGGCTGGGGTCCCAGTCACCCAGATTTCAAATTTGGCGATCTGGGGCAATCATAGTTCGACGATGTACCCTGATTTTTCAAATGCACGCATTGGGGGACGTCCTGCCACTGAGGTCATAGACGATGCGGTTTGGTTTCAGGAGGCGTTTATTCCGACCGTACAAAAGCGGGGCGCGTCGATTATTGAAGCACGCGGATTAAGTTCGGCCGCCTCGGCAGCGAATGCGGTTGTTGATACCGTTCGTGCATTGACCACCCCGACCCATCCTGACGACTGCTTTAGCGTTGCTGTGGATTCGGACGGGAGTTATGGGATTGAGAAAGGGTTGCAATTCTCCTTTCCCATTCGGAGCAATGGAACGACGTGGGAAATTATTCAAGGTGTGCCAGTTGGCGAGTTTAGTCGCTCTCGGATCACCGCCACCGAGAACGAACTGAAAGAAGAAAAGGCGCTCGTCGCAGATTTGCTCCAAGCATGATCAGTGATCATTCTCGAAAAACCGTTAGCCTTGGAGGGAGTTGCGGAGCCTTGGCTTGCACCGGTACTCGTCGTGCTTACCTTTATCAATCATGAGTTTTGCCGAGGCGTTTAACGCCTTGCCCTTCAGTAATTTAATTGAAAGAGCCAGAGGCGCAGAGTCGGCGTCAGTGGAAAGAATTATTGCAAACGGCCCCTCGTCACTGGCTGATTTTGCTGCCCTCCTTTCGCCGGAGGCAGGTCAGTCTTTGGAAATGCTCTGTCAGCGGTCCCAAGCGGTGACACGTCAGCGTTTTGGTCGGACTATTCGGATGTTTGCGCCACTGTATCTCAGCAATGAGTGCATCAATAACTGCGCTTATTGTGGGTTTTCTCGGGATAACCCGATTCTCCGAGTCACCTTATCGGTGGACGAAGTTGTGCGAGAGGCTCGGGCGTTGGCCGAGCAAGGATTTCGGAGTATTCTATTGGTAGCAGGAGAGCATCCGAAGTTCGTTTCCAGCGGGTATATGACTGAGTGTGTGAGAGCTTTGAGGAAATTTGTTCCCTCCCTCTCTTTGGAAGTGGGCCCGATGGAAACGGCGGAGTATCTGCCCTTGGTGGAAGCGGGAGCGGAGGGGTTGGTGGTGTATCAAGAGACCTACGATCGGGCCGTGTACAGCCGAATGCATACTTTGGGTCCCAAGCGAGATTTTGATTGGCGTTTAGTGACACCCGAGAGGGCATATGCGGCGGGTTTTCGGCGCTTGGGGATCGCGGCCTTGTTCGGTCTGGCTGACTGGCGACTAGAAGCTATAGCGGTGGCAGCGCACGCGGTTTGGCTTTTGAAGTATTGTTGGAAGGCTCAACTAACTTTGGCTTTACCTCGATTGCGACCTTGTGCCGGTGAATTTCAACCGTTGACCTCGTTTGGAGATCGAGAGTTGGTGCAAGTCATTGCTGCCTTTCGACTCTTCCTACCGGATGCGGGTATAGTCTTATCGACTCGAGAACCGGCTACGTTTCGGGATCATCTTTTGCCCTTGGGAATCACCCACGCGAGTGCAGGGAGCCATACCGAACCGGGGGGGTACACGGGAGCCGGTAAGGATGCGGTCCACAAGACAGTCCGAGGGCGTATTATTGAGCAGGAGTTAGGATCCCTCGATCGTATTGCACCCGTGGGACGTGCAACAGGAGCGACGGGGCAATTTGAAATCGCCGACGACCGGACTCCAGCAGAGGTCGCTCTACGAATCCGTCAGTTGGGATACGAGCCAGTTTGGAAGGATTGGGATGCGGCGTTGATGGCCTGAATTCGAGTGTGAATCAGAGTTTGAAGCCCGTTTTGAAACGGTGGAATACCTCGGTGGCAACGCGTTCTGGGTCGATCCGAGTGAGGCAAGCCAGAGGTTCAAAGTAGCTGCATCGATCCTTCATACAGGGAGCGCAAGAAAGATTTGGGGTCCGGAGCACATTGTCTAATTGGCCATAGGGACCTGTCCGTTCTGCGGCAGTCGGACCGAAAAGGGCTAGTACCGGGCGGCCTAAAGCGGTCGCGACATGCATGGGGCCGGTGTCATTGGTCACCAGTAATCGCATGCGTCGGAGGCCTTCGATCATTCCCGGAAGAGAAAGGCGACCGGTTAGATCTAGAATCCGTCCGGGTAGAGCTTGAGCGATTAGTTGACCTAACTGAGTTTCATCGGGTCCGCCAAAAACCGCGATTCGGCACTCTGGCAGGCGGGTGTTAAGACTCTTTGCTAATTGAGCAAAGGACTCGGCGGGCCAACGTTTATTATTCCAGCGTGCACCCGGTTGGAATCCAATCCAGTCACCAGAATTAAGAGATGGAAAGTCGCGTTCAATTTGAGAGCGGCCTGCTGGACGTTCGGGTAACCATTCGATCGGAGCGGTATGAGGGATACCGAGATGCCGAAGCACGTCGAGATACCAGTCAACCGCGTGGGTTTGTGGGGTTTGACGCGGGACCGATTCTCCTTGAAAGAGTGGAGCGAATTCGCGCCAGTCATTGAGACCAACAAAGCGGCGGGCTGCGCAGAAACGGCCGACCAACGCGGTTCGAGCCAAGCCTTGAAGGTCGAGAACGAGGTCATAGTGTTGATGCCGAAGGGCAAGCAACTGTTTCAGAGTTTGTTGCCAGTGAGTCCATTTCCCCCAAGCTTTTCGATCAAAAGGAACGAGGCGATGTATATCGGGATCTTCGGCTAAGAGCGGCATCAGAGAGGGAAGAATCCACCAATCGATCTGGGCAGAGGGGTGCTGCCGGCGCAAGTGCCTAACAACAGGCAATGCGTGGATGATATCCCCGAGGGAACTCGGTTTTAGAACGAGGACCTTCACGCAAAACGAGGGGTGCTGATTTAGTGCCGTACTAGGACGATATTCTAGGACGATATTTTAAGACGCTCATCTACCGACACTTAAGCGATCAGCCAAACGTTGAGGTAAACCGGCAGCCAGGATTTTCTTTTGAGCCGTGGCAATATCGTAGTTGAGTCGACGTAGTTCGACTGTTTGAGTGGGCATATCATAAATGACATAGCCCGCTCTGGGATCTCCGTCGCGCGGTTGGCCGACACTCCCGACGTTGATAAAATACTTGCGACCTGGCTCGATCTTTAATTTGGAGTACTGACCGCCTCGGATTGCAGTGTCGCGAATAAAGGCGACGGGCACATGGGTATGGCCGAAGAAACAGACCTGAGTATTCTGGTAGGTAAAACTAGAAGCCGCTTCCAACTTTTCGAACACGTAACCCCAACGTTGAGGGCCATCAAGAGTGGCGTGAACAATCGAAAAATTAGCAACTAACCGGAAATACTTCAGGTCACGGAGCCATTTGCGATCGTCGGGAGAGAGTTGGGCCCGACTCCAAGCAACGGCTTCTGCAGCGGCGTCATTGAAACCCTCTGGATCTTCGTCTAATCCAATATATTCGTCATGGTTGCCTTTAACCGTGGGAATATTCATTCCCCGAACAATATCGAGGCACTCCTTGGGGTTAGCGCCATAGCCGACCACGTCACCGACGCAAATAATATGGGTGCATTTCTGTTCTTTAATGTCGGCGAGCACCGTTTGAAAACCCTCAAGGTTTCCATGGATGTCAGCAATAATAGCGTACCTCATTCGATCAGTTACACGATGTTGAAACCACGTAATCCTTCCGTAGCCTCAGACCAAGTCACAATTTCCTCTCGGATCATCGGTCCGAGTCCGCTCTCGCGAATGGCGGTCTGAAACTCCTCGAGTTCCTTCCGAACGCCCTCCGCGATCAATTCCACCCTCCCATTTAGCAAGTTCCGAACCACTCCGGTCACTTCATAGCCCGTTGCTAGACGTTTTGTCTGATATCGGAAGCCGACGCCTTGAACACGTCCCTCGTATAAGATGAGCATTCGAAAGCGTTGCATAGGCGGGTCACTCCAAATTGTTGCTAAATCGAAGATTTGACGTCGTCGAAAGGAAACCTTAGTCACAGTGCACCAATGGGGTGCAATCAGTTAATGATAAGATCCTGAGATTCAACATCCTTCAGGGTGCAAGCTAAAGTCATCCCTTTAAATCACCTGCTTGATTGCCTCATCGATTCCGCGTCACTCTAAGCGCGTGATCTTCACGCAGACCTCCTCTTTGTTCTTCTCCATCGGACTGAGTCTGTTTCTTAATATCCTTTGGCCGTGTGTTGCGCTGGATGCGGGCGGGTTGGGGCGATTAACCGTGCTGGCGACTGAATCGACCGACCCGGTGGTGCGCAAAGATATCCTCCGGGGGATGGAGGCCGCTCTGCGTGGAAGGATTGGATTGGCCGCTCCTTTAGGTTGGGATCTTTTGGAGGCATCGGTTACTTCGGGTGGCGACGCCGAAACTCGATCGCTGGTTCGAAGTCTAGGAGTCGTCTTTGGGAGTCGGTTAGCCTTGGAAGCATTGAGATCGACGGTGGTAGATCAAGGCGCGGCACCTGGCGATCGTAACGTCGCCCTGACGACCCTGTTGCGCACCCGAAGTAGTTCTCTCGTCGAACTTTTACAGACGTTGACCGCAGATCCGGTAACCCGAGGATTGGCCATTCGCGGATTGGCCGGGTTCGATGATCCACGCACCGCTGGAGTTATCCTCTCCATTTTTGGGCGACTGGAATCGGTAGAACAGAGGGACGCCTTGAACACCCTCGCTTCCCGAGTCACCTATGCGCGCCCTTTGCTCGAAGCTGTTCGAAGCCAAGTCGTTCCCAAGTCGTTATTGACCGCAGACTTGGTGCGGCAATTGCGTTCTTTGAAGGATCTCGGAGTGACGGGAACGTTGGGTGAAATCTGGGGTGTCGTCCGAGAAACAAGCCCTGACATGGTCGCTGAGGTGGAACGGGTCAAACGGATTTACAATGCCGGTGGGTCGACTCCTGGAAACGCCTCCAGAGGTCGAGTGGTGTTTAATCAGATTTGCGCGCAGTGCCATCGACTCTTTGAGAGTGGAGGCGTCGTCGGACCGGACATCACCGGCGCCAATCGAAGTGATATTAATTATTTGCTCCAAAATATTTTGTATCCCAACGCGGTGATTCCCAATGAATACCGGGCATCCACCGTGGCATTAAAGGACGATCGAGTTCTTACTGGTTTAGTGCGGTCGCAGGATGCTGTTTCGTTGGTCATTCAGACCGCCAACGAGACAGTGACAGTGCCCCGATCCGAAGTGAGTAAAGTGGAAATGACTGAAGTCTCGATGATGCCAGAAGGATTGATTGCGGGGTTGAGCGACCCGCAAATTCGAGACCTCATTTATTATCTAAGCCGGCCTGGACAAGTCCCATTGCCCGTTGTCGAGAAGTGAATAAGTGGGTGTGAAAGCTAGGGGTTGGCCGCGAGCGAACTACCGACTGTGAGAGTGCGATAGCTTGGGAAATGCGTGCGCAAGGAAGGAAGGGAGGAATCACCCATCACCAGTAGAGCCGTTGATAAGGCGTCGGTGAGAGTGGCTTCTGATCCGACAACGGTTGAGAATTGAGTGCCTCGGATCGGGTTACCCGTCCGCGGATCAAGAACGTGGCCTGCGCGCGAATCGCCATCTTGAAAGTATTTGCCCCAAGTCGCCGAGATCGAGAGAGAGGTATTGAAAAGATCGAAGGTTGTGTCGGAGGAAACTTCGGTGCCCGGGATAGGAAGAGCGACTTTCCATCCTGTTCCAGTGGGGCCAGAGCCGATTCCTAAAAGGCTACTAGTACCGCCGTGGAGGAGAGCATTCCCAATACCCGATTCCTGCAAAAGAGTGGCTGCGCGATCGAGCGCGTAGCCTTTTCCGATGGCTCCAAGATCGATCGAAGACCCCAGTGATCGCAGTCCGACCCGGTAGGTTGGTTCATCCATCTCTACTTGGGACCAACCGCAGAGCATCTTGGCACGGGCGAGACTTTCAGGGCACGGACGAATACCCTGACCCGTGGTGAATCCCCAAGCGCGGATCAACGGCCCGGCCGTTGGGTCGAAGGCACCGTCGGTCTGAACAGAGATTTCTCTCGCCCGCAGGAGCAGGTTAAAAGTTTCAGAACACACCCGAACCGGCTCAAGACCTGCGGAAGCATTGATCCGGCCGATATCGGATTGAGACCGATAAAGACTTAAAAGTGATTCGATCCGATGAATCTCTTCTAAAGCTTCTTCGGCAGCAGCGCGGAGCCGTGCGGGATCACCCTCGATCAGAATGATTTCGAAGCGAGTGGCCATCGCGTTGGCGGCGACGCGGACGCTGGCTAGATGCGGAGGAATCAACCTAAAGAGTGAAGGTTACAGAAAGGAGGTCGAAGGTGAATCTCGATCTGCGGTGAGGACCGCGGGAGGTTGGAATCGCAAGGTCTGTTGCATTGCTATCAGGAGGGGGTATTAGGTAAAGTTCGGAGGATGACCAGCGTGTCCCGAGTTCGCTTACATGAATTACTGACGATCGCCCGCGAGACCGAGGTTTTGGTCGTGGGCGATGTCATGTTGGACCAGTTTGTTTGGGGGAGAGTTTCACGAATATCGCCGGAGGCACCGGTGCCCATTGTCGACTTTGAGCGGGAGAGTTTTATGCCTGGCGGCGCCGCCAATGTGGCGAGAAATGTGACGGCACTGGGGGGGCGTGCGCGGATGTACGGGGTCGTTGGGAAAGACCCTCAAGCCGATCTAATTCGGGAGATGTTGCAGGAGGATTCAGTTGATTGTGGGGGATTGCTTGTAGGTGCGGGGCGAATGACCACCACCAAGACGAGGATCGTAGCTGGGCAACAACAAATCACCCGTCTAGATCGGGAAACGCGATCAGAGATTGGAGCTGATCTGAGGGCACGGCTTCTGCGGCGGTTGGAGAAAGATATTCCACGAGCGCATGCGGTTGTGATTGGTGATTACGGTAAAGGGTTGGTAAGCCAAGCCCTGTTGGAAGAGGCGCGTCGGAGTTGTAAGATTCACGGACGCTGGATTAGTTTAGATCCGAAGCCTGTTCATTCCTTGGACCTTACTGGGCTTTCGCTGCTGACCCCTAACCGGAAGGAAATCTTTGAACTCGCCGGCGTTGCTGACACAAAACGTCACCGAGATCCGCTCGAAGATACTCCCCTACTGACTGCGGTAACCGCCATTCAGAAACAGTTTCGTCCAGCACTCTTATTAGTCACCTTAGGCGAGTTAGGGATGTTACTTTGTCGACGAGACGTGCCTCCCTTTCATATTCCCACCGTGGCCCGTGAGGTGTTCGATGTCTCAGGTGCGGGCGACACCGTTATTGCGTCATTCACCCTCGCCATTGCCTGTGGGGCCTCACCGATCGAGGCGGCGGTCATTTCAAATCATGCGGCCGGTGTGGTCGTGGCAAAGAGAGGGACAGCGGTCGTAACCCCCGATGAACTTCTGGCTACTTTTCCAGTGAATTCATGACTCACTCTTCACCGGCAATTTTTCTCGATCGCGACGGCACTTTGATTGCCGAAAAGCATTATTTGCATCGCCCTGAGGAGGTTGAGATTTTCCCCGAAGTCCCGGGAGCACTTTTGCGGTTAATGGCTGCGGGCTATCGACTGGTGGTTATTACGAATCAATCAGGAGTGGGTCGTGGTTATTTTACCATGGCTGATGTGGACCGTGTTCATGCGCAAATGATCAAAGAACTCAGAATTCAAGGCGTCGTTTTGGACGCTATTTATTCTGCACCCGAAGCCCCAGATCAACCGAGCCGAGGCCGTAAACCTTCTCCCCAATTCTTCTGGGATGCTCGGGAGAGTCTCGGTCTTGATTTGGCGCATAGTTATATGATTGGAGACAAACGGGTCGACTTGGAGGCGGGATGGAATGCGGGATTAGCCGGCTCCTTGCTGGTCAGGACGGGTTATGGGGCTGCCTTAGAAAAGGCGGAGGCGGAGGGTTTAGCTCCAGCCATCGTGGTTGATAATTTGGCTGAGGCAGCAGATTGGATTCTGTCACGTCCGCAGGTAAAAGCCCCCTAAGACCAGAGCAACCCCGGGGTAGAGAGAGGTTTTTTCATCCTAGCGTTTGGCCTTGTGTCTCAGCGTTTTTTTGCTGTTTAACCGATTCCATTAGAGCGCGATGATTGATTTTACCGGTGCCTAATTTAGGAATTTCTGACACATAAAGCACTTCTCGCGGGGTACAAAGATTGGCTAAACCCTTGGCCTTGATCACCTGCCGAATTTCCTCAAGCGATACTTTTAAGACGTTGGCGACAGCAACGAGCCTTTCGCCTTTGTCCTCGTCAGGAACGCTAACAACCGCGATTTCGCAGCGGAGCCCGTGTTGAGGAAAGGCCCCTGCTAAGGCGTCTTCGACCGCGGTGAGACTGACCATTTCGCCACTGATTTTGGCAAAACGCTTCATACGACCGAGCAAGAAAACAAAGCCATCAGTATCGACTCGAGCGAGATCGCCTGTGTCGTACCATCCGGCTAACTTTTGGAAGGCTGCATTTGCCTCGGGATTGAGGTAACCGAGCATCACATTAGGGCCTCGAACGAAAAGTCGACCGGAGATTAGTTGGCCTTCGGGCGAGAGTTCGCTGATACCCTCGACGGCTTCGAGTCGCCATTCCATTCCCGGAACAAATCGGCCAACGCTACCAAAGCGGGCTTCGATGCGATTATTGGCGCAAAGGACCGGGCTACATTCGGTGGCTCCATAACCTTCGAGGAGGCGGATACCAAATTTACGAGCCCAAGTTAAGGCAGTGGCTTCTTGTACTTTTTCGGCACCGGCGACGAGGAATTTAACCGTTTGAAAATCATAAGGAGCTGCTTTCCGAGCGTACCCATTGAGAAAGGTATTGGTGCCGACCATTACCGTACAATTCTTATCGTAAACCACTGAGGGAATGACTCGGTAGTGAAGAGGGGAAGGGTAGAGAAAGGTGTAGAGACCTCGAACGAGCGGGAGCAGAGTGCAAGCGGTGAGTCCGAAACTGTGAAAGAGGGGGAGAGCATTAAAAAAACGTTCATGATCAGAGATATCTAAAAAAGCGTCCATTTGGCGAATATTTGCCAACAGATTAGCGTGACTCAGGGCCACACCTTTAGGAACACCCTCTGAGCCTGAGGTAAAAAGAATGACTGCTTTCGTCTGAGAGGGGGTCGATCCGGTTTTTGGGGAATGAAAGCCAGAACCGCAAGAGAAGGTGTGTCGAAGTAAGGCCACCAGTTTCTGCCCAGCGCCAATTTTGCGCCCCACCTCTTCGAGAGCATGAAAACGAATACCTGCGGCCTCCATCGGAGTGACATCCAGCTTGGCTTTCTGCAAAAATGTCCGCGAGGTAATGATGTCTTGGATGCCTGCCAACTGAGCGCACTGCAGCATAGTCGGAATGCCCGTTGAAAAGTTAAGCAGTGCTGGGACGAGATCATGAGCCCAGAGAGCAAGGACACTGATCGGCATACCATTGATATTTGGAAGGAGAATACCGATATGGCGACAGGCCGGGATTGCTGATTCTGATTTGCGACGCGCCAAGGGTGCAAACTGCTTTGCCAGCAGTTCGGTTCTCACCATCAAACTGCGGTAGGTGAGCGGCTTTTGGTTAATATCTTCAAGGACCTCTTTTTTAGGAAGCCGCGCCGCGGTTTCGGCGATCGCACCCAAGACAGTTTCGGGTCCCATCTCCATTTCCGTGTTGAATTCCTGTTCAACCATTTTCTGGCGCAGCCAGTCGGAGATCCGTTGGCGGGCGATGGAATTGGAAACATCAGCGACGATCGGAGCAATCAGGGCAGCGCTAAAGTGGACCGAAATCTTTGGGAACCAGTGTGTCCAACCCTTATGAGCCACAAAAGGGATGCGAACAGCATTGCGCAAGTAGCAAGTAACTACTTTGGCCTTAGTCTTGTGGATAAGGAATCCAGTGCCGTCGAACAGTTTCATCAGACGGCCAGTGGTACTGATGCGACCTTCAGGAAAGAGAACTAATCGGCCGCCCCCAGCAAGAAATTCGGCCATGCGTTTAACGGCGTACGGCGACGCTGGATCGATAGGAAAAGTCCGTCGGTTAATCATAATTCGACGGTGGATCCAACTGGTTTCGGCGGTTGTAGAACTACTCACGAAACGCCAATCGTCGTCGAGGATGGCTCCGAGGAAAATCCAGTCGAGCCACGAGACATGGTTAGGAAGGAGGAGAACGGGACCTGGGGTCGATAGAACTTGGGTATTGTAAGCTCGAAAGCGGAAGAGAATCCGAAAAAGGAGCCGGACCAGAGTGCGCATAGAGAAAAGAAAGCGATGGATTTGGAGGTGAAGTGGGGCGACTGAAGGTCGAGATTACAATTCAGGCTTTAGATTGGGACTGCCGGTTCGAGGGCGGTGAGATTTTGAGCCAAGCGACCGCTGAAGCGGTGACAAAAGCGAGTAGGAGAAAGACACTTGAAGCACTGAGATTCGCTTTGGCGCTGAGGAAGCAAATGAGCCCAGCTACAATCATTCCGAGATTATCGACCAAGTTTTGGACGGCGATCGTTTTACCCAGTTTCTGGGGATCCGATTCGGACTGGAGGGCTGCATTCAATGGAATAAGAAAAAGACCCGCAGCAATCCCCGTGGCCACGAGGAGCAGAATGACCGGAATAATTAATTGAAATGCCCCGACCTTGACGACAAAAGATCGCCAGAAATCGAGTTTTGCTACGGAAAAGAGTAAAGCGAGAAAAGAAGCGAGTGCGAAGCCAAACACTCGGACCGAGCGGAGGTCGCTCACCTTAAAGAGTTGGCCGGCGAGGATACTGCCGATCATAACTCCGACACTGAGCCAGAGTCCGAGGAGGGCTATTTGAGTATTGTCGGGTAGTTTCAAAACATCCAGTCCCCACGGTTGAAAATTGATCTTCATAGTTGCACCACAAATCCAGAAAAGGGCCGTTCCGATAAGAATTCGAGAAAGACGAGGGGCGGTTAGGAGATCACGAAAGTGGAAAGTGAACTCAGAAACGCTGGAAGCGAGTTGAGTGGAAGGGCGTTCTGGGGTTCGTTCCATGATCCAGTTGAGCAAGAGCGAACTGCTGAAGATAGCGAGCAAGACCGTGTAGGAGGATGCTACGGAATCCTTCCATCTATCCGCCATGATTGAACCAGCGATCGCACCGCCAAGGATGGCAACCAAGGTGAGGAGTTCGATAGTTCCGTTGGCCTTTACGAGTCGTTCCCGGGGGAGAATTTCAGGGAGAATGCCGTATTTAGCCGGCCCATAAAAGCAAGAGCCGATGCCGACGACGAAGTAGCCAATACCCTGCCAAAGTTGGCCGTAAGAAATACTGAGTGCGCAGAGAAGAGTGCCGAGTATTTTGATGAGGTTACCACCCGCGAGCCATCGGGTCTTTGAGTAACGATCGTTTAAGAAACCGGCGATCGGAGCCAGTAGCACATAGGGAATGAAAAGGAGACTAGTATACAGAGTGTTGCTGGTGCGGAGTTCTTCTTCGGTGATCTTGCCTGCCATTTTCAAATAGGTAAGTTGCCCGAGGATGACAGCGAGAATGGCGTTATCGCCAAAGGCACCTAGGAATTGACTGACTAGCAGGAGGGGGTAATTACGCTGAGAATTCATCGAGCGATCAGGGATAGGAATGGAGACCGCGTTATCGACGCGGACGGAATTGAATGAGGCAACCGTAGGGGTAGGTGATGACTTCGTGAAAGACCAAAGGGCCTTAAGATTCGTCGGTGTTTCATTTGGGTGAAGAAGAGACTCTTGGAGTAGTACCTTCTAAGAAGGTTGTTCACTTTTGTGTTTTGGCGTGAATCGATTTAATTGAGGTCTACATCGATAGAGGTTATTGGCAAACCGTGTGCAAGTTCCATCGAGGTGCTCGGCCGAGCAAATGGCGGACGAGAAAGTTTATCTGGCGGTAGCCTTCATAGGGCGTTTCGCCGGCACCCTGAGGGTAAACGTACGCCCAATCCCATAGTTCCCAATTTATCCGACTACTGATCACCTATATCCTAGGGCAATGGACAGCGTTGCAGCGATATTTGGAAGAGGGCGTTTATGAGATCGATAATAATCTGGTTGAGAACGCCACTCGCTCCACCTGTCTTGGGAAGAAGAACTGGCTCTTCATTGGGCACCCGGACGTCGGATGGCGGAGTGCGGTGATTTACGCGGTTTTAGTGACTGCACGACGATAGGTAGCGGATTTTTTTTCTGTAAAGTGTGCTAATTAGGTTTGGGACAGAACAGGTGATTGTCTGTTGAGGTAATTTTTTCCGATTAGTCACTTGTCGGTAGTTTTTCAAAGGATGGCTGAAACTAGGTGCAGGAGCGAAAGTTCGTGAGGGAAGATAGAGGCGACGCGAGTTCTTCGATTAATCTCGAGGAATTCGATGGGGCCCGTGCGCGTGGCGAGGGTCTTCGGCTTGAACCCATTTGCGTGGCCAAGGCGAGCCTCAGAGCGCTCGTAAGGCAATGCTTGAAGGGCGGCAACCCGCTCCTGAAGCATGGCCTCATTGACGAGTAGGCGGATACCTTCGTCCAAGCCTTCGGTGCCATCAGTGCTAAGGAGAAAAGTAATTTTATGTTGACTAAACGGCACTCGTCAATTTAATGGAATTAATCCCATCAATGCTTATGAAAACGTCTATCACTTTCCCCCAACCGTTTCGACGGGGCCACTCGATCGGCATGATCGCCGCGGCATTGTCATTGCTTCCTACCGGATTGGAAGCCGGTCCCAAGGGCACCGTCAATGTTCGTGCCTTGGGCAACAAGAGCCTGAACATGGACGGCAACATTGCCGATTGGCCGCTGTCGGCCTTCACGAAGGTGGCGGAACAGCCGCTGTTCCCGGATGGACAGAACGCCACTGCGACCTCGGCCAATGGGGATCACTTGGTGTTCGACAACAAACGAGCGGGCCTTTTCAATGGCACCGCGCAAGACGGTTTTACCGCCGACGGGATCAATGATTTCGGCGTGTCGACTTACTTCGCCTTCGACCACAAATTCCTCTACATCCTCTCGGTGGTGATTGATAACACCATTCGAGATGACCTCGACACGACGCAGTTTGGTACCACCGGCTTTTTTAACGATGGTTTTGAGTTTTTCCTCGACGCCAAGGGAGATAGCACGGACTGCATTTCCGATGACAGTTTTCCAAACATCGATGGGCCCGATGCGTCGACGCCGAACACCGATGACTTTCAAGCGACGGTGGCATTGAATGCTAATTTCAAAGCGGCGGGCAGCGGTCCAAACGTGCTGGGCGCGCGGCAGTCGATAGAACGGTCCGGTACCCTGGCGATGCTTGGGCCCATTGTGGACGGTGTTTTGGAGAGTTCCGGCAAGGGAGGTCCCGGCGGCAGCTATCGTGACGCTTTGACTGCAGCGACGGCCTCCGACGGGGGCGCCGACATCGGGGCCATGAAATATGATGATCTGCGGGCGGCAGGTGCCTTGAACCCGGAAATCCTAGCCAACCCTAATGTGACATTTAAAGGGTACGTGATTGAAATGCGCGTTCCCCTCGCGGGCAGAATCCTTAGTGACCTGAATGCTGAGAGGGCTCGGGTAAGCGATTCCGAACAGGTTGTCCAACCTGCCACCATGGGTTTCGATCTTTTCTGGCGTGATGTGGATGTGGATTCAAAAATCCAATGGGCCGATTGGGCACAGAGCACCACGGTGAGCGGTTGCACCGGGGATCCAACGCCGTCCAATCTGTTCAACACGGCGAACTGGGGCCAGTTAGTCTTCGATAGCACGCGCCCGCTGGTGCCATTCCCAGCTAGCGCGCCAAAAATTCTGTTCGTTACGTCGAACGCAGCGACTCTGCCCAACGCTGATGCGGATCTCATGAACTTCTTCGATGCGAATGGGTATCAGGTAGTTCCGTTCCATTCCACGGGGTATGCGACTCAGCCCGACGCTGCGCGGGCGGCCATCGTCGGGAAGGCCTTGGTCTTCATTTCGGAGAGCATTGGATCGACCTCGCTCAACGATCCAGCGGGTCAGGGCGGGGCTGCAATGTCGCTGCACGATTCGAACATTCCGATCATCTCGTTCGAGGCTTTTATGTTCGACAACGCAGGATGGGTAAAAGTCGCCTCGGATTGGACGGGTGGCAATGACTTCATTGGTTGGGGCAATACCGCCCGGTTCGAAGTTTACGACTTGGGAACGGATCCAGGTCCTCTGGATTCGCTGTATATCAAAAAGCCAACCCACCCCATCGCCAATGGGTTGCCGTCGGGCAAAGTTCAGGTGTATTCGAAACCTTACAGCTTCAACTTCGGTCTGCCCTCGGCAGAAGCGGACATCATTGCCAGTGTGAATGCGGACGGCACCTACCCGACGTTGTGGAGTTACGACAAGGGCAAGAAAATGTCCGACGGCACCACCACCCCCAATAAGCGTATTTGCCTATTCCTTGGACAGACCGGCGCTGGAAGGGATCTCAAAGAGGGAGATCAAGGCTATGATCCGATTGTCGTCAAGCGCACTCCCGAGGCGAACTTCCCCACGGACTTTGGCTACCTGAATGCGAATGGCAAGAAGCTCCTGTTGAACACGCTTAACTACGCCAGCGGCAAGACCATGACGGTCCCGGCAGCGATTTCTATTGCGAGAAACGGTGCGACTGTCGTGATCAACTACGCTGGCGGCACACTGCAGAGCTCGGCAACGATCGAAGGAACCTTTGTCAACGAAGCGGGTGCAAGCCCTCTGACAATACCGTCGCCGACCGGAAATAAGTATTACCGCGTCAAAGCGAACTGAGTTGTCCGTAATTCCGCGATATTGATCGATAGTAAATTGTTTTTTGACGCGGAGGGTAAATCGCTAGGCTGCGGAGCCCTTCGATCAAGGGCAGGTCGTGGAACGTCCGTCCGCAGTGGTGCAGGCTCTGGAGCTTTACACGGAAGAACCGGAGCAGCATCGCTTCCTTGGCGGGTGGCAGCGGGCCAAACGAACCTTCGAAGCCGGCGACGCGGACGGGCCATTTCATAGGGCCGAGGTGTGGACGAGCGCGCACGCGAACCGCAGGTCCGAGCAGAACATTCGCCAACGGTAGCCGCGCCGGTTGTGCCCGTCCGGGCGTGCTCCGGCACCAGTAGGCGAAAAACAACCGGCCGATGCGGATCGGAACGACAGAACATTGGGACCACGTCGGCAGATTGTCGGCCGCGGCCCTGCGCACCGAGCCTAGGATTTCGTCCCAGTCCGGCTCGGTGCTGTGTTTGAGCCGCCCCTTCTCAAGCGCCGTCAGCCAGTGTAACGCTCGGGGAATTTTTAGTCTCAACGTATAAAGGAGTCAGTTCTTAATATTAAGCTGTGAAGCGGCCAAAGCCACTCGCTCGGGATGGCCCCTCAGTTGAGAGTCGAGTAGGCTGGCGCGATTTATCACGTCATGAATCGCGGTGATCGGCGCGAGTTGATCTTCATAGATGCTGCGGATCGTCAGCGCTTCGTCGAGACGCTGCGCGAGGTTTGCGCCAAGAGGGACTGGCAGGTTCACGCCTCTGTCTTCAGGCCGAATCATTTTCATTGGGTGGTCGAGACGCCGCAGCCCAATCGTGTCGCGGGGATGAAATAGTTGCCGGGCACTGACCCGAGTCGCTTCATCCGGCGGCCCAAGCTCTTCGTCCACTTGTTCTCCGGGCGCTCCAAGTCGCTGATCGTGGACGGATTGGGCATCGGTTAGCGCAAGAGCGTGGGCGACTACGTCCACTCGAATCCGGCGCGGTTGCGGGTGGCGGTGGCGGGAAACTGATCTCAAAACTCGGCCCAAGGGGGATTCAGTGAAGGTGGTTTTTACGGCGCGCTGGCGGGGGTTAGAGTGAGGTGGAGTCTTTTTGAAATGGGTTAGTCAAATCAGCTGAATAGCAGAGCGAGAGTCTGCTGGGGAATGGGCGAGTGGCGCCCATGGGTGTCGGTCGGAGTGAACCGGTGGTTTCCCTCCCCGTCAAAAAGCAATTTCGTATCAGTAAATTGCAGCCGGAGTCCGCCAAGAATCGCAACGCGGCACAAGTTGCGGGCGAATGAAGCTGGTTTTCGGACAAAGTCAGAATGTTAAACAAATTATAGACACTTATTTGACAATGAAGGTTACCCAACCAACTTGTGCTTTGTAATGAAGCGGACAGTTCCGCCTCATACGAAAATAAACAAAGTTCCCCCACGCATCCATGAAATCGTTTCGCTCAATCGGAATCGCCGCCCTAGTGGCCTTCTCCCTCAACCTCGCCGGACAAAACGCCAACGCCGCCGACGCCAAAGACATCGTCGCAGTGGCTTCTGCCAACGGCAGCTTCAAGACACTGGTCGCCGCCGTTAAGGCTGCCGGCCTCGTCGAAACCCTGCAGGGCGCGGGACCGTTCACCGTGTTCGCCCCGACCGACGACGCCTTCGCCAAACTACCGGCCGGCACGGTAGAATCCCTGTTGAAGCCGGAGAACAAGGCCAAGCTCGTCGCAATCCTCACCTACCACGTGGTCGGAGCCAAAGTGATGGCCGCTGACGTCAAGACCGGCATGGTCAAAACGGTCAACGGCGCTAATCTCAACGTGAAGGCTTGGGACGGCAAGGTCACCGTCAACGGCGCCAAAGTCACCGCAGCCGATGTCGCAGCCAGCAACGGCGTGATCCACGTCATCGACACCGTGGTGCTGCCGAAGTAAACCCTCAAAAATCCAACGCCGGAGAGTGTCCACTTTCCGGCGTTTTGCTTTTTGGATCGAACGGCGGTGCAGGGGTCGCGGCGGTGCATCCCGATGTTGTTGGCAAAGTTCAGTTCCAAAGGTGGGAATAATCGTTATTTTTCACCAGCACGGCCAACCGCAGCAAGGAAGTGAGTTCGTCGCGGGTCCAAAATTGTCCACAGCCTCGAAGTCTGCCTTGAAGCTGTTTACCCAAGGACTCGACAGCGCCGCTTCCCATGGGAGTTCCTGCTTTTTCCATCGGTTGATACTGCAGATGTTCTCGATGATCTTGGAAGTAGCTGACCTCCCGGTTGATGGTCTTCTGATCTTCGGCCGTCCGTTGGCTTTGCGTTTGCAATAGGTCCTCCAATCGACGAACCGTCCGCGCCTCTCGGCCATGGCGCAGCCCGTGCAACATTTCTTTGAGCCACGCTTGGGCGGCCTAGGTTCCAGCACCCTGCAATGTTTCTGCGAGAGGCTGCAGATGTTCACGCGCAGGATGAAGGTCGAGCGTTTTAACCGCTGTTTTGAAGCGATCCTCCGCCAAATCCCACAGCCAGACCGCTCCGTCCATCACCACGTAAATAATTTTGGCTCGTCCCATCCCTCGGCGTTGCGCCTCCGCATGCACAGCTTTGCCAAAGTCCACGGGCGAAGTTTCCGGTGGCGTCGCCACGGCAAACTTTTCCAACAACAACCCGCGTCCCCTCGCATTCTCAACCCGCTGCTCCAGCCGATAGATCACCGCCGACTTGATCTCTCGTCACTCTACCCTCTGCGGATCCTTTTTACGCGCTCCGGCTCCCCAGTCCAGGCCTCGCTCCCGCGTCATCCAGCCGTCCATCATGATCACCAGACTAAAGGGTGGCTCGTCTTTGATCGGGGTCGGGGTCGGTAACTTCAAAGTCGGCACCTTTTGTCCCAACTCTTGGACCTGGCGGTGGATGCATCCATCACTGACGGGAGTTCCCCACGTGGTGGCCATCTGCTCGGCCTCGGCGTAGGAACCCACCACCGTTGCGGTAGAGGCCAAACGCGCCTGTAACTCCGAACTCTTTCGCTCGTAGGGCTTCAAGCCCCTGTCACGCGAGTCGGGCAGATGTTCAACGCAATGACCGTAACGGGCCCAGAGGGCTTTCGAGCGCAAGTGGGATCGCAAATATCCCTCCATCAGTCTCTTCTTCCTTCAGCAAGGGGATACGATGGAACTCGGCGCGCCCCCCGTCGACTTTTGAGTGCTTGCCGGTCTGCCGCCATCGAATCACTTTGAACACATGATCCGCCGGACCAAAACTTTGCCACGCTGGCTTGCCGTCCTAGGTGCCTGTGTTCTGTCTGCCAGCCTAGCCGCCGCAGAAGCCATCTTATACCGCGCGATAAACCTCAACGGTCCCGCACTCGAGATCGACGGAAGAAAATGGGAAGGGACGAACGCGGTGAACCTCTCCGTGGTCGGAAAGTTTTTCGAGAATCAATCCGTCGCGCTCAAGCCGGCCACTGATCAGGCGCGCGCACGGATGATTCGCAGCAGCGTCTGGGGCGACAAGGTTGACGTGACGCTCGACGCCGTGCCCGAGGGCGCGTATCAGATTTTCCTCTACGTCTGGGAGGACACGATCAACGAGCAGTTCAATCTCCTAGTGAACGACCAGCTCGTTCTCGAGAAATTCAACGGCGGCAGGGCGGGCGCGTGGAAGAAGCTTGGCCCGTGGCTCACCACCAGCCGCGACAGCAAGCTCAAGATCTCTGCGCGGACGCCCAGCCACGGCGCGGCGAATCTTTCCGGTCTCGAAGTGTGGTCAGGCGAGGGCGCGATTCCAGCGGCGACGAGCACGCAATTTGTCACGACGCTTACGCCAGCGCACACGGAATTTTTTGAGCGCAAGATCCGGCCCGTGCTGGTCGAGTATTGCTATGAGTGCCACAGCGCGGGCGCGAAGAAGATTAAGGGAGGTCTCGTGCTCGATTCGCGCGCGGGCGTGATCAAGGGCGGCGATACGGGTGCCTTCATCACGCCCGGTGATCCCGAAGCCAGCTTGCTCATCCAAGCCATTCGCCACACTGACGCCGATCTGGCGATGCCGAAGAAGAAGCTTCCATCGCTTGCCATCGCCGACCTCGAAGTTTGGGTTCGTATGGGCGCGCCGGATCCGCGCACCGAGGACACCGTCACGTCCACGCAGGCTAAGTCCGCCATCGACTGGAAGAAGGCGCGCGAATGGTGGTCGTTCCGTCCGCTCACTGCGCCACCGGTTCCCTCCGTGACACAGAAGCGTTGGCTGGCGAATGACGTGGACTGTTTTATCCTCGCTCGATTGGAGAAGGGAAATCTTAAACCCGCCGCCGATGCCGAGAAGCGCGTAATCATCCGCCGCGCGACGTTTGATTTGATCGGTCTCCCGCCCACTCCCGAGGAAGTGGCAGCTTTCCTCGCGGACAAATCATCGAAGGCCTTCGCGAAAGTCGTGGAGCGTCTGCTGGCCTCGCCGCACTACGGCGAACGCTGGGGTCGCTACTGGCTCGACGTGGTGCGTTATGCGGATTCCGCCGGCGACAACTCGGACTTTCCCATCCCGCAGATGCACCGCTATCGCGACTGGGTCATCCGCGCCTTCAATCGCGACCTGCCTTACGACCAGTTCGTGCGCGAGCAGATCGCGGGAGATCTGCTTCCCGGCGAGAACAACGAGCAGACGCTGGAGCGCATCGTTGCCACCGGCTACATCGCGAACGCGCGGCGCTTCGGTTCGCGCGTGGATGATTACCCGCAACACCTCACCATCGAGGACACCATCGACAATCTCGGGCGCACTTTCCTCGGCCTGACGATCAACTGCGCGCGCTGCCACGACCACAAGTTCGATCCGATCACCGCCGCGGATTACTACGCGCTCTACGGCATTTTTCACAGCACGCGCTATCCTTGGCCAGGCATCGAGTTGGAGCAGCAGCAGCGCGACCTCGTACCGCTCGTCGCGCCCGCGAAACTCGCCGAGGCCGAGGCTGCCCGGAAGGCGCACGGCACGGAGGTGAAGCAGTTGGAGAAGGTCGTGCAGCGCCTCAAGGACTCGATGAAGGAGACGCCCACCGAAGAAAAGAAATCCGTCGAGGTGAAGATCAAAGAGGCCGAGCAGGCTGTGAAAGAGTGGAAGAGCAGGCCGCTGCCCTTCGAACTCGCCTACGCCGTTGCGGAGTCGAAGAAGGTTGAGAACGTCGCGCTTCAGCAGAAGGGCGATCCGGCTAAGCCCGGTCAGATCGTGCCCCGCCGCTTCCTCACCGTTCTGAATGGCGCGGAGATTCTCGCCACCGACAAATCGAGTGGTCGTCACCAACTCGCCGAATCGATCGTGGCCCGCGACAATCCGCTCACCGCACGCGTGATGGCGAACCGCATCTGGCTCCACCATTTTGGCAAAGGTCTGGTGCCGACGCCGAATGATTTCGGCAAGCAAGGCAGGCCGCCGACGCATCCCGAACTGCTCGACTGGCTCGCGGTGAAGTTCATCGCGTCTGGTTGGTCGGTGAAGGAAATGCACCGAGTCATCATGCTCTCGCACACTTATCAGATCGCGAGCGCGCGTAGTGAAGACGCTGTGACACGCGATGTGAACAATGAGCTGATCAGTTCATTTCCACGCCAACGTCTGGACGCCGAGGCCATCCGTGACACGCTGCTTGCGCTCGGCGGCAGCCTCGACACGACGCCCGCCGGTTCGCATCCCTTCCCGCCGCAGACCGAGTGGAAGTTTACCCAGCACAATCCGTTCAAGGCCGTTTATGACTCCCAGCGGCGCAGTGTTTACCTGATGACCCAGCGCATCCAGCGCCATCCGTATCTCGCGATTTTCGACGGTGCCGATCCTGCCACGAGCACCCCAGTTCGCACCACGAGCACCACTCCGTTGCAAGCGTTGTTCCTGCTTAACGACAAGTTCGTTCATGACCAATCGGAATCCTTCGCCGCGCGCTTAGTGAAGGAAGCGAGGGATGACACCCCCCGCCTCCAGCGTGCCTATCAATTGGCGCTGGCCCGTCCACCCGCGCCAGATGAACTCGGCAGCGGTCGGGAATTCCTCGCCTCGGTCCGTAAACGACTTTGCGCTGACGGAATGGCTGCAGACCAGATTGAACCAGAATCTTGGCGCGCAATGGCGCGCGTCATCTTTCGTCTGAACGAATTTGTGTATGTGGATTGACCCACCAAGTCCACAGGCCCGAGAAGTCGTCGCCGAATTAGCGGGTGGCGTGAGCCACCGGATCGGCGTTGTTGGGGACGCCAGCTCCGGCAAGAGCGGCCCGATTTTGTGTCACCTTTCGTCCGGTCGGTTTTCATCGGCACCGAATTCGATGGGTGCACTTCTACTGCTCCTGCCGGGGCTGAATTTATTTCCGGAATCGGACCGGTGGTTCACGCCATCGGCTGATAGCCCGACGACCCTCCGGACCTACCGCATCGCCCAACAACGTCCATGAAAACAATCCCCCGCCTCTATCGCCGCCGCGAAGTCATCCGGTCGCTCGTCGGCAGTTCACTGCTGCTGCCGGGCATCGTGTCGAACCTTCTTGCGGATCCTGCGAACGCCGCCGACCCGCTCGCATCGAGGCCATCGCATTTCCCGGCCAAGGCCAAGCGGGTGATTTTCATCTTCTCGAACGGCGGCGTGTCGCACATGGACACGTTCGATCACAAACCGAAGCTCTTCGCTACGGACGGCAAGACGATGGGCATCGGGGGCGGTCTCTCGAATCAGCAACGTCGACTGCTCAAGCCCGGCTGGGAGTTTAGGCCGGGCGGCAAATGCGGCACGAGGGTCAGCGACCTGTTTCCGCATCTGCGCGAGTGCATGGATGACATCTGCCTTATCAAGTCGATGAAATCTGACGACAACGAGCACTATCAGGCGACCCTCGCGATTCACACCGGCTCATTCTTTTTCTCGCGGCCCAGCATCGGTTCTTGGGTCAGCTTCGGACTGGGCACCGTAAACCAGAACCTGCCCTCGTTCATCGTGCTCTCCTCCGGTTCGCCCTATGCCGGCACGCAGATTTTCAATAACGACTTTCTGCCCGCGTATCATCAGGGCGTGCGCGTCGTCCCTGGGAAGGAACCGATTGCGAATCTCGACCGCCGCACGCGTCAAAGCTCCGTACAGGAACTGGAACTTGGCCTCGCCGAGGCGTTTAATCAACGCCATCTCCAGGCGCGCGGGAACGACAGCGAACTGGCCGCGCGCATTCGCACTTTCGAGACAGCGTTCCACATGCAGACCGAGGCGCGCGACATCTTCGATTTGGGTAAGGAGTCTGAAGAGACTCATGCGCTGTACGGTATCCAGCGCGGACAGACGGATGGCTTCGGTTGGTCGTGTCTTGTCGCCCGCCGACTCGCGGAACGCGGCGTGCCTTTCATCGAACTGGTGGACGGCAGTTCCAGCAAGAACTGGGATCAGCACGGCGACATGGCTGAGCACGCCCAACACGCCAAGGGCATCGATCAGCCCATCGCCGGTCTGCTCAGAGATCTCAAGCAGCGGGGGATGCTCGAAGACACTCTCGTCGTCTGGACCACTGAGTTCGGTCGCACGCCGGGTGTGGATGGCGACAAAGGCCGTGGTCATCACAGCGCGTGTTTCTCGTCATGGCTCGCCGGCGCGGGCGTGAAGGGCGGCACCAGTTACGGCAGCACCGACGACATCGGATCGACCGTGGTGGAAAATAAAGTTCACGTTCACGACTTCCATGCGACCATCCTCCACCTGCTCGGCCTGGATCACGAGAGGCTCACGTTCCGCCATGGCGGCCGCGACTACCGCCTGACCGACGTGCATGGGAACGTGGTGCGAGCGCTGTTGGCTTGAGCCTGATTCGAATGAGTAGCTCAATCCAAAGTGCCAACACATGCCGCCTCAACACGAAAATCAACTCTTCGAACGTGTTTGGTTTCGGACGAACTTCCCGAATTCCGATCGCGCGTGCGGTCTCGATCTTCGTCCGGCGAAGGAAACCGGAGAGCATGACCCCTAGCAGCTCCGGTTGGATGCTCACTAGCTCGACGACCGCTATTGGAGGCATATTTTTGCGTAATTGCCTGCAAATGGACCAAAAAACTCAAAAGGTCGTCACGCAAAGGCTGTTCTGAGAGGCGAGGTTATCGAGGGTTGGGGACGTTGGTGGGCAGGTTGGCTGTCGATCATTTGGAGCGCAGCGAACTTCTCGCGAACCAAGCGAGGGCTCAGTAATTCGATCAACGTGAAGTTAGACCGGAACAGCGCAGTTCCAGACGATGATGAGAAAAGGTCTTAGGTCTCTTTGACCGGTCAGCCCGTCCGGGTCGGTCAAAGGGGGGGCTTTGGCGTTGGCCGGGCTTGTTTAGCAAAGGCTCAGTCGCGCAGGAAATGGCAGGTGTAGCCGCCCGGGTTTTTGATGAGGTACTTTTGATGGTAGCCTTCTGCGGAATACCAGATGGAGGCGGTGGCGATCTCGGTGACCACAGGGCGTCGCCACTTGCTGGAGGCGTTGACTCGGGCTTTGACAGTCTCGGCCGTCTTTTTCTGAGTTTCGTTGAAGGTGAAGATGGCGGAGCGGTACTGGCTGCCTACGTCATTACCCTGACGGTTCAGCGTGGTGGGGTCGTGCATGCGGAAGAACCACTTCTCGAGCAACTCTTCGAGCGACAAGATCTTGGGATCGAAGACGACTTTGACCGACTCGGCATGGCCCGACTTGCTGTTGTGAGTGTCGTCGTACTTCGGGTTGGGCAGCCATCCGCCGGTGTATCCGGCCTGAGTTTCCCGGACGCCGGGAATCTTGCGCAAAATCTCTTCCATGCCCCAGAAGCACCCGCCGGCGAGGTAGATGGTTTCCAATCCTGGAGAGAGCTGCGGTGCCGGGGGAACGGCCGGCAGCGACGACACAGGGTTGGTCGATGCGTTGATCGAGGTGGGTTCGGTCATGGTAGTCTTTTTCGGAGACGGAGTTTTCTGAGGAGCGTCCGCAGCGGCGACGGTGGTCTGGAAGAGAACCAGCGAGGCGGTCACAAGGGACACGATGGAAATCCAACGGCGCATAACACAATGATAACCTCGCCAGCGGTTCGCGCAACCGACATTTGTGGGTCTTGGGCTTCGATTCGTATTGGTGGTGGAAGCGGTCGAGGAAGGAATGGAGGCGGCCAGACCTGATGCCTATTTGGGTTCCGGCCAGTTCAGGTGACGGTGGAGGAAACGGAAGGTTTCTTCGCCATTGATACAGTGTCCGCCGGAGAACACCTCCATCGTGGTCCGATTGCCCAATCCCAATTGATCGTACAACCAGCGGACCTTGGCGAATTCGCTGGCGACCTCCGAGTCGAGGGCTACGGAATCATGGTGACCGCGCTCGACCATGAAAGGGCGAGGGACCATCAGGTAGGCCAGTTCGGCATGGCTGAAGGTGCTGCCCATGTTGAAATGGGGGAACTCCCACTGTCCGGTGAACATGTAGCCCATGTCCTCAGTACCTGCGACCATGCGGGTCCATTGGTTGAAATTGGCGCAACAGATCGACAACGCGTATCCCTCGACTGCCGGCGGCACGAACATGGCGGTGGTCCCGCCATAGCTAATCCCATAGAAACCAATGCGCGTGGGATCCACCTCGGGCCGGGTCGCCAACCACGACAGCCACTGTTCGTGCTGGGCGGTGATGATCGAATACAAGGACGCTCCCACGGTGTTGGCTTTGCGGTGGAGTTGTCGGAAGCGCTCCCCGTGACGGTAAGGATTGTGGGGGGCGAAGGTGATGAATCCCCGCTCGGTCAATCGAGCTGCGAAGTCACTCGCTCCCACCCATTTGCCAGGTTCGATGGTCTCGGCCGGAACATTCTCCAAACCGTGCTGGCAGACGACCATCGGCCGTCGCTCACCCGGTTTCAGGTCGCGTGGCAGCAGTAAGAATCCCCAGGCGAAAGACTCCGGAAAGACGTCGATGACCACCTCGTGCCCAACCCACTTGGGTGACTGATCATAGGCCACGCGGGTCCTTGCCCGAGTTGGTAGCCGGGGCTCATCAAAAACGCCGACGATCTCGCGGCGGAACTGCTCCCGGAACCGTCGGCTGCCCTCGATGAACGGAGCTGGGGGCAAGGGGGCTACCCGGTGGGTGCGAGACAATCCGCCGGCTCTGGAACTCTTAATTCGATCGGGCATGAGGACCCCGAGGAAGTGGTTGTCCCGTTCCAGTTCGGATTGTCGGACCCGCTGTTGGATCAGAGCGCTCAACCCGTGGACCAACCGCTTCATCCGGTCATGGGCATTGAAATTTTTCCGGTGATGGGTCGGCGGTGCTGAGACGGCAGCAGGGTCGAGGGTGAAGGGGCCGAGGGTGAGTACGAGGTTGGACAGGGAGTCGGTGAGCGGCATGGCCACCGTCCCCCAATCTGGGCCGGTCAGCAGGCGGCGCTCTTGGAAATTGTTCGGGATCAGGCTTTCGATACGTTCGAATTCAGTACGAACGATCCGAGGTTCCGGAGTCGAAATACCCCCCTTCTCGCCATTCACCGAGGGAAAGGAGGCGTGCTCGATCAACACCGCGCGCGGAGCCACCAGCGAGACGAGTTCCGCATCCCCAAATTCCTTGAGCAAGCTCCAGACATTGCGGTCGATGGGTTCGCTCCACAGCCCCTGGCGGTCGGTGAAGTATCCGCTGACGAGGGTCGCGAAAATCCGTGGATCGCAAGCCGCGGCATACAGGGCAATGGCAGCGCCTTCACCGTATCCGGCGACAGCCACCGGGGAGTTGGT
>CAMDGV010000014.1 GCA_945898055.1 Akkermansia muciniphila | reverse complement strand
GTTGCCGGCGCTGGCATCCATCTTCCGGCAACCGAACCGATCCGAGCGAAGGTCGCGCGAATTTAAAAAACCGACCTCACCAACCCCCTGCCGCTTCTGTAATTCATACGCAAACGCTCGAAATCCATCTAAATGTTAAACACGGTTCTCAAAAAGCAATTTCCTATCAGTAGTTCTCACGCCCGCTTCGCTCAAGACGCTAAGACGCAAAGGATTCAAGAAAGCCATGAAATACCTCTCATAATCCTCTTCTCTCCTTTGCGTCTTTGCGTGAGACCTCATCCGCCCTTTCCCCTCCCCGTCAAAAAGCAATTTCCTATCAGTCGTGAGTTGAGCAGGGTTTCGACGCGATGGACTTCCTTGGGTGTGAGCTTGGAAAACTCACAACCTTTGGGGAAAGGATTGGCGGCTCATGCCATTGGTGTTTGCGTCGAGGTCACGTTGGCAGATGGATTCATGGCTGATCTTGCCAATGCCCTGTTGGCGGAAGGTGCGGCTGATCTGCTCCGGGTTCCATTGACGGGTACGGAGCTTGGCGGCCACGGCCAGTCGGAGTGCTGGCGGAATCGCTCGTCCCGCCCACGCGCGCTTATCCGCATCTATCTGCGCGGTGAGATGATACTACGTTTGGCGGGTCATCCCAGCCTGCTCGAGATCGGGTCCCATGCTGGAAGAATACACTCCGATCGTCCGGGCGATGAATTCTTGAGAGCAGGGGTGGCGGCTCAGGCTTTCGATGGTGTAACGATTTTCTCGGGTCAGTCGCTGACCGTGACTTATGGGCTTAGGGTTTCGGTTTGGCGAACGAACCACAAGCCCCGACAGCCTCACGCAGCTTCTGGCTCGTTACCATCCCCGACCCTCTTGCGCTAGCCGGCTGAGACCGCCGAGTAATTAGAAATCTCCACCGCCCGAATCCCCTCCAGAATCGCCGCCAAAGCCGCCTCCACCACTGTCAGAATCACCCCCAAAGTCGCCACCAGACCCAGAATAGTCTGTATCTGCTCGATCATCACCGGCGTTGCTGCTCCCTCTACCGTCATCCCACTCCCCAGCATTAGCCGATCCGTGGTGACCAGAGAATTGGTCATAGAGCCACATTCCAGCAGCCGCACCAAACACCCCACCGAGGAGTGAGCTGAAAAAGCCACCGCCACCCAAGCCGGAGGGCATCATCCCACCACCGGCATTAGACCCTCCTCCACCCGTCCTCAATAGAGCTTTAACTAGGGCAATGCCAATCCAAACAACCACTAAACCTATCAGTACGGGAACCAACCAACTCAAGGGACTCTTGGCCTCTGTCTCGGACGGTACCTGCCCTCTTGAAGACGAGTTTGATCGACTGACTGAATGCTCTTTCATCGTCACAGCAACGAAATCGACTGCCCCCAATAGGGCGGCGTCATTCTGTTTATTTCGCAAATTGGCCAACATCCCTTTCACCAAAGCCTCACGGTCTTTCAATGTGAAGGAACGCTTCTGGGTCTCGTTACCGACTACGACGTGGAGATGCGCTGGAACCTTGGTGAGCAAGATGAAGATACCGTTGACCGCTTGTTGCTTGGCTTGCCTAGTCACCCATTGTTCGAACAGTCGGTTGAAGGCGGCTTTATTCTCTAAATCCACTCCCAATTTAAGATCACTTGGAATCTCAGCATAGGTTTCAATGACCAACTCTTTTTTAAAGCGTTTCCCGAGTTCATTGATATTTCGGGTCGCTTCAGCTTTGGCCTGTTTCGAGAAGAAATTACCGTTATCTCGCAAGTCTCCGTAAGTCAGTTCAGCCCTTACAGCGAACGAAGTAAGAACAAAGGCTAAAAGTCCGCCGAGCAGACTGGCCGCTCTTAGAGAGCTAAACAGTGGGTTTTTTAAGATCATAGACTTGGGTCTCTTTCTAGAGTCAACAGACTGATTAACTAGGTTCAGCAAGTGCCGTTACTTTAATCGATTACCGCAACGCTTTGGATATCTAGCCGCTCGCAACGGTAAGCGCAATGGGCGGAATAAAAAGATGATGATTGGCTGACTTCGCCGAGGCGAGGAGTTTCGTGGAGCCCTGTATCAACTGATCGAAGGGAAGACGCTCCTCCGCAGGAAAGAGATTGTGACATCTCCTGAATCAGACTAGTAGTGGGGAAATGCGTGAGTTTCTGTTCAAGCTAGCGCTCTTAACCGGAACAGCACTTTTTGGGAGCCTCTACGGTGAGCAGATCTATGATTTTGGGAAAGCACCCCCAGGAGATCCGTTAACCCATATCTTTAGTATTACCAACACGACCCAGCGTTCTCTAAAACTAGATTCGTTGGTGATAAGTTGCAGTTGTTTGGTGGTGGAAAACTCCCCAAAAATAATAGAGGCCGGGCAAGCCGGAAAAGTATCCATCCGACTCTACACCGCTGGTGCACGTGGCAAGTTGCAGGAAACAGTGAAACTCGGTCGTACCGCGGCCGATTTCCCCGACTTTACCCTCTCTGTCTCTGCATTGATTCAAGCCCCCATTGAAGCCACCCCGGATTATGTCCGACTCGAGCGAACCTCGGTCGGCGGCACCAATGCGTTTACCTTTGTTGATATTACCAACCATCTAGGCATTGAGGTAATGCTCTCTCAGGTGGTTTCGGATTCAGAACGTTTTATCGCTCGATTGGAGACCGTCAAATCCGGGCGCAGCTATCGACTCCGAATCGAGGCCATCAGTCCGTTTAACTCAGGAAACACCTTCGGCCAAATTAGTGTAGCCACCTCGCTGAAGTCACAACCCAAGCTGGAGGTTGGTGTTTTTGTGCCGGCGGTTAAATAAACGTCGGACTTGTCGCTCTGCCGCTACTGGATTGCCTATTATTGACCGACAATTTGGCCGCGAATGTTGATGGTAGCCCCGATGAGGGTAGGGGGCAGAGAAGTTTCGGTAATTGCTCCGCCCGGCCACCGTATCCAGATCCCAAGGAGGGGACCCGACGCCGTCAAGATAGGCACTAGAGAATCTTGCGATCCAGACCCCGACCCAGCATGGAGTTCTCTCACTGGGCCAAGCCCCGATTGGGTTCGCAAACGAAACTGTGCCCCGATGGCTCTGGGGTTACTCGGGTCCCCTACTAACCGTATCCGTAATCCTGGTCGGGCACCTTGATTCTGAAACAGTCGAGTTGCCCCTCCTGTTTGAGTGATTACTAAGTCAGTTTTCCTATCGTTATTGAAGTCTCCCACGGCGCAGCCTCTTTGTTGTCCAAGGATTTCAATACCCGATTCGTGACCTGAAACTGCCGTGAACCCTCCTGTTCCATTCCCTTTTAACACTAAACCCGCCCCAGCATCGATGCGCGGTTCTTCATTCGGTTGACCGAAGTCGTTTTGAGCGAGAAAGACATCATCGTAGCCGTCGCCATCGAAGTCCGCGACGGCGACGGCCGAAGCGGGGGCGAGTTGGGCATCTCGAGGCAACGGATATCCCACAAAACCTTTATCTGTTTGGATGAAGACTTGGGATTCGAGGCTTGTCACCTGGATGCGACGGGTCAGTGGGGCTCGTTCCCCGAGGACAAGATCCAGTGAGGAGGAGGCATACTTTGCGACAGCAGAAAAGCGTTCACCTAGATAGGGCACGGCCTCGATCAGGCCTTTCCATGGATGGCGCGAGGACAGCTGTCCAGCGACCCATTCTGTTTCGAAAATGTCGGTAATGCCGGGTTGCGAGGTCTCACCGTAGGCTAGCACTAAGGGAGCTGAAGGACTGGCTACATTGACCGAATTTAGTCCCCAATTCATGGCAATTAGATCCATTTTACCGTCCCCATTAAAATCACCAGCGGCCACGCCACGCCACAAGCCGGTAACCAAGTTGAGACCCAGTTCGGTGGTTATTTCAAACAAGGCACCGGCACGATCTTGAAAAACGCGTATCGGCCCCCAATCGGTAGTAACCACTAATTCAGGTTGGCCATCCCCAGTAAGATCTGTCCACACGGCACCACCGATCCGTCTTTCACTTTGAATGACGACTCGACTGCGTTGATCCGCATGCCATTGGCCACCAAACCAGCGAAAAAGCTCACTGGATTGAGCTCTCGGATAAGCCCCCAGCACGGGACCCCCACCCGCAAAGAGGACCCAATCGCCCTTCCCCGAAATATCCGCCAACGCGACCGCCGAAACCCCATTAGTCAGCACTGGGAGATGAGTGGCAGCGACACCTCGCCCCGCATTCCATTGCAGGCCGCGGATTCCACCCGCACCCCCGTTCTCATAGCGAGCCACACCCCAAAGCAATGTTGTCCCGCTAGAGTGAGGCCAGACGGCTATTCCAGATAAGTCATCCGTTGCCGTTAATCCAAAGGGTAAAGGCACCGAGCTCCAAGGTCCGGTCTTCGACTTTTGCAGCAAGGTCGGAGGGTTCCCCAAAGCACTCCCGATGAATAAGTGGTCTCCGCCGTCTCCATCGGGATCCCACCAACCGATCCCTGGGCCAAATTCACTGAGCCGCATGGGAAGTAAAGGTTGGTGCTGAAAGTCATCGAACCCCGATTCAATATGCCGATGCGCCAAAAGTGAACTGGCGTCCGTAAACCAAGTCGCCTTTGCCATCGATAGGCGATTAGTGCGAGCGAGCGGTAGGGGTGCGGGTTCTTCGATTTCATAGAGACGCCCTCCCTTTAGGTCAGAAATCTCCGTTCGATTTCCTTGTCGCCAGAGCACCTCTAAAGTTAACCCCTGATCGCTCTCCCCCGCGGCGAAGGTCACCTCAGGATCAGACCCAGATTCATAGCCGCCACCTGCGGTCATCTCGGTAGTCTGCGCGGCAATGGTCCCTCCCCTAAGAGTGACCCGGGCTCCAATACCGCAGGTGTTCGGCGCCCGGCCTCGTAATCGCACCACCAAAGCCTTTCCTTCACTTCTACCGTGGTAAAGTTCTGCTGGCCCATTCAACACATTGACCACGAGATCGCGCAGGCCATCGCCATCAAAGTCCGCCACAGCCATTCCGTGATGAATGGCGAGGTGATTTAAGCCCCAAGCATCGGTAACTTCCTCGAAAGTAGAATTCCCTCGATTCCGAAAAGCAACGATAGGCAGGTCTAGCCTAGGATAAAGACGATAATGTTCTTGGAGTTCTGCGGTGAAAGCCTGTTGCCGTTCTTGCTCATTTTTAAAACTGTCCCAATTTCGCTGCCTTGCGCCTACAGCAGCCTCAGCATCCGAGTCCTGAACATCTCGAAAATGGCCCGCGCCGATTAACAAGTCCTCGTAGCCGTCTAAGTTGACATCAAGAAAGAGAGGGGACCAAGACCAGTCCGATGCACTGATGCGCGCAAAGGGGGCTATTTCGGAAAATCGTTTCTCACCTCGATTTAAAAATAGGGTATTTCGCATCACCTGAGGCCGATCTTCCACGGACACCTTGGTAGGTACCTGAGACCCTAGTTGTCTCTTTCGAGCCTGCGGGTCTCGGCTCAACATATCCACTACTAGAAAATCTGGGAGGCCATCTCGGTCGACGTCACCAAAGGCTACCCCCATGGAACTGGCGCTGGTCTTTCGCAATTGGGTGGAATCGGCCGCTCGAAAATGACCGTGCCCGTCATTCCACCAAAGACGATCTGGCGACCAGTAGTCATTACAGACATACAAATCTGGAGCCCCGTCGCCGTTCAGATCACGAAATCCAGCGGCCATTCCCCAATCCAACGGCGCTTCAGTCAGAGGCTTACCCAGTGCATCCAAGAAAAATCCAGAGGTCCATGGGACAGCGGTGAAATGGGCTTGGCCATCATTGAGGTAAAGTTGGTCGGCTTGGCCGTTTTCCTCCAATTTACCATTCAGCATCAGCAAGCGATTGGTCTCGGAACCACGTAAGAAGGGACGCCCACCCACCATGGACAGACGCACCCGCCCGCGGTCACGAATATCCTCGGTTCGATAATTGACCACATAGAGGTCGATCGTGCCATTTCCATCGACATCGGCGAGGGCGAGGCTAGTGGAGCCCATTCGACTCCCAGTACGAGCGGCCACGGTGACATCAGTAAAATGGCCTTGGCCATCATTGGTATAACAAAGAGCACCTCGACCGTTCACCGCCAGCAATAGGTCTAAGGAGCGGTCTCCGTTAAGATCAGCTAACACGGCACCGCGCGTTTGGGGAATTCGAACGTTGAACCCAGCAACCGCGGTGATATTTGAAAATTGTCCACCGCCCAAGTTACGAAAGAGCTGATTCTGCCCAGCGAGACTTGCGAGAAAAATATCAGGTAACCCATCCCCATCGACATCTCCGGTGGCGACGCCGCTCCCGTTATAAAGCGTCCGATTCGCAGCTCCTTCAGGCTCGGAGAGGTAGTTGGTAAAGAGGACCCCGGAGGTGGCGGAAGGGTGTCGTTGAAAACCCGATTGCTGATCGGCAGGGCGAGGTCTAAGCGGTCTCCATCGATGCCCTGCGGATTCTATCCAAGCCGAAGGATTGGTTTGAGCGGCTGAAGCACTCGAGAGCAGCGCCAAGATCAAGCCACCGAGAGAGCTAGAAATGGCGTTCAGTCGACAGATCTGGGGCTTCATAAATTAACCTTTAAAGCTTACGATCTACACCGTCCAAGCGGGCGCGACATCTCTGAATGACGAGTCATCCTCGCCTCAGTCTAGATTTAACTAAGACCTAGGTTGAAACAGTTTCGAGTTGGAATCAAAGTTTGTTGGGACAAATAAAAAGAGAGCCGGATAGGTCCGGCCCTCTCTATGAATTTCAGCTTATTCTGCAGGAGAACTAAGCCTATTTGTAGGTGATTACCAATTGGTTACCATCAACCTTGACGGTGAGGATGGTGACGCCCGGCTTGATGCTCAAGAAGGCCGGCTTGGTTTTGTCAGCCGGTAGATCTGCCCGAATGACCTTGGCCACGCTGTCGACAGAGAAGTTGGTGAAAGCGCCAACGGCACCGAATTTGCCACCGGTTGCAATCGGCTCAATGACCGAACCGATGGGCGCGGGCTTGGGTTCGACGACTGTTTCAGCACCTTTACCCGTTTTGCCAGCGGTGTAGATAGCTTGAATGGATTCGGCAGTGAGTCCGCGGGACCAGAGAGCGAAGTCATCCAACGAACCGGCGAGGAAGTTAGGAGCGAGGGCATCTGGACCCAGCACTGGAGGTTCGCTAGCGTCCAAACCAAGCCGACCGCCAATGGAGATATAGGAAATGTCCGGCGGGTTAATTCCAGCGAAGTAATCGACCCGAGCGGCTTCGTTGCCATCGACGAAGAGCCGGAGTTGGGCTCCATCAGCAGTGAAGGCGATATGATGCCAAGCAGTTCCCACCGGGAACGCTGTAGCACTCGTCGCACGCGCCACATTCGGACCGATGCCTACGGCAGCCGAAGGCATCAAAGAGTCAGTGAGGATATCATAGACTAGATTGATTTCGAATTGTCCAACCACACGAATACCGCCGCCCACCGCGAGGGGGCCTTCGGCATTGCGGGCGATCGCAACATCATTTTGGATGATCGCAGGAATCTTAACCCAAGCCGAGCCGCTGATGGCTGTCTTGGCCTTGGTGTAGTTGGGGACAGAGATGTAAGTGCCACCATCTAAGTTAAACCCGTTGCCGATCAGGCCGGCGGTCCAAGAGGACGCTCCATTCACGGTGCCAGCTGTGCCGCCAGTCGCTGTATTAGCCACGGTCGTACCGGTTGTTTCATTCAGCTTGAGATGGACAACGAGCCCGTTCTTAATGTCAAAAGGTGAAATTCTGACGGCGGCGTTTTTGCTGATGACACTCCCGGCTGCATTGAAGATAGCAACGCTGTAGACGCCCTCGTCATCCTTATTAATGGAGGTGATGAGTAGATTCGCGGTGGTTGCTCCACTAACGTGTCCACCATCGGGAAGATTACGTCCTTCTTTACGCCATTGGTAAGTCAGATCCGTACCCGTCGCAGTCACCGATAAGATAGCGCCACCCGCCTCTTCCACGCGAGCGGGCTGAGGATCGGCTGTGACCGTAGGAGGGCTACCCGGATTCGGGCTATTCAGGACCAATTGCATCGAATTGATACCCGCGTGTTGATCGGATCCAACGGTAATAGTATCCACGGCGACGGTGATAGTGCCATCCGCGGCGGCTTCAACATCATCGAAGCGAATAAAGTTTGCGAGGGCCGGATTGGCTAAAACGGTGCTAGTAGAACGATAGAATCCGGGTGCGGCATTGTACTCATCTGAGTTAAGAACACGTGAGACATAGGTCTTTTCAGTCTTGCCACTCAGTTTGTAAGAAACGACGTCGAACACCAGCGGAGGAGCGACCACATAAATGAGCACTGCATGTTTGCCAGTTGGGACATTACCAAAAACAAAGCTGGCAGGATCCCCGCCCGGATTATCACGCACCAAACCATTTAGCATCCGCTGGGTGGATGAAGAGCTACCAGTCCCAGCACCCCAAGTGCCTGAGGAGGCCCAAGTAAAGGTGACCGATGAATCAGCATTGGAGCTATCGACAAACGTGGCGACCGGATCTGCCGAGGCGTCAGGGAGTGACCCAGAGCCCCCGTTTGCATTGTTCCAGTAAGCTTGAGGGTGAACCCCGACGACATCATTGGAACTAACCAGTGTTGGTGCTCCGTTGGCTCCACTGCCAACAAAACTAATACCAATGCTCTTAACAGCGGAGGGGGTGAATACTTGAGCCGTAACGACGACGCTCTTTTCGCAGCCAACAATCTCGACTTGATATTTATCCGCTGCATTTGCCTCCGTGATGGGCGGGGTGGTGTAACTAGCGGCACTGGCTCCAGGGATAATCTCACCATTCTTCAACCAACGAAGCGGCCAAGGTCCATTAACGGAAGTAAAGAAAGTGGCTGATGCCCCCGCGAGTACAGGAGTGTTTGCCGGCTGCAAAGTGAACTTGGCTTTATTGCAATCCACACCCGTGACCGCTAGCAACTCAACTTCGGCAACCTGCATACAGCAGCCGTTGGCAGCAGCGGTCTCGATCACTGTCCAGCGATAGTTCTTATACGCTGTGGAATTTGCGAAGAAAAACTCTTGAGTCTGGAAACGGGCGGTAAAGGTCGCGTTGTCAATCTGGACAATCTTTGTCCAAGTACCGGCCGAATAACTGGCAAGGGCCTCATCATTAGACCCCTCTAAGATAACAACTTTCGGATCCCGTTCCGGACCGTCATTGGCAGACTGGATGGTCATACCGGTGACCACGGTTGCTCCAACGCGTGGGCTGACAGCGAAACCAGAAGATTTGATCGGGACAGGGTTGCGACTATCGAAGTTTAGGTACTTCGTGGGCTTCCCGTCGATGATGTTGGCGACGCCTTCTGAGCCCGGGCTATTGGAGGAGGAAGCAAAAACGGGATCGCCAGGCTGAGTGACGTCTTGAGGTGCACCTGTACCTAAAAGCTCAATTTCAGCCACTTGCATGCAGCAACCATTGGCGGTCGCCGTCTCCACTGAAATCCATCGATAGTGTTTGTAGGGGACAAAATTATCGAACAGAAAGGTCTGGGTCTCAAAGCGGGCGGTGAAGGCGATATTGGTCAGTGTGGTGACCAGTTGCCAATTCCCAGCGCTAAAAGTCGTTACGGTGTCGTCATTGGAACCTTCTAGGGTCACTATCTTAGGATCGCGCTCTGGACCATCGTTGGCCGATTGAATCGACATTCCCGAGACGAGTGTACGGCCGATTACCGGACTGACGATGAAACCGGAAGGTTTGACGGGTACCGGATTCCGACTGTCAAAGTTAAGATACTTGGTGGGTTTGCCGTCAATCGCATTGGCAACACCTTCGGAACCAGGGCTGTTGGAAGACGACGCGATGAGAGGATCGCCCGGCTGAGTCACATCAGCAGGTACTACTGTGCCGAGTAATTCTACTTCAGCCACTTGCATACAGCATCCATTGGCTGCCTTGGTCTCAACGACCGTCCAACGATAGTGTTTGAAGGGCTTGGAGTTATCGAAGGCGAAAGACTGCGTTTCAAACCGAGTGGCGAAGTCATTGGCAGTGATGTTGGCAATCAGTTTCCAATTCCCGGCGCTGAAACTGGTAATGGCATCATCATTCGAACCTTCCAAGGTGATAATTTTCGGATCACGTTCCGGTCCGTCATTGGCTGACTGGATCTTCATGCCAGTGACCCGAGTAGCCCCCACCTTGGGTGTTATCGCAAACCCAGACGGTTTGACGGGTACAGGATTCCGACTGTCAAAGTTGAGATATTTGGTCGGTTTACCGTCGATCACGTTAGCAACTCCCTCTGACCCAGGACTATTGCTGGACGAAGCAACGATTAAGTCGCTGGGTTGAAGAACGTTGTTTTGAGCGTGAAGCGCCAAGCTGGCGGTCGTAAAGACAGCAACGCCTCTTGCTGCCAAGAGGCCCCACTTTCTAATCGGTTTAATCATATAATTTGATAATTTTGGGTCCAAAATCTTTTCAGGTTTTCAATTGGATGGGATTCAGACTGCTGAGTGAAAATGGCGACGCAATCATTTTTCTGTAAAATCTGCGCTAGGAGCCTTTTACAGAAAAACTTTTACACCCCGCCCGAACTGATCCGCCGGTTGAGAATTCACCCGATTAATGGTGCGATTGGGGCAGAAGATTCCCATCTGGAGGACATCGCCTGACTGGCGCCAGGTTTCGGCGCGGGCATGGGCGAGCAGGGTCACCAGGTGGCGCTGGACGGTGCCAAAGCGGCGTTCGATTTTTCCCTTGGCCTGCGGAGTGGGCGCGACCAGATGAACCACGCCGAACCCGCGGAGGGCGCGATGGAACTCGCTTTTAGGATCACGGTGATCGTGGCTTGAACTGGGTCCGAAGAGGCTCAGCCCATCGGTGTAAATAATCTCCGGTAGGTCCCAGGTCTCGAAGGCTTGCCGGAAGTGCTCGAAGTGATTCCAAATCGTGTCCGACTCGACGAAGCGGTCGGCGAGATTGAGGCGGGAATGGTCATCGAGGGTGAGCCGCCCCCCAATGGTGGATGAAACTGTCGTGTTGCCAAAAAGTTCGCCGATGCGGGCGCGACCGGAGCGGCGATCGACGCGGGGCTTGCGCTGTGGGGTGGGCACGCGATGAGCGTCGTGGGCCTCCCCCGAGGATCGAGCCCAGCCCCCGATGCAGAGGCGCTTAAATTCATCGGCGACGAGCTGGTAGTTGGGCGGATTTTGCAGCGGCAGGAACTCCAGGGAGAAGCGATGAGCTTCGGGTGGCCAGCCCTTGGGACGGTCGCCGACGCCCTCGCTGAGCAAATCCGTCGATAACTCGTAGAGCCGGGAGGGGCTCACTCCCAGATGAGAGGCGGCGGTAGCAGCGTCGAGGGAGCCCGAGTGGAAGTCGATGAGCACGCGGCGGACAAATTCGACGGGACGGCGGTGGACAAGTTGATTGTTCTCCTAGTGGTCAGTCTCTTAGTAACGCGCTTCCACGGCAACCTCAGAGCTTGGCCGCAGCCACGCGCCGGCGGCCTCCGGCGGGGCTGCGACCCATCCAAATCCACCTTCGCTCCGTCTCTGTCCGATTCTGCTCCGGCACCGGCACCGAATATTTAGATCGGAGGAATTGGAGAGTGAGGAGCGAATCAAGCTTGGAGAGCCGGCGAAGTAGGCCCCTGAGTTGCTGACGCCATAGTTGAGACCGATTGGGTAGGTGACGAACGACGCCTGCTGGTCAGAAATTGGTTGCGATGCGAACGGAATGGATTCGGGCATCCTGCGGCTTTGGGCGCTCCGCGAAAAACTGTCTCCCTTGCTTTGGTGACCGTATTAAACAAGAGCGACTATTCCCACGTTTGAAACTCAGCAGCTGTGCCCATAAGCTTCCGGTAGGGACAGCGTCTCACCAAATACAAAAAGGAAAGAGCACTTAGTAGAGAGCGCCCTTCCTGAACCATCATCAATCTAAGTTAATGTCCGAGCAACCAAGGACGTTGAGTTTTTCTGCCTCGTTGAAAAGTACCTAATTGAGGGACTTTAACTTGAAGGCTTTTATCCGCGACTTGAGACGACTTTTTAACACCACAACCGCAGGCAGTTGCGCAGCGATGACGATCGAGCAAGCCCGGTTCATGCCGACTTTTTTCATTTCGAGAGTGAGCATCTCGGACATGGGGTAGTAGCCAACTAAGGTGAGGGGCAGTAACAGTCCTTAGAGCGGGCTTTTGGCACTCGGGACACTCAGCGGCGATATCCCGTTGGTCCATCGGGCGGCTGAGGGCAAAGATTTCGCCGCAGCGGCAAGCGTAATCATAGAAAGGCATAGCGGGGGTTCTCCAAGGGAAAAATTAGTTGTTATTGGACCCGTGCTAAATCGATCGAGCCATCCACAAATTTTGTGGGGCCGGCAGACGTCGGCATCATTGGAAAATTAAAAATCTCCGTGGGCAAATAGAGCGTTGCACACGCGTTTGGTATGTCGACGATTCCGCTAATGTGTCCTTCGACTGGGGCGGTTCCGAGGATGGCGTAGGCTTGTTCGCCTGAGTATCCAAATTTCTTAAGATACTCGATTGCATTCAAACAGGCCTGTCGATAGGCGATTGTCGCATCGAGGTAGTGCTGCTTTCCGGATTCATCGACTGAGATGCCCTCAAAGATGAGGAAGCGACTATACTTAGGCTCGACTGGGCTAGGTTGGAAAATAGGATTTTTGACCCCATACATTTTCATGCCTCCTTTAATAATGGACACACGCACATCGAGAAATCCGGCCATTTCGATTGCCCCACAAAAAGTAATCTCACCGTCGCCTTGGGAAAAATGAATGTCCCCCATCGAGAGACCTCCCCCTTTTACATAGACTGGAAAGAAGATCTTTGAACCGCGGCTTAGATTTTTTATGTCGCAGTTTCCACCATGTTCACGCGGGGGAACCGTTCGTGCGGCCTCGGCTGCCGCTTTGGGGATCTTCGATTTGGCCATTCCTCCCATGTGTGCTGTGGGCGAGTAGGGCATGGCGCAAAGGGGAGGGACCCGTTGAGGGTCTGTTGCGAAGAGGGCACCCTCGCGTGTGTTCCAAGTGGAAAGAAGCTCCTTGGAGGGGAGGCAACCGATCAAGCCTGGGTGAATGATTCCGGCGAATTCGATATTTGGAATATGCCGTGAATTTGCATATAACCCGCTGAAGTTCCAACAGGCCTTCCGAGCATCTGGATAGTGTTCAGTGAGAAATCCACCGCCATTTTCCTTGGCGAAAATACCGGTGAAACCCCAGGCAGATTCCGGAAGGACCCCAACGTCGAGTAAATCCACCACCAGCAAATCGCCGGGTTCAGCGCCCTTCACTCCAATTGGACCAGAGAGGTAGTGCACCTTCGAAAGATCCACCACCTCGATATCTCGGGCGTTGTTGTCATTGGCGATCTGACCTCCTGTCCAGTCAATGCACTCGATACGAAACTCATCACCTGGTTTCACCCAAGCGACCATAGGGATATCTGGATGCCAGCGGTTGTGCAAATAAGATTGCTCTTCGGGGGGAGTCTTGAAGTCGACTTTAATCAGTGGTTTTGCCATAGAATTAATTTTTGTTTGGGGCAATTTTGTTAATGGTCAGTACTACGGAAGGAGTTGAAATTCGAAAAATCAGACCGCCAGTAATGATCTGACTTGATCAGCACTGAGTCCCTCGCGAGGCGCCTCATGGACAAAGCGCCCTCTCTCTATCACGAGCGCCCGATCGCAAACGTCCATCATGAAGCTCACGACCTGCTCGGTAACGATGATGGCTATTTTGCGAGTGGATCGAATCTCTCGCAGAGCTCGGGCAATATCCTTAATAATTGAGGGCTGGATGCCCTCAGTTGGTTCGTCGAGCACCAGAACCTTTGGATTTGAAATTAGGGCCCGAGCAATCGCGAGTTGCTGCTGTTGCCCCCCAGATAGGTTGCCGCCCTTGCGTTTGCGCATCTCATACAGAATTGGAAAGAGAGCATATAACTCATCCCAATCGCTTTTCTCAAGTGGACCACGAGACCCAGTTAAAATATTTTCTGCCACCGTTAGTGCGGGGAAAATCATGCGTCCCTGTGGTACAAAAGCTAGTCCGCTATGAACTCGCTGATGGGTAGCAAGTCCTGAGATTTCTGTATCGCCTAGCCGTATCGATCCTTGTCGCGACGGAAGAATTCCGATTAAGGATTTTAGCAGGGTAGTTTTCCCCATACCGTTGCGGCCCATAATGGCGAGAATCTCTGCCTCACCAACGGAGAAGTTCATATCTTGGATTACACAGCTCTGGCCGTAGCCGACAGAAAGATTGGAAACTCTAAGCATAGCGTAATATATTAAATCTTCAGTGACCGAGATAGACCTCAATGACGGATGGATTCTGCTGAACTTGCTGCATGCTGCCCTCAGTGAGAATTTTGCCTAAATGAAGTACTGTAACCTTGTCAGCGATACGCGCCACAAACTCCATATCGTGCTCAATGATGATGATGGATCGATCCTTACGAATCCGGTTTAAGAGTTCGGCTGTCTGTTCCCGCTCTGGCGCGCTCATCCCGGCCACGGGTTCATCAAGCATTAAGAGATCCGGTTTCTGCATTAGAAGCATGCCAATTTCTAACCACTGTTTTTGGCCGTGGCTTAAAAAAGCCCCCTCGAGATCGAGGCATTCTTTGAGAAAAATCTGCTCCGCCACTTGATGAATGCAATCGACAACCTCAGAGGTGGTGCGAAAGAAAAGGCTTCCGAAGACACTGCGGCCTTTCGGATAGGATACCTCTAAATTTTCGAAAACGGTGAGATTTTCATAAATGGAAGGAGTTTGAAATTTTCGTCCAACTCCGGATCGGACGATCTGGTGCTCAGGCATTCCCACTAATTCCCGATCTTTAAACCAGATACTGCCCGAGGTCGGCTGTGTCTTACCGCAAATCATATCCAGCACTGTGGTTTTCCCAGCCCCATTCGGACCAATGATCACTCGGAGTTCGTTACGTTCTATATAAAGATTTAAACCGTTTACCGCCTTAAATCCGTCGAAAGAAACCTCTAAGTCTTCAATATAGAGGAGACAATTCTGTTTTGAACTCATGGCTTGTCAGAGGTGGGTTGAGGAGTTGACTCCGACTCGGTCATTTTTGATGAAGACCGCAGATTTTTTAAGAAAGGCAGGGACTTCTTGCTGAGTAGTTTCCAGACACCGGCCAGACCATCGGGAAAAAGGACCACCACCGTAATAAAGAGTCCGCCCATCGCAAAAAGCCAGAGTTGGGGGAAATTCTCAGAGAAGAGGCTTTTTCCGGTATTGACCAGAAGGGTTCCATACACCGCGCCCAGCAAGGAAACTCTGCCGCCAACCGCTGCAAATATTACCATCTCAATAGAGGGCACGATCCCCACAAGCGAAGGAGAAATAAACCCGACTTGAAGAACAAAGAGAGCCCCGCCCACGCCGCTTAAAGCTGCGGCAAAGCAGAAGGTAAACACCTTAAATAGGGAGACATCATAGCCCGAGAATCTAACTCGATCCTCCCGATCCCGCAGGGCTAGAAGCATCTTGCCAAATTTACCGGATAACATCCATTGACTGAGCAAAATGGCTAGGACCAGAAGTCCGCAGGTAAGAAAGTAGAGGAGGTATTGAGCGTGCGTTGATCGAATATCCCAACCCAGAAGCGTGCGCAGATCTGTAATTCCATTACGGCCGCCCGTGTACCCTTGATTACCGTCGATAACCAGTGATAAAATGAGCGCTAGAGCTTGAGTAATAATAGCGAAATAGACTCCACCCACCCGCCGTTTAAACATCGCTAGGCCCACTATAAAAGCTATAATTGACGGGATAACAACGACTGCTATCAGACTAAATGAAAGGCTTTTGAAAGGCATCCAGAAGAGGGGAAGATGGGTGATTTGATTCCAGTCCATGAAGTCGGGAATCCCTGGGGTTGACTGGATTTTTGTACTCACTGGATCCGATGCTTCTAACTTGAGGAACATCGCCATACAGTATCCGCCTAATCCGAAGAAGACCCCTTGACCCAAGCTAAGAACGCCCGCTTTACCCCAGAGCAAAACCAGACCTAGGGTAGCAAAGGCGTAGGTAAGATATTTTCCCACTAAATTAAGGCGGAAGATATCTAGGCTCAAGGGCAACACTACCATCAAAAGCAGAGCAAGAACACCGAGTTGGAGGACTCCTGTTGTGCCGCAGAAAAGGCGTTTATAAATCATTTTCATAAGTTAAGAGATTCTGGGATTAGGAGCGGATCTTGGGGGCAAAGAGGCCCTGAGGGCGGATCATTAAAACCAGCACAATTACCATAAGCACAGCCACCTTGCCCATCGTCCCCTTGAGGAAAAACTCTAAGATAGATTGCCCCTGAGCTATGCCGAACGCGGAAGCGATTGTGCCCATCAGGCTGGCCGTACCGCCAAAAACCACCACCAAGAAAGTATCAACGATATAACGAGAACCGGAGTCGGGTCCCGTGGAGCCGATAGTAGTAAAAGCGGCCCCCGCCACCCCGGCAATACCGCAACCCAAGGCGAAAGTGAACCGGTCGACCCAGCGAGTATTGATTCCTGCTGCTCCGCTCATGACCCGATTCTGAACTGTAGCTCGCATTTGAAGACCAACCCGAGATCGGTACGTAAACAACCAGATACCGAGAGTGAGAGTGAGAGTGAGGGCCATAACGAAAACGCCGTTGATGGGAATATCAACTGTCTCACTGGGCTTGAAGCTGCCCATCAACCATTGAGGCAGAGTGGGCGTTACCTCACGTGCTCCGAAGATCGAACGGAAGCTCTGTTGCATAATTAGGCTCAATCCCCACGTTGCGAGCAGAGTGTCTAAGGGGCGTTTATAGAGAAAACGGATGAGGGACCACTCGACCAACCAACCCACAAGGCCCGACGCTATAAAAGCAGCCCCGATGGCGATTATAAAATAGTAGGGAACGAGTGCTGGAAGGTAGGAATGGACGACCGACGAAATTAAATAAACCGTGTAAGCTCCAAGCGCCATAAACTCGCCATGAGCCAAATTGACCACTCCCATCTGTCCGAAGATAATAGCTAAGCCAAGAGCCATTAGCAGCAGGACGCTGAAGAGACTGAGTCCAGCGAAACTTTGCATAATAAAAATAGACCACAGCTCAGAAGAAGAATATTCGGACATAGTAACGGAGGAGAAAAAGGGTTTAGGTTAAAGTTAGAGGGGCCGGTTGGCGGCTGGGCATACCGCCAACCGCGTAGAGAATGAGGTGGGCTACTGGTAACCCTTGGGAAACGGATCGGGCTCAATGAGGCCAGACTCATAAAGAACCTTGGCCTGTCCTTCAGTGCTCCACTGACCGATCCGGAGTTTACTCCAGAGGTGATGATTCGGATGTAACTTGACGTAGCCTTCAGGGGCTTGGGTGTATTCTAAACCTGGAGACGCTGCTGCAATCTTGTCGACGTCGAAACTTCCCGCTTTCTCGACTGCCAACTTCCAGAGCCAGGGCCCGAGGTAGCCCGCTTGGGTGACATCGCCGATCACCGATTTAGGTCCATACTTTGTTTTGAACGCTTCGACGAACGCCTTGTTGTTTGGATTGTCCAAAGATTGGAAATATTTCATGGCAGAATAAAATCCCACCAAGTTCTCCCCCCCGATACCGAGTACTTCATCTTCAGTCACAGAGATGGTCAGGACGGTCCATTTGTCGCTGGTGATTCCCGCTGCCTTTAACTGTTTGTAAAAGGACACGTTGCTGCCACCCACAATAATGGCATAGATGACATCTGGCTTCTTGAGCTTGATTTTATTGATTAAGGATCCGAATTGAGTATGTCCTAGCGCGTAGTATTCCTCCCCCACGACACTGCCTTTCAGAACGTTTTCAATATGCTTACGTGCAATCTTGTTTGAGGTGCGCGGCCAGATGTAGTCAGAGCCGATCAGGTAAAACGATTTCGCTTTCTTTTCCTTAGCGATCCAATCGAGTCCTGCGAGAATTTGTTGGGTCGCTTCTTGGCCGGTGTAGATGACATTCTTCGACTGCTCTAGGCCTTCATAAAATGTGGGATAATAAAGCATCCCATTCTCTTTCTCGAACACGGGCAAAACCGCCTTGCGTGAGGCGGATGTCCAACATCCAAAAACAGAGGCTACCTTATCGTTGACCAACAGTTTTTTTGCCTTTTCAGCGAAGGTAGGCCAATCGCTTGCACCGTCTTCGGCGATAACTTTAATTTTTCGCCCCAGCACACCGCCTGAGGCATTAATCTGATCAATGGCTAATTGTTCGGCTTGGATGGATCCCGTTTCGCTAATAGCCATCGTTCCCGTCGCTGAATGGAGTTGACCTACCGTCACGGTGTCATCGGTTACGGCGAGGCCCGTGGTGTTCACTTGCGACGTCGGATAAGTGGCGGCTGCAAAACTAGGCGGGCTATAAAAAGCAAGTGTGCTAGCTGCCGTCGCTGCCATCAGGAAGCTCCGAAGCGGCATACGTTCGAGTGGAGTTGTGTTAACTATGGGTTTCATATTAGGGGGTTCAATGATTGAGATGTTGTATATATCCTGCGCTCGAACTGAAACAGTGCTCCACAAACGGTGAACATAATCAGACGAGCGAAACGAATTTGCAGAAACTTTAAGGCCCCCTCGGACTTGGCCTGAATTTGGAGCCGAGTCTCAAGCAATTGTGTCTAACTCTAGAGGGGTGTTCCGCATCCTCCGTTAACGAACCCTCTGCATTGCTCGTGCCAAGACAGCGCAGATAGACGCCAACTTAGATTGAAAGAAATTCATCGCTAAGATGAATCCGATGACAGAGCGATATAAAGAGGGCGATCGATGGAATTTTCGTGATCGCCGGTTTTCAAAACAAGCGCTTAGGCGAGTGTGTCGACCCAAAGTTATAGAGCTTATTAAGTCCGAAAGCGTACTTTTCTATCGGGTCCGAAGTGTCGGTTTTTGGACAATGTGATCTAATCGAAACTTCGGATCTTCCCCTCAAATTGAATCCCTGCGAGTCAGTCTTAGTTTTTAGTTGATCGATCGGCAGGAGACTGGATGGCGTGGCATAACTCCTGCCTCCGGACGAATAAGGTTTGAAAGAACCCTCGATGAATAAAAGTAGCCAAAAAGAGAACAGAATCGTTCACAACCCAATCAAGCGGATGCATCCCAGACGAACCTCACCGGATCAATATCTTGGGGTCTTTTAAATTATGGATACACGTTTACTAAAAGTCTTTTTGGCAATCGCCAAGCAAGGAGGCTTGGTTAAGGCGGCACGGTCGGTCCACCTGACCCCTTCTGCCTTGAGCCATGGATTGAGGGTCTTAGAACTCGAAATGGGGTGTCGCCTTTTTGATAGAGGCGGCAGTGGGATGACCTTGAACCAAGCCGGAGAACAATTGATGGCTGGGGTTGAAGGCCCCATCGCAGCGATTGATCGAGCCACTTTATCCGTCAAGGAACTGAGCCGCTGGGGCCACACTAGGATTCGAGTTGGGGCGGCAGCATCTCTCTGCCAACACTTCTTACCTAAGGTCATCGCTGCCATGAACAAAGAGATTCCCAAGCTTCAACTTGTGCTGGAAAACGGTAATATGCCCGAACTGACCCGTCAGTTGAGAGCTCGTCAAATCGATGTGGCTATTGGAGTGGAAGATTCCAATGAAGCGGACCTAGAAAGCAGGGCTTTGTTTGAGGATGAGCTTCTTTTTACCTTCGCCGAAAACCATCACTGGAACTCAAGTCGGCCCTTAACCAAGGAGGAGATTCGCAAACAACCCCTGATCCTTAGTTCGAGGGAGGCCCCCTCTGCTAAAAGAGTGTTGAGATACCTGGAAGACTGCAACATCAGTCCTCTAGTGGCTATGGAGGTGAGATGTCTATCGGCGATCAAGGAGTTAGTAAAACTGAACCTAGGGGTGGCCGTGCTAGCGCCTTGGGTTGCTGACCTAGAACTTTCCCTTGGACAGTTAAAAATGAGACCCTTGGGAGGCAAAGTTCTTCGACGCCATTGGGTAGTGGCTTATCTGAAGACCCGCAAAATGGGTCACGTTGAGGAAGTGTTTATTCACACCTGTCGCAACCAGTCTATCGCCCTACGTAAAAGTCGGACGGAACTTCTAAGCTCTTAAATTTATCCCGACCTTCGATTGGGAAGCCCGAGGGTATTCCCGATCCTCATTCACTGCCGTATTGATGCCGTTCGCTTTAATCTGTATCGTTAAGCAGTTGAGGTTCGAAATCAGCATCGTTATTTCGTTATTGTTGGCGCTAAGTGCGTCGAGTTTTTTCTTTGCCTTAGCGGAATCCGCGTTGTTTTCCTTAGGGACTTGGCGCACGCGGCGTTTGGTAAAGCAGCGTGGAGAGCGAGCGGAGCGGGTCGGGCAACTCTTAACGCAACCCTCCGATATTCTGGCGGCGATTGCCTTGGGCAATACCCTGTCCAATGCGTTGTTGGTCGCGCTGACGGTAGCTGGGGCTTCTGAGATTATGGGTGAAGGATGGCGGGGAGGATTGATCACCGTGGGATTGCTGCTGTTACTTTTATTAGTTTGCGAAGTGACGCCGAAAACATTGGGAGTTCGACAACCTGAAATGTGGGCCCTGCGAGTCGCCTTTCCTCTTTGGCTTTTTGTGCAAGTGACCCGACCGGTGCGACGGGTGGCCCAAGCGATTGTTGATTCCATTCTGAACCGGCTTATTCCAAAGTCGATTAGACCGGTGGGAGGCGTGTCGGATGATGAATATGCGGATCTTATTGAGATTGCGCATCAGCAAGGAACCTTGGGAGCAGGCGAGAAGGAAATTCTTTTGCACGTTTTATCCCTCGACCAACGGTGTGCTCGGGAGGTAATGCGGCCTCGATCGGGCATGGTTATGTTATCCGACGAGATGCCATTAGAGGACATGGTGATTGCGGCGCGCCGCTCTGGGCATCACTGGATTCCTTTATACGATGAAACACCGGACGACGTGATCGGCATTTTGAATAGCCGGGCACTCTTGCTGTCGCCGACCCCAGATTTGTTTTTGTCGATGGAGTTTCCTGCTTTTGTGCCCGAGAGTATGAACCTGCTGACCTTGTTTGAATCGATGCAACGGCAAGGGCGCGGGGTGGCGGTTGTTCTGGATGAGTATGGCGGCACTGCAGGACTCATTACTTTGCAGGATATTCTTTCGGCGGTAGTAGGTGGGTTGCGAAGAGAAGGAGAGGCTCAGGGATTTGTTTTCGAACGAATTGCTAAAGGTCGATGGCGAGTGAATGGAGCGATGCGACTTGATGACTTTATTCGTGAGTACCCAACTTTGGTGGTGCCAAATGATATCGAAACGCTGGGCGGCTTAGTCTCGTACCTAGCGGATGTGATTCCACGAACCGGCGAGGTCTTCCGGTATGGGGGATTACGCCTCACCGTACAACAAGCTGACGAACGACGTGTCCGTGAACTTTTGGTGGAAACGGAATCGGCGGTATGACTGAGACCTCACTTCATTGGATGATGATTGGGGGATGGTTGCTTCTTTCCTTTTTCCTATCGGGCATGGAGGCAGGCGTCTTTGAGCTGAGTCGCCTCCGGATTCGTCAAATGGCTCGCGCTGGAAAGGGCAATGCGCGTCGTTTACTTGGTTACATGGATCGTCCGGAGGATTTTCTTTGGACAATTTTGGTAGGGAACACCCTTTCTAATTTCGCGGCAGTTGCCTTGATGATCGGAGATTTGAGACGGTGGTCGAGCGATCGGGTCGAAGTTTTTTCACCACTTTTGTTGATAATGGGCCTGTGCATTTATCTCACCTGCGAACTGTTGCCCAAGCGGTTATTCCAGCGATTTCCCAATCGATTGTGCATGTATCTCGTGCGGGTTTTTGCTGGTATTCACATCGTTTTATCTCCCGTTGTTTTTCTGATCGAACGTTTTTCCGCGGTGCTGTTGTGGATCACCGGTGATCGAGTCTTGAGCGGACGTCTCTTTGGTAATCGCGATGAATTAAAAGCGTTAATTCAAGAAAGCACCGGTGCACTTTCCAAATCAGAACGTTCGTTGATCGGTCGTATTTTGGATGCTCAGAACTTGACGGTAGGGCGGGTCGCGCATCCGTTAGAATCGGCGGTTAGCCTGACCTCTATCGTGCCCGTAGCGGAGTGGATGGAAATTGGAGGTACAACAGGCTACACCCGATTCCCGGTCTGGAGTACGGCGGCAAAGACCCGTCGAATAGAGGGAATTGTCAGTCTTAAGGATCTGCTTTATTCTGACCTCGATCCCACCCGCCCATTGGTTCGAGATTGGCTGCGGCCGGCTCTGTTTATGGATGGATCTGTGCGAATTGAAGAGGCACTCCGGATTTTTCAACGTTCTGGGCAGCACATGGCAATTATTCGAGGCGTTAACGGAGTAGAAACGGGAGTGGTGACCTTGACTGATATTCTTCGAGCCCTCTTTATGGAGACCTCAGGATGAATACCCATTTGTTCTGGGATGTGGGTGGAAAGTTATTCTTGGCTTTGGGGTTAGTGACCTTAAACGGGTTCTTTGTCGCGGCCGAATTTGCCTTGGTCAAAATCCGCGAAACCCAACTGGATCCGCTGATCCAGAATCGGAATCGCCGGGCAGAGATGACCCAGCATATCCTTTCTCATCTCGATCCCTATCTAAGCGCCTGCCAACTAGGAATTACCTTAGCAAGCCTTGCCTTGGGGTGGGTGGCTGAACCCATTTTCGAGACCTTGTTAAATCCTTTGTTCGGCTGGTTTCAGATTGAATCTGAGAAGATTCGGCATGTTTTTTCGGCTACCATCGGTCTGACTGTGGTCACATTTTTCCACGTCGTGATCGGTGAACAAGCTCCCAAATTTATCGCCATCAAGCGACCTCTGCCTTCCTCATTATGGGTTGCCTATCCGTTGCACTGGTTCTACACGCTGACCTATCCCTTGATTTGGGTGTTGAACAAGACCTCGTTGTGGGTCCTGAAACAGTTGGGAATTGAAAGCGGTGGGGCACATTCGGAGACTCATTCTGAAGATGAACTCCGGTTGATGTTGGGGTCTTCTCTCGCAGCAGGGGGCGGATCAACTTTGGCTCGTGAAATTGTTCTTAATTCCTTTGATCTAACCCGTCGACGGGCGCGAGACGTGATGCGACCACGTCGGGAAATGGTCTTCATTGGTGCCCGCCTTTCGATAATCGACGGCCTTCGTCTGGCCGATGAAACACGGTTTTCTCGGTTACCCTTTTGCGAAGATGGGGATTTAGACCAAGTGATCGGTGTTTTGCATACCAAGGATCTTTATGCGGCCCGCGCCTCTTCGGGAACCGTCGCTTCCTTACGACCCTTGGTGAAGCCGGTGATTTATATCCCCGAGACAGCCCGGCTGGATCGTCTTTTACAAATCTTTCTCGAGCGCCATTTGCATTTGGCTATTGTGGTGGATGAACTCGGTGGGACGATGGGGATGGTGACCCTAGAGAACGTCCTAGAGGAGTTAGTGGGTCAAATTCAGGACGAGTTTGATCATGAAAAAGCCCGAATTGAAAAGATCGGAGACGAAGAATGGGCTTTAGATGGGACACTTCCTCTTTTTGAACTATCGGAACTCATTCGTGAACCGGTGACTGCCGACGGGGTTCACACGGTGGCGGGTTGGATCATGGTCAAAATGGGGGGCTTTGCTCGACTCGGAGATACAGCTTTAGTCGGGAGTCAACATATTCTAAGCGTCACAGAATTAGACGACATGCGAGTTTTAAAACTGACCTTGCGCCGAGAACGCCCAACCCTTGGGCTAGGATCCGCTCCAAGAACTGCTCTGGAATAAAGCGCCCTCAGCATCAGGTATCAATCGTTTGGGCAGCTCTGAGGTCGGTGGCTTCTGTCTGCGATCCAACGCACAAGAATCAACTCGACAACCCAAGGCAGAGCGGCGAGAGCCACTGCGGCTAGGATTTCGGCGAGACTTGCGCGGTGGATACCAAAAGTCGGCGCACCGAGACAAAGTGAAAGACTCCAAAGCAGAATGGGATTGCGATCGACGACTTCTGGGACGGGTCGCTTACTTAAAACCCAAGGGGTAAGAGCCACCAAAGTTAGGGCAGTCATTGGGGCAAACAGAGGAAGTGGAATTGCGAAGAGACCGCAGGCCGCCGGTCGTAGAGTGTGGATCCAGAGTGGACTCAAGACCGAAGCAATTCCAATGAGCCAGAGGCCGAAGCGAGGGGAAGACCGATGCGGCAAGAGCATCCGCTTAGCGGTCCCACGAGCAATAAGGATGGATGCGGTGTGGAGGAAGACAGAGGCAACTACACTCGAGTTGGAGAGAAACCCACTCGGCATCAGCTTTACCGTTAAAGTCAACCCAGTCCAGACCGAACCAAGTGTTAAAAGGGTCAATGCGACCCGATTTTGAGTGGGCAGATTTCCACCGAGAGTACGAAGGGCCATAACGAGGAGCAGGACAGCAAAGCACTGAGATTGCCAACCGAAGAAAAGTTTATCGGAAAGGTTAAAGGGGAGACGAAGTAATCCGAGACCTAAAGCGACGATAAAAAACCACGCTGGGAGACGGTTAATCGAAGAAGGAGCCAAGATGGGGGCACCGTGCATGTCTGGAGATCCAAGCGGAACCTTGCGCGGAGAGCGAGCGAAGGCGTGCCATGTTTTCCCATTTCTGTCAGAGTTCACTTGTGACCCGCATTATTATTAATGGTTCCAAGGGCCGGATGGGGCAGGCTTTGCTTGCCTGTGCTGGCAATCATTCTGGACTTCAAGTGGTAGCTAGCGTTGATGTTGGCGACGATTTGGTATCGCTGCTGCCTCAAGCTGATACCGTCATTGATTTCAGCCACCATGATGCGACAGCGACGGTAGCATCACTGTGTGCCCTGGCCGGCAAAGCGCTTGTTATTGGCACAACGGGACATAACGAGGTGGAGAAAGCCTCTATTCGGGCGGCGGCACTTAAAATTCCAATGGTGTGGGCCTCTAATTATTCCACCGGAGTTACCACCTTGTTTTGGTTGACCCGCAAGGCAGCCGAAATTCTTGGACCTTCCTTTGATCTGGAGGTTTTGGAGATGCACCATCGCTTAAAAAAGGATGCCCCGAGCGGCACAGCAACCACCCTGTTGGAGATCTTGGGCGAGGTTCGAAAGGTGCAACTCGATGAGGCACTCCGGCATGGCCGGCAGGGAATTGTGGGAGAGAGGACCGCCTCTGAGATTGGCATCCATGCTATTCGTGGCGGAGATGTGGTCGGAGATCACACCGTGATTTTTGCGGCGACAGGCGAACGAGTAGAATTAACCCACAAGGCCAGCAGCCGAGATACCTTTGCCAACGGCGCCCTTAGAGCCTCGGATTGGGTCGTTGGGCGTCCTCCCGGCATCTATGATATGCAAGACGTCCTTGGATTAAGGTGAGACCGTTGACAACCGACTAAAACGAAGGTCTTTGGACACATGAACCCACCGGTGATCGTTGCCCTTGGCTCCAATTTAGGCGATTCAACAAACCTCTTAATCTGGGCGATGGATCGAATAGCTACCGTTTCCAAAGTGGCACTCCGACGTTCTTCAATTTGGACGAGTACGCCCTTAGAGTGCCCCCTTGGATCCCCTGTTTTTCTGAATGCCGTGGTAGAACTTATTCCCCTCGATGGAATTACGCCCGAAGGTTTTCTGGAGTGGCTCAAGCAGTTGGAGACCGAGGCGGGGCGATTGCCGAAAAAGGTAATGAATGAGGCTCGGCCTCTGGACCTGGATATTATTAGTTGGGGAGAGGTTGTGTGGAACTCATTGGCTTTGATTCTGCCCCATCCACGGGCGTACTGCCGACGATTCGTGCTGCAACCATTGGTTGAATTGGCACCGGACCGGTTCTTGCCGGGACACACGTTATCGATGAGAGAATTGCTCAATGCATTGCCGCCCGACGCCTTGATGAGGCGGGTTGAGACCGCTGGATTAAATGGCGACTGAGAGGCAAATAAGCGCGGACAGAGGCACTAGGTTAAGTGGGGGCGATTTGGTTTCTGACGACCTGTTGTGTCGAGAAAGACGCCGGTAAAAATTCTGAGGATTGACGTACGAGCCCTCTTCCTTCATTTGGCAGGGGTGCGTCATGCTCCCATCAATCCTAAACTGTTCATTGGAAATCGCCAACGGCTCAGCGCTCTCTTACCCGCTGGATCCTTAGTGATTCTCAATGCCAATGACATTCCGCCCACCAATGCCGATGGCACGCTGCGTATCGCGGCGAATACCGATCTCTTTTACCTGACCGGTGTAGAGCAGGAAGAGAGTGTTCTCCTTTTGTTTCCGGAGGCCGAAGAGGTTCATTTGCGCGAGATTTTATTTCTCCGTCAAACCAGCGAAACCATTGCGATTTGGGAGGGGCACAAATTAACCAAGGACGAGGCGGTTCAGGTCTCTGGTATTCAGACCGTTCTTTGGATATCTGAATTACCGCGGATGTTGCACCGGTTAATTTGTGAAGCGGGCCAAGTGTATCTTAATACCAACGAACACAAGCGGGCAGTGATCGAGGTAGAGAGCCGTGATGTCCGGTTTGCGAAAGAGTTACGGAACACTTATCCGCTCCATGAATTCCGACGATTGGCCCCCTTGATGCACCAGTTGCGTGTGGTCAAGACCCAAGCGGAAATCGCACTGATCCAGCAGGCGTGTGGAATTACTAAGGCGGGTTTTGAGCGAGTCTGTCAATTTGTGAAACCGGGGGTCAACGAGTGCGAGATTGAGGCGGAATTTGCCCATGAATTTATCCGTCGCCGCGGTGGATTTGCCTATAATCCCATCATTGGAGCCGGTGCGAATTCCTGTGTCCTCCACTATGTAGACAACGATAAAGACTGCAAGAATGGCGATATTCTACTTCTAGATGTGGCCTCGAGTTATGCGAATTATAATTCAGATTTAACCCGAACTATTCCAGTCAACGGTCGCTATACCAAGCGTCAGAAACAGGTCTACACTGCCGTGCTGCGTGTGCTAAGAGCCTCAATAGCTGGCTTGGTCCCGGGGAAGACTTGGCGGCAATGGCAATCAGAAGCGGAAGATCTTGTGGCGCGCGAGTGCGTTGATCTGGGTTTATTGAAGCCTCGAGATCTTAAAGTGAAGGGAGCAGATCCGATGGCGAAGCCAGTAAAGAAGTGGTTCATGCACGGCAACGGGCATCCCATTGGATTAGATGTCCATGATCTTGGGAATATGAATGTCCCCTTTGCTGCCGGGTGGGTGATGACAGTTGAGCCGGCGATTTATATTCCCAAGGAGCAGTTAGCTATTCGCTTAGAAAACGTGGTGCTGATCACCGATTCGGGACCCGTTGACCTGATGAGTGATATCCCGATTGAAGCAGACGATATCGAAGACTTAATGGCTCAAGGTTGACCAAGACAGAGCCTTAATTTGCCTGTTTTAGAGCGAGTAAACTGTGTGCCGTGCACACTTTATCGGGCCGCCTCGCTGAAAGCATAGAGGTGAGTCTCCGTCCGCACGTAAAGAGCAGATCCGACAATTGCTGGGGTAGCCATAATGGCTTCGCCCAGATCATTTTTTGCAAGAATACGTGGTACCTTTCCAGCTTCTACAACGGTGATGACCCCCTTTTGGGAGGTGAAGTAAAGACGTTCGTGGCTGGCAACGATGGAGGCATAATAATCACCAGCGGCATCGATGCGATGGTCTTGATAATGAACTTCGCCCGTGTCGGCCGTATAGCAGGAGATCAGGCCGCCATTTTTTACCGTATAGAGCCGACCTTGATAGAAAAGAGGCGATGCGACATACGGAAGGCTCCGCGTTGATTTCCAAGCGAGATGAGAGGCGGTGATGTCCCCTTTGCCGTTGGGTCGAATAGCCAGCACCGCATTTCCGGCGCGGGCAAACATCGTGCGCATCCCCTCCCACTCCACCCGGTTGACCTTTCCATCTTTATTGAGATCAATCTGAGTGAAACGTTCGCGGACCGGACCCGCTGGGATTAGTTCTGGGCCGAGAGCAGCGGTGGGATCTTGTTTAATGCTGCGGGCAAAGTCATCGAAAGGTTCCATAGAAACGCGGCTATCCGCATCACCGCCAACATTCCAACTCGCACTGAAGAGCAGCCCATCGCCGGCAGTTGGCGAACTGCAAGCAACCCGAGAAGTCCCACTATACGTCCATAATTCGTGACCGTCTTTGGGATTATACGCTTTCAACCAGATGGATCCGGGAACCACCAATTCCTCCTGTCCATTATGTTTCCACAACAACGGCGTTGCGAAGCTCCGTCGAAATTCGGGACGTTCGACCCGCCACAAAGTCCGGCCACTTCTGCTATCTACAGCCAGAAGAAAAGCACCCTCGTCTTGATCGCAGACCACAAAGAGACGGTCCCCATCCAGCACGGGTGACGCGGACGTCCCAAATTCAACGACGGGCGTTTTTAATGGGACTTGCCAGCGTTCTTGGCCATCAAAGTCGTAGGCGATCAGGCCGAATGATCCAAAGTACACATAGACAGAGCGATCATCTGCAGCGGGGGTCGGAGTGGCTGGGTTGCCCAAGCGATGGGTCGGTTCGACCCGCCCCATGGGTGCGGCACGCCGCCAAAGAACCTGGCCGTTGGATCGGCGGACACACACCGTTTCCAATCCCGCCGCTCCGGAGGTGGTCAAGAAAAGTCGATCCCCGCGAACGCACGGCGAGGAATTACCCGAGCCGAAAGGAGTCTTCCAAAGCAAGCTCGATTCAGGGCTAAAATGTATTGGGGGATTGCCGTTTTGAGCGACAGCCAAGCCGCCGGAACCCCGGAATTGCGGCCACCCCTCTTCCCCGAGAGTTGTGCGGAGCGACGCCAGACAAACCAAACAAAGAAAGCGGGATAATAAGGTCATCAAAAAGGGATGGCCTATTGAATCGCTGGGAAGTCTCAGCGTGGCAAGGTGTATCGGACAGATTTCCTCTTTGAGACCCACTTCACCCCAATGGCCCGCACGATCTAAGCTGCAGACTTATTTGGTCATAGCCGGTCGCGGGCGAGGTTTGTAAAGAGCGAGAACATCGGTTTGATGGCGGTTCCCTAATTTCCCCCCTGAGTGGCGCGCATTGCCCAAACTCGGGCTAGCTGGATTTTCGGCAACGGTACCCGTCTTAACTTCTTCGACGAGATCAGCAATGCTTTGCAGGATCCGGGTCGGTTGGTAAACATAATCACCGACATCTTCGATCTGGGTTGCGCCCGTGAGAACGAGATAGCTGTATAAACCCGCCTCCACTGCGCCACGGATATCGGTTTCCATGGTATCGCCGATCATCACAATTCGTTCGATCGGACCCAGGGCGGACTCCGTTAGTTTCTGGCAAGCTCGGTGGAACATATAGCCGTTGGGTTTGCCTAAATAGTAGGCACGCCGACCTGTACTCGCTTCGAGAAAGGCTGCGATTGAACCGGCGCCAGGGCGAGTTTTTTGGCTAGAAACAGGACACCAGTTATCGGGGTTGGTGGCCAGCAAGCGGGCTCCCTTTTCGATAAGTTCGTGTGCTTTGGTCAACTTTTCGGCAATGAACGCGCCTTCACCAACGACGATATAGTCCGGACTAATGCTATCGTTGGCGATCTTGTGTTGGTGAAGCGCGGCCATCAGGCCACCTTCACCGATGACAAAGGCCGTGCAATTGGGATGGGTTTCGTCGAGAAAATCAGCGGTATTCATCGCCGATGTATAGAAATGCTTCGCAGAAAGTCCGTTGACCCCAAGATGTCGGAGTCGAACGGCGAGGTCTTCCGCGGTTGGAGCCGAATTATTGGTTAAGAAAAGAAAGGCTGTCCCCGTATTTAAAAGCGCGGCGACAAACTCGACTGCCCCCTTTATTAAGTTGTTTTCGCGGTAAATAACGCCGTCCATGTCGATGAGATAACCAGTTTTCATAAGTGAGTGTTAGAGCTGAGAATGGGATAAGGCTACGGCGAGTTCCTTTAGCTTTGGAATGAGTCTCCGAACGCGTCAACTTGCGTGAGAATGCAGGACCTATAAGCAGACGCAAACACGGTGTTGTTCAGGGTGAATTAAGATTTCGGGGTGAAGGCTGCCGCACCGCTCCGGTGAGAAGTGCGCAGCAAAGGACACTCAGTTAGGTTATTTCGAGGAGGCCGTTAGGTTTGCTTGAACCTCATCCACCCTTTCTCCTCCACGTCAAAAGGGAGAGAAATAAATAGCCTGCCCCATAGTTTTGACCCTCCCAATCCTCTTCTCCCCTTCGCGTCTTCGCGTCTTCGCGTGAGACCTCATCCGCCCTCTATGAAGTCGTGCCAAACGCACTGCCAACGGGATGGAGAAATAAATAGCCTGCCCCATAGTTTTGACCCTCCCAATCCTCTTCTCCCCTTCGCGTCTTCGCGTCTTCGCGTGAGACCTCATCCGCCCTTTCTCCTCCACGTCAAAAAGCAATTTCCTATCAGTTTCTCACGCCCGCTTCGCTCAACGCTAAGACGCAAAGGATTTAAGAAAGCCATGAAACACCTCTCCCAATCCTCTTCTCCCCTTTGCGTCTCTGCGTCTTTGCGTGAGACCTCACCCGCCCTCTATGAAGTCGTGCCAAACGCACTGCCAACGGGATGGAGGAAACGCCCTTTACCCTCCGCGTCAAAATGCAAATTCCTATCAATTTGACGGATGGGTTGCCGCGTATTCCACAGGCAACGAACCCTACGGTTGCCGAACTCCTGCCTTGGAACTGGGAACCGGCGAAAGGCTAGTCTGGTTGGTCGACCTTTCGCCCCCGGCTTCGATCGTCGAATATCCTACTTTCGGCAACGAGGGAGCCATGGGGTTGGGCTTACGGCTACCTCTCACCCCATCTATCAGTGAGCTTCGTGGGCGGAAACTTTTTTAAGAGCAGGCGATTTAAGCCGCCCCGCCGCCGAGTCTATTCCCCCAATAGCCGTCTCGGCGATTCGCAGATAGCCGTTCGGAGCTATTCCCAAAAATACCATCCCAGCGATACACGTTCCCAGTGCGACCTTGGTTCCTAACGAGGTCCGAATCGGGGCTAGATTAGGGGTACTACCGCCCCAATAAATGGAGCGAATGACGCCGAAATAATAATAAAGTGAAATCACAACTCCAATAACTGCAATCCCGAGTAAGAGATATAAATCCGGACGGCCTGGAGCGGATTCAAAGACAGAACGAAGCAGTAAAACTTTACCGAAGAATCCCACCATTGGCGGAATACCCGCGAGCGAGACTAAGGACAAAGTGAGGGTTGCCGCCAAGAAGGGGGACCGTCGGCCCAATCCAGCTAGGCCGGCGATCTCGTCGGTCTCGATATGTTCAGCGAGAGCACTCATCGCTGTAAAGGCAGCTAACACGGTAAAGAAATACCCTCCGAGATAGAACAAGATCGCCGTGGAACCTGAGCGGGACATTGCTACAATCCCCAGCAAGAGATAACCGGCATTGGCGATTGAAGAATAGCCCATCAATCGCTTGAGATTACGCTGTGGGATGGCACAAAGGCTTCCATAAATAATGGTTGCGGCCGACATAACCACCAAGAGCCGGCTCCATTCTGCGGTAATCTGTGGAACAGCTTGAGTTAGAAGACGGATTAGGAGAACAAAGCCCGCCGCCTTGGAACCAACCGCCAAGAAGGCCGTGGCGGGTGCCGGAGAACCTTGGTAAACATCTGGCGCCCAAGCTTGAAAAGGGAAGGCAGCGATCTTGAAACCCAAGCCTGCCAAAACCAACAACAACCCCAGGAGAAACACAGGCGAGGTGGCTAATTCTGTCTGATGCGCTGCAATGACACGAAAGTTTGTCGAATTTGCGGAACCGAAAATTAAGGCGATTCCAAAGACCATGAAAGCAGACGCCACAGCACCTAGGATCAAATACTTCACCCCAGCTTCTAGCGAGGCCAGTCGGTTACGTTGAAAACTGGTGAGAATGTAAAATGTGACGGTTATAAGTTCGAGGCTAACAAAGAGAAGGACGAGGTCATTGGCCGAGGCCGCGAAGAGCATTCCCACCAGTGCGAAGATTACCAAGGCGAAGAATTCTGATAAGCCTGAGGCAATCCTTGATGAGAATTCGACCGTCATCAGAATAACCACGATAGCGCCGAACAAAAAGAACGCTTTAAAAAACCGAGCGAGGTCGTCGACAACGAAAGAGTCGCGGAAACCGAGTCCGTGCTGAGGGGCGAGCGATCCGGTTGCGAAGGCGAGTAAACATCCTACGGCGACGGCAGCAGCATACCCTAGCCCCTTCCGGGCCGCAGGCGATATCCACAAGTCTGTCATTAGCACCCCTAGTCCGATTAGGACTGCGGTGATTTCCACGATGATCAATGAATAGTTCATCTCAAAAAATAAATACCCACACCGAATTTTTTACGGTGTCACAACAACGGCTGCCACCCGACTTGGAGTAGACCGATTTGTAGCCGCTTTGACTATTTCCTTTGCCACCGGTTCGATTCGGCGGCTCAAGAGACTCGGCGCAAGACCAAAGAGCAGCAGCGCTGCGATCAAGAGGGCAAATGGCAACCGTCGCCACCAACCCAAATCAATCACGGCGGTTAACTCCTTGCGTTCTTCACCGTACAAAATCGAGCGCAAGGCCCGCAGCATGTAAACTGCTCCCAAAATGAGCCCGCTCCACGACGCGGCAACCACGATCCAAGGTAGTGATTTCCACGACCCAAAAAGGACAGTGGCTTCACCCGCAAAATTAGCGAAGCCCGGTAATCCACAACCGGCCATAAAGCCCATGACCATCAAAGTCCCAAAGACCGGCATCCGCCGGAGCAACCCACCTAAACGGGTCAGGTCGACGGTACCCGACTGAGATTCCAGATAGCCACTGAGAGCAAAGCAGAGTGGAGCCAAGAGAGCATGGGCGACCATGACAATGACCGTCCCGGTAATTCCGATCACCGAGAGACTGGCGATCCCGAGGAAAGCAAAACCCATATGAGCCAAGCTGGAATTGCCGATGAGTAAATTCAGATCTTTTTGGCATAGCGCCACCCAACCGCAGTGCAATAAGTTCCCTAAGCACAACCAAGCCAACACCGGCAACCAGTGGGCAGCACCGTCCGGCAAAAATGGAAGAGCCACTCGGAGAAGGGCATACAGCCCTGCTTTCTTTAAAATGCCAGAATGCATCATTGCCGCGGCAGTGGGTGCGGCGGCGTACCCTTCCGCAGCCCAAGAATGAAAGGGAAAGAGTCCAACCAACGTTCCAAATCCAAAGAGGAGGAGGGGGAAGATCCAATTTTGCAGGGTGACCGAAAGAGGTTTGCCAGCCAGCAGGGTCTTTAAGGCGATGACATCAAAAGTCTGAGCCCCGGTAGAGACATGGAGTAACAACAATCCAGCGAGGGCAATCAAGGCGCCGAGGGTGAGGTACAGAGAGATTTTAAAGGCAGCAACGGTTTTGTTTTCACCACGGCCCCAGACACCGATGAGAATAAAGGTGGGAACCAAAGCTAACTCGTTAAAAAAGTAGAAGAACAAAAGGTCGAGTGACGCGAAGGCCCCCAGTGCTCCACCGATCATCAGAAGTAAAAGGATATAAAACAGTTTTGGGTTACGGTCGATATTCCACGAAACCAAAACCGAGGCGAACCCAACTAATCCAGTGACGAGAATTAGTCCGATATTCAGACCGTCTGCGCCGACATGATAAGCGAGGGATAATTTACCAACCGAAATCCAAGGCAGGATTGATTCAAATTGAAACCCTTCGTGGCCGGGTTGAAAGCGGAAGAAAAGAGAGGCGGCGATCCAAGCCGTCAGGCCTGAACCTAGCACCGCAATGGCCCGAACAATGACGCGGTAGTTCCCTGGTACCAGCAGGATCAAGAGGGCGGAAAGAAGGGGCAGTAAAATGACAAAAGAAAGCGAGTCCATAATTACTTGCGGGCTAGGAGGACAACGAGGAGCACCCCCACGGTAAAGAAGAAGGTGTAGGATTGGATATTACCGGTTTGAACCAAGCGGAGAGCACGTCCAGAGAGGTTAACCAAGCCGGACACCCCGCGGACCATAAGTCCAGAAATTACCCAGCGATCGATCCAATCAGCGATATGTGAAAACAGGTTGTGCAACGAGATAAAAATCGTCTCGTAAATCTCATCAAAGTAAAATCGGTTACGCATCACTTTGGAGAGTAACCCTAATTGGGTTGGCAAAGGATCTTTAGCTGCCTTCCAGTACAAAGAGTAAGCGAGTGAAAACCCGAAAAGAGCCGCCCCGAAGCCAAAGAAAGCAGCGATAGGATTATGATTGAATGGGCCAAAAAATATGTCTCCTAAATGGACCGGATGAGCCGGATCAAATGATTCAGACAAAAAGGGGCCTAAAGGTAACCAAGCCACCATCAGGCTAGGGATAGCCAAAACTACCAGAGGCCATTTCATGCTGCCTGGTGACTCGTGGGCATGATCGGCAGACTCACTACGAGCTGCGCCAAAAAAAGCCACCAGGACGAGGCGACTCATGTAAAAGGTAGTTAAAACTGAGACAAGGACACCGACACCAAAGAGAATGGGATTCGTCTCGAGGGCGAGGGCGAAAATTTCGTCTTTAGAATAAAAGCCACTAAACGGAGGCAGACCCGCGAGGGCGGCTGTCCCAATTAAGAAGGTCCAAAAAGTGATAGGCATCTTGGCCTTGAGGCCGCCCATTTTCCAGATGTCTTGTTCATGATGGCAGGCGTGAATCACCGACCCAGCTCCTAAGAACAACATCGCCTTGAAAAAGGCATGAGTGACGAGATGAAACATCGCTGCAGACGGATTTGCCGCTTTGGCACCCAGTCCAACCGCCATCACCATTAGGCCCAGTTGCGATAGAGTCGAAAAAGCGAGAATCCGCTTAATATCATTCTGTTGAACCGCGATGAGAGCAGCCAGAAGAGCGGTGACGGCACCGACCAGCGAAATAAGGGTTGCCGCAGAAAGGTCACCCAGCATCGACAACGGACCTGGCCAACCTGGGGCTGCGGTGTAGAGGAAAAAAACTCGGCACAACATGTAGATACCCGCAGCCACCATCGTCGCCGCATGAATCAAAGCCGAAACAGGGGTAGGGCCCTCCATGGCGTCTGGCAACCAGACATGCAGGGGGAACTGGGCACTTTTACCCATCGCACCCATGAAAATCAGCAATCCAGCAATTCCAGCCATGGACCCGAGTAACGCGGGATTCTCTGCCAATTTGGCTTTAGCGACAGCAAAGTCGACGGTGCCGAGAGCCGACCAGACCATAAGAATCCCGAGCATAAACCCGAAATCCCCAATGCGATTGGTGAGGAAAGCTTTTTTGGAGGCATCGGCAGCAGCTGGGCGGTCGTACCAAAATCCAATGAGTAAATAGGAAGAAATGCCGACTAATTCCCAGAAGATAAAAAGCATTACAAAATTGTCAGCGAGCACAATTCCCAGCATCGAAAAAACAAACAGGCTCAGACTGGCAAAGAACCGTGGGTAAGACCGATCATCGTGCATGTAACCGATGGAATAAATCATCACCAAAGAGGCCACACCAGTGACTACCAAGAGCATTAGGGATGCGAGCGGATCGATATGTAATCCGATATGAACGTCGAGCCCCGCAATGGGTAGCCATTCAAACGGCGTGCACTGAGCCGAACCGCCACCGAAGACACAGAAAAGAACAAAGCTAAGACAGAAAGAAAGAATGACCCCTCCGATATTAAAAACAGCAGCGAGGGTCCGGTCTCGCGGAACAAACAGTGTTGTTCCCACAGCCATCACCAAGGGTGCGACAAGAATCATCCAAGCCAGATCTTGGATTTTTGAGCCGGATTCAACGGCATGCAGTACGGCGGCGTGTTCCATTCGGTGGATCAGAATTTGAGAGTGGTGAGATCCTCGACGTGAGCCGTCTGGCGCTTGCGATAGAGGGCGACAATAAGAGCGAGACCAACAGCGACCTCGGCGGCAGCCACTGTGATGGTGAAAAAGACCATCACCTGACCATCGAGATTACTATTGTAGCGGGAGAAAGCGACGAGGCTAAGATTTGCGGCATTAAGCATCAGTTCGAGGCTCATAAAGATCACGATTAGATTACGTCGGATAACCACGCCTAGCAGCCCGATGCTGAAAAGAAGTCCGCTAACGATGAGATAATGTTGAAGGCCGACGTTCATGGTGGGGTTAGGGTTCTTCGGGATACGATCATTTTAGATCCTTTTTGGTCAGGAGAATGACCCCTACCATGGCCACTAAGAGGAGGACCGAGAGAATTTCAAAGGGAAGCAACCAGTTTTCAAAAAGAAGCGTTCCGAGTTTGACGGTATCGCCCTCCACTAACCGGCCGGCTACCGCCGAAGCGGTGGGTTTAGCCTTCAGCAAGGTTGTTAAAAGGATACCAACAAAGGCGACAACGGCCAGTGATCCCACTGCTAAAATACCTGACTTCAAACGGCGATGCTCTTCCTCCTTCAAATCAAGAAGCATGATGACAAACAGGAAAAGAACCATCACCGCGCCGGCGTACACTAAGACTTGGATCGCAGCCAAGAAGAAGGCATGCAGCAGCACGTAAAGACCCGCCAACGAGACAATGGTGAGCACTAGAAACATCGCGCTCGTCACTGGGTTGCGACTGAACGGATTGGCGACCGTCAGCAAGCCAAAGAGTAAGACGAGGCCGGCGAGGCCAAAGAAGAGAATGTCGGTGAACTGGGGCATGGAGTTGACTGGGTTTCGGTGGGCCTCGACTTAAACTGGGAAAACCTCCTGAGCCTTGGCCTCCTCAAGTTTGTGTTTCCACTTCTGTACTCCGCCGTGAGTGCCACCGAGTTTCAGCAACTTCGCCTTATCAAAAATCATCTCCGCACGGGTCTCACCGATCAGGGAATAATCTTTTTGCAAGAAAATGGCTTCCTCAGGGCAAACCTCCTGACACATGCCGCAAAAAATACAGCGGAGCATGTTAATCTCGAACTCCTTCGGCATTTTTTCGGCGTTGGTTCGGTCAGCCGGTGCGCCATCGGCACCGGGCGGTGTGATACGAATAGCCTTTGGTGGACAAACAAATTCGCACAATTGGCAACTAACACATTTGGTCGCCCCCTCCTGATCCTTCACCAGGTACGGCGCCCCTCGGTATCCCTCAGGCACAACCCACCGCTCTTCGGGATATTCCATGGTCACCGCCTTACCTCGAAAAACGGTATCGGCAAAGTGCTTGGCCGTGACTTTTAGTCCACTGAGGATGGTGGGAAGATAGGTGCGCTCGTAGAAGGTTAGCGGGGCGCGGGCAACGACTTTGGTGCTCATGTCTGTCTTTAGAGGGAGGAGGTTAATGTCGTTTAGTCGTGCAAGAAGGCCACCACTAGGGCGGTCACAACGATATTGATCAGCGCAGCTGGAATGAAACGGCGCCAACCAATGTCCATAAGTTGATCGTAGCGGAATCGCGGTAACATCCACCGAACCCAAATGAACAGAATCATAAAGAGCGCCATCTTCGCAAAAAACACTCCAATATGAAGCAATCCAATGAGAATCGAAGAAGATGGAGTGCTCAATGCAGTCACAAATGGCAGCGTCCAACCGCCGCAAAACAAGGTGACCATCATCGCTGAAGAGGCAATCATGTTGGCATATTCACCCAGAAAAAAGAGCGCGAATTTCATCGAACTGTACTCAGTATGGTAACCGCCGACCAACTCACTCTCCGATTCTGGTAGATCAAAAGGGAGTCGATTGGTCTCAGCAAAAGCGGCGATCAGGAAAATGACGAAAGCCACTGGTTGCTTAAGAATCATCCAACCGTGCTCCGCTTGATAACGAATGATGTCGCCCAAATTCAAGCTGCCAGCCAGAAGGAAGATCGGAATAACACTCATTCCCATGGCGATTTCGTAGGAGATCATCTGGGCACTTGATCGGATACTGCCAAGAAAAGGGTACTTAGAATTTGATCCGTACCCAGCCAATACGATGCCGTAAACCCCGAGTGAAACGATGCCGAAAGTGTAGAGAATCCCGACGTTTAAATCGGCGATGACCATCTTTTCTGTGCCCAGCGTCGATCCAAAAGGAATCACCGCGACGGTCATCAGTGCAGGAATCACCGTAATCGCTGGGGCAATCCAAAAATAGACCTTCCGGACGTAGTTAGGGGTGAAATCCTCTTTTAGCAGGAACTTCAAACCATCCGCCATCGGTTGAAAGATACCGAGACGAACTAGGAATGGACCAATGACGGGGAGATAATTGATGAAGAATGGGGCGGTCCGATTCGGCCCGACTCGGTTCTGAATCCACGCTGAGACTTTCCGCTCCACAAGAACGGCATACGCGACTGCGGTCATCACCACCCCGAAAACCGCAAAGATTTTCAGAGCACTAAAGAGGACAAACTGCGTTGCTGGACTGAGATACTGGAGGAATTCCATGGTGGCCTAGATCTTCACATCGACGCCTTTATCGCCGATGTTTGCCCATTCGAGTCCAGCAAATGCAGGAGTCTCGCGGGCCATGAGGTTGAACAACCCTTCAATGCTGGTGAAGCCATTCCGTCCGGTGACATCGTGGACAAGTTCGTGGAGAAATTCCCATTCTGCCCGGGCGTCACCCGGTGATTCAATGGCTTTGGTCAATTTTTGAAGTCGACCTTTCACTGAAATAAAGGTTCCACGTTTCTCAGCATGCGAGGCTCCCGGCAGGAGGTGTGTCGCTAGTGCGGTAGTGGCGTTGGGGAGGATATCGCTAACCACGAGCATCTCCAGTTTAGCCAGCAATTCGGGGGCAATCCCGTGTTTGGTTACATCTTCACCGAAGACAATCAGCGTGCGGATTGTGCCAGCCTCAATACCGGCAGCAATCAGCGGGAGTTGCATCCCTGCCTCGGTAAAGGCGATCCCAGTTAACCGAGTGCCGTTGGTGTTCGGATTACGGTCGGCATTGACCAGCAAATGATCGGCCTCACCCTCGCGTGGAACAGAATCAGTGACGGCTCCCAAGCGCGTCGCTAAGCTTTTTAAAAGGAAAAGTTCTTCCGTGGTCTGACGCGCACTCGCAATCAAGGCCACACTACCCGAACTCGCTCGGGTCAATCGCGACCCGATATCTTTGATAGCGGTTGCCCAAGTAACTTTCTGACCGTTAACCCGGACTTCAGTCAAACGGTCTGGACGTCCGATCCACTTGTAATTCAAACGGCCTGTATCGCACATCCACGGACCATTGACCGCATCGTTATCGCGGGGTTCAAAGCGATGAATTGTACCCTCACGAGACCCGATGGTGATATTACAACCGGTACCGCACCCGGTGCACAGGCTCTTGGTTTCTTTGAGGAACCAGACCCTCATTTTGAAACGAAAATCTTTCGAAGTCAGCGCGCCTACTGGGCAAAGATCGACGGTATTGAGGGTATAATTATTATCAAATTTTCCTGTTTGAAAGGCGCTGATGGTATTGTAGGAGCCCCGATTAACGATGCCCAAAGCATCATCACCGGCGATGTCTTTGGTAAATCGAATGCAACGAGTACAGAGAATGCAGCGTTCGTCATCTAGAACGATGCGTGGCCCGAGATCGACGGCCTTCGGTTTATGGACCTTAGCTTCGACAAAGTGACTTCCGGCTTGCCCGTGATCGACCGAGTACTCTTGGAGCTTACACTCGCCTGCTTGATCGCAGATGGTGCAATCGAGAGGATGATTGATCAGGAGCGATTCCAGCACCGATTCACGCATCTGCTTGGTGGCCGGTGAATCTGCATAAATCTCCATGCCCGGCGAAATCGGGGTCGCACAAGAAATCGCGCCGCGAGGGGTCCCTGGCTCATAGGGTAAGACCGACTTAGCAATCTTCGGCGTCCCATCTTCGTTCAAAATCGGCTTGCGGGTTGCCGGATCCATCATGGGCGTACCGAATTCCACAAGGCACATTCGGCAATTGCCGGCGATGGGCAACTTGTCGTGATAACAGTAATGCGGAATATCCACCCCTCCACAACGGGCAGCTTGAAGCATCGTCGTCGGTTGCGGTCTTCCTTGCCAGTCTGGATGAGTCTTGGGGACTTGCAGGGTTTTTCCATTGACCTTGACGGTCAGTGTCTCAACCGGAGGTGGAGCAGGAGCGGCGGGAGCCGGGGCTGGAATGGCAGGGGCTGACATCGCTAAATTCAGTGAGGGTTGAGAGTGCCGACCGGCGAGGGTCGGTGGGTGGGCTGGGCACCTTTGGCGCGGGCGGCTTCATCCGCAGCACCCTGAGCATCAAACTCGTCTTTGAACTTCTTCACAAAGCTCAGCACCGGCCACGCTGCAGCTTCACCGAAGGCGCAAATTGTGCGGCCTTGGATATTCTGGGCAATGTGGGCGAGGTAGGCGGTATCTTCTTTACGCCCTTCCCCATGGGTCAATCGATGGGTCGCTTTGGCTAGCCATAAAGCACCTTCACGACACGGGGTGCATTGACCGCAACTTTCATGAGCGTAAAACTCCGAAAGGTTCCCCAACGTTTTTACCATGCTTCGGGAATCATCTAAAACAATGACCGCACTTGATCCCGACATCGTGCCTGCTTGCTGCAATGAATCAAAGTCATAGGGCAAATCTAACATGGGAACATCGATCTTAGACATCTGTCCATCCGGCCCTTTGCGGTTTAGTTTAAAGACTTCCCCAGCTTTAAGAACCTTGGAGGACGATCCCCCAGGAATAATGGCTTTCAAGGATCGACCCGGCTTGAGACCACCCCCAAAATTAGAGTCGTGGATCAGTTGACCCAAGGTAACTTTCCCAACTTCAATTTCGTAATAACCCGGTCGGTTAATATCCCCGCTTAGGCTGACGATCCGAGTGCCGGTATTGTTTGGGGTACCCAGCTTGGCATATTCGGCCGCACCCATATTCACAATGTGGGTAACGTGACACAGGGTCTCCACGTTGTTCACGATCGTCGGGCACATATAGAGACCGAGGATCGCGGGGAAGTACGGAGGCTTAATCCGCGGATAAGCTCGTTTCCCTTCAAGCGACTCGATGAGCCCAGTTTCCTCGCCACAAATATAGGCACCAGCGCCACGATGAACGTGAATTTCTAGATCGTAGCCAGTTCCTAAAATATTCTTCCCGAGGAACCCTTTGGACCGTGCCTCCTTGAGGGCGACATTCAGCAAACGAGCGCCTTCAGGCATCTCGCCACGGATGTAGATGTAGGCTAATTTCACATCATTGGCCCAACAGGAGAGAATCATTCCCTCAATGAGCTGATGCGGATCGCGATGGAGGATTTGACGATCCTTGAAAGTGCCAGGTTCTGATTCATCGGCATTACAGATCAGATAGATTGGCTTGCCACTTCGGCGGTCAACGAAACTCCATTTGAGCCCCGCCGAGAAACCAGCGCCGCCGCGACCTCGCAGGCCAGAAGCCTTGACGTCTTCTCGGAGCACCTCTTGCGGAGACAGCTTTTTGCCGTCTGCCAGCTCACGAGAAGGTGAGGCGACTGCTTTGCGGAGAGCTGCATAGCCGCCGTGCTGCAAATAGCACTCGATATCGGGCGAAAAGCCCGGTTCATCGAGGTGCTTCGTGATCAATTTAAATTGTTCCGCCATGGCAATGCTTGACTGTATTTCGAATCCACCTAATTTATCGGTCCCTTGCCGGTTTGCCCGATTGTGTAATGGTAGCACAACAGTCTCTGAATCTGTTTGTCATGGTTCGAATCCATGTCGGGCAACCATTTTGAAGCTAAATTTGAACCGCTTCTTTTCGTTCCACCTAAATTCATCTCGGCCAAAAGCAATTTTGACCGCCTTTTTTCTGGGCGGTTTTCGCTAATCCCACCGATATCGGCGACTAGGGTCATTTTAGATTTCCCTTTCGTAGAATCTCGTCAGCGGCGGCTGGGCTGACCATCTGATACAGAGATTCGTTCACCAATACCACGGGGGCGGTACCGCAACTGGCAAGGCATTCCACAAATTCGACGGTAAACTTACCGTCAGGCGTGGTCTGCGCTGTGTGAGCCTGCGAATCGAGACCAAGCCGTTTGCAGAATTGCTCACGCAACTCGGCGCTACCTTGGAGCGCGCAGCTGAGAGTGCGGCAGACTTTAATGTGCGTCTTACCCAAGGGCTCCTGACGGAACATCGGATAGAAGGTCACCAACTCAAAGACGTTAATCGGTTGAAGCTCAAGCTTGGATGCGGTCCACTCCATTGCTTCTTTGGAAATGTAGCCAAAGTGCTCCTGAAGGGCATGCAGGAACATCAAGGACGCACTCCGTTTAACCGGATAGTGAGTGGTGAGCTCATCGAGCTCAGCCTCTAGGCTGGATGGAACAGAAAAACTCATCGGCGAAGTTCTTTCATCGGTCGCACTCACCCATTACAAAGTCGAAGGATCCGAGAATTGACACAATATCACTCATCAGATGGCCAGGTAAGACGGCGGGCAGGATGCCCAAATTTACAAACGATGGAGCCCGGATTTTTAGACGATAAGGGGTCCCTCCACCACGACTGTTGATGTAGAAACCCAGTTCTCCCTTGGGATTTTCTGCTCCGAAATAGACTTCGCCAGGAGGCGCATTCACTCCTTGGGTCACCAACATAAATTGATGGATTAGTTCTTCCATCCCAGTGAGCACTTTTGATTTCGGCGGCAAAGTAATCTTACCATCCGCAATGCTCACCGGTTCCCGACTTGCATTGTCTGCTCCGCCGGGCAATCGGTCCAAACACTGCCTCAAGATCCGGACACTCTGACGCATCTCTTCCATCCGTACCAAGTAGCGGTCATAGCAGTCTCCCACCGAACCTACCGGCACATCAAAGTCGAGGTCCTTGTAAACCAGATACGGGTTGGCTTTGCGAACGTCGTAATCCACACCGCTCCCCCGCAAATTAGGCCCGGTCAATCCATAATCGATCGCTAATTCTTTCGAGATAACTCCGACGTCACGGGTGCGATCAACAAAGATTTTATTGCGGGTTAGCAGTGCTTCCGATTCATCAAAGTTAATGACCACTTCATCGAGAAATTTGCGAACAGCCGAGACCCATCCGGGCGGGCAATCACGGGTCAATCCGCCGACCCGGGTGTAACTGGTGGTGAAACGTGCGCCCGTGAGCGATTCGCACAGATTATAGATTTTTTCTCGCTCAGTAAACGTGTGGAGGAAGACCGTCAAAGCTCCCACATCCATTGCAAAGGCCCCCAATCCAAGAAGATGGGCCGAAATCCGCGCTAATTCACAGCAGATCACCCGCATATATTGGCCACGAGGGGGGATCAGCCCATCAATACCCATCAACTTCTCCACGGCCAACACATAGGCTACATTGTTAGCGAGGGGCGCTAAATAATCCAGTCGGTCCGTATAAGGAACGAACTGGTTATAGGTCATGTTCTCGGCGATTTTTTCGTCGCCTCGGTGCAAGTACCCTACATCCGGAACCGCCTTAGTAATGGTCTCCCCATCCATCTCCACTAGAATGCGGAGAACCCCGTGGGTCGAAGGATGGGATGGCCCCATATTGAGAACCAGCTTATCCCCTTGAATATCTTGCAGTTCCTCTTCTGAGGCAGCAGCTACAGCCTGTGGGACACGGGCAGCGGGGTCCTTGAATTCGATCGTCTGGGTGGCCATGGGTTAATCTTCCGAGGTACGCACCCGCGGTTCGCGGGCAGTGGAATCCTTGCCGCCGGGCAAAGTAACAAAGGGCCCACCCTCAAGGGAAGCCGGTCGACTAAAAGCAATATCCGGAAGGACGGTGGGCTTTCCGGCCAAGGGAAAATCTTTTCTTAAAGGAAAATATGGATACCCATCCCACATTAAAATGCGACGTAAATCAGGATGACCACTAAACCGAATTCCCATCATGTCGTAAATCTCCCGTTCATGCCAATCAGCGGTGCGCCAAACTGTGCTGACCGTGGGTAATTCTGAAATCTCCTCGCTCACCGATGTCTTGATTCTCAAATGAAGATGATGACTCAGGCCATACAGTTCATACACGACCGTCCAACGAGGATCTTCCCCGTAATTGTCGACACTGCTAAGATCAAGCAGCAGATTAAAATCCAAAGCTGTCTTCGCGTAGAGACACACCTCCGCAATTCGAGCGGGATCGGACAGCGTCAAGGTCGCCTCCCCCCGAAACTCAGTAGGAGTTCCGAATAAGTCACTAAATTGATCGCGAAGTTGAATCGCTATTTCGAGAGGAGTAGCCACGAGTTCGTCGGTTTAACCTTGAAGCACTTCGCCGCGCTCCCCAAGTTCTAATCCTAGGGATCCATATTTTTCGGGTGCCACATCCCGCTTGAGATTATGCACTGTCGATTCTCGACCCACCTTTGCTTGCAGACGCATCAAAGCATCTAGAAGCGCTTCCGGTCGCGGTGGGCAGCCCGCGACATAAACATCGACGGGAAGAATATTATCGACCCCCTGCAAGACCGCATAGCTGCGATACATACCCCCCGTTGAAGCGCAAGCACCCATGGCAATAACCCATTTTGGTTCAGCCATTTGCTCATAAATCCGCCGTACAGCGAGGGCCATCTTGTAGGTGACAGTGCCCGCCACGATCATCACATCCGATTGCCGCGGCGAAAATCGCATCACTTCGGAACCAAATCGTGAAATGTCGTAACGACTTGCACCCGCAGCCATCAACTCAATCCCGCAACAAGCCAACCCCATCGGCATCGGCCACAGAGAGTTCTTGCGAAACCAGTTCAAGGCCGAATCCACCTTGGTGTGGATGACCTCACCCTCGATCTTTGAATTGTAGCCGAACTCCGCAGTAGATACACCACTTGGAAAAGCTGGGGACGTCACTTCCATAAAAGAAAAAGCTGGGGAAATCTCCCCGCACCGGAAGGAAACTATGTTTCCATTCCCCTGAGCGGCAAGCTGGTTTTGTGAAATATTTCACAATCTTTCACCGAAAGGCCTAAAATTAGGGGGTTAAGAAGGTACACGACTGGTCCACAACTCCCGCCACCTGGTTCAAATAGAGGTCACGCGAGATTTCTCGAGCGCCCAAGGCACGGGTGGTTGGGGTGACCATTTGGGTGTCAAAAAGTTGATACCCTCGACGAACCAAGTGCGACTCCAAGTGGACCAAGGCGACCTTAGAAGCATCGTCGACCCGATGAAACATCGATTCCCCCGCAAATAAGCCACCGATAGCGACCCCATAGAGTCCGCCGACTAATTCATCCCCTTGCCAACATTCCACGCTGTGGGCGTGCCCGGCCAAAGCGAAGGCGCAATAGGCCTCTACAAATAAGGGTGAAATCCAAGTCGCTCCCTCACGCCGTTCAACCGCCGCACAGGCCCGAATTACTTGCTCAAACGCTGTGTCAAAGGTCACTCGAAATGCTTTTTTTCTCAGCGCCCGCTGCAGGCTCCGGGGTCGGTGTAAATTTCCTAACTCAAACACCCCTCGAGGATCGGGCGACCACCAGGTCACCGGATGAGCAGACCACGGGAAGATTCCTGAACGATAAGCCAACAAAAGCCGAGGGATCGACAGTTCCCCACCGACAGCCACCAACCCATCCGCTCGGGCCAATCGAGGGTCGGGAAAGGAGAGTGTCGCCTTGGAGAAATCGGGCCCTGACGTCTTCATTCATTTTCAAGCCCCTGCAACAGTTGGGACTGAAAAATAGAAGCTGTTTCCATAATCCAACAATCAATGTAGTCGTCAGTTCCCGGTGGAGGTAACGGGTCGGGTAAGACTTCCGGCGGTTGACCTAACCGTTTCCACGCTGAAATCCGTAACTCATTCAACACCTGTAAGAGCAGCTCTGATTGCCCATGCAACAGCGTCCACGCATGACCGCCGCGCCGGCGAACGCACAATTCCGGGTCATTTAGTTGATCGCTAATCTCCAGACTCGCGCTGTTGCGGTGCTCCCTTAGCCACCCCTCTAGTTCGGTCTCATCCGAATCCTCAATCCCAACTGCATCAAAGCCTTTCGCTGGGTTTACCTCACGACGCCGCGCCCCAGTTCCCATCAAGAAAAGGAGTCCTTCCCGCTCTTTCGTATCCAATAACCAGACAGCTCTATCGGTCTCTCGGGAAAGAAGTTTCACTCAGCTGGTTCTAGGGTTGCGGTTAAGGAGTATTTTTGTAGCTCGTGCACGTAAAACTCAGCCTTCTCGAAGTTATCCCGAACTAAAACACTTTTCCCAATTTCATGAACTTCTCGCATATGTTTTTCCGCCCGCTCACGGTCCCATCCAAAGGTTTGCCGAAACACATGGGTGACATACGGCATCAGATTTACCGGATCGTCCCAACAAAGCACAAGGTAGCCTCGATCATGGATTTCCTTGGGATCGCTCAGGTCATCAACCTTCGGCGCTGGTAGTTCGGTGGTGCTCGACATGGGGTCAGACTAGGGCGACGGCGCGCAACGACAAGATTGTCTCACGCTAAGATTACATTTATTAAGCTAACAGTGAGGTCAACCGCTCCGATGACGCCCCCGGATTCGGCTAGAGTTGGCCCCGACGGACCCTCCTCAGCGAAGAATGATGCTTCGCAAATTCGTCTGGAAAAAGACCAAAAAAGGCCGTTGATAATTCTAGGCGCTCTTTTGACTGAAAGAATTATTCAATTTTCAGCTGCCGTTCCAAGTAACGTTTCCTCAGTCTTGATCTTATGCCCCACCCGACCTTACCTCGCAGCCTGTCTTCACGGATCCACCCACGGTCTTCGTTGGTTGGTCAGGTCGGGTTAGCCCTCGCTTTGACCCTCGCCGTCGCCACAGTGGAAGCCGATGGATTCAAGCCGTTGCCAGGCGGTAAACCGGCCGCAGTCGAGAAACACCTTTTGCCGCTCTCCCCGGCCGATGAGTTAAAGACACTTCAATTACCTGAGGGATATCGTCTCGAATTGGTCCTCAGTGAGCCCGATATCCGTGAGCCAATGGCGATCACTTTTGATGGTAATGGGCGATTGTATGTAGTGGAAATGCGAACGTACATGCAGGACATCGAAGGCAGAGGAGAATTGGAGGCTGCCTCGCGGGTTTCGCGTCATGAATCTTCTCGCCGTGATGGCGTTTTCGATAAGCACTCTGTTTTTGCTGATCATTTAAAGTTACCACGGATGGTTCTTCCTTTGCAGGACGAAGTTTTGATTGGAACGACGGATACCAATGACATTCTGGCTTGGCGCGATCGGGATGAAGATGGGGTAGCGGAAAGTAACCGGGTCTTTTATGCGGGAGGACCGCGGGGCGGCAATTTGGAGCATCAACCCAGCGGGTTGTTGTGGGCGATGGATAATTGGCTCTACACCACTTACAACGCTTACCGACTTCGATGGACCGCAGAGGGCGTTACCTTGAAAGAACCCACTGCACCAAATGGCGGGCAGTGGGGGTTAACTCAAGATGATTGGGGACGCCCTTGGTTCAGTAATGCGGGAGGAGAAATCGGCATTTGGAATTTCCAAACTCATATCGCGTATGGAGCCGTCAATGTGCCGTCGCAATGGCCAGCCGATTGGAAGGAAGTCTGGCCAGCGATTGGGCTAGGAGATGTTCAGGGCGGGCCAGGCCGATTGCGTGATGACGGGACCTTGAATCACTTCACGGCCACCTGCGGCCACGAGATTTTTCGAGGCGACAGGCTACCTGAAGAGCTTCGAGGGAATGTTTTCATACCGGAACCGGTAGGGCGCCTCATCCGCCGCGGGGTTGTGGAGGTGGTCGATGGTATTACCCGGGTTCATAACCCGTATACCAAGTCTGAGTTTATTCGCAGTACGGATGCTAATTTTCGTCCGGTCAATATGGCGACCGGTCCGGATGGGTGCCTCTACATTGCTGACACCTATCGTGGAATCATTCAGGAAGGAAATTGGACGAAAGCAGATTCATTTTTACGCCCCCAAATTCAGCGTTGGGGGTTAGATAAAAATGTTGGCCGAGGCCGGATCTGGCGCTTGGTTCATCGTGACTTTAAACCGGGCCCTCAACCGCGCCTTTTGGACGAAGCCAGCCACCTTTTAGTTACCTATTTAGGTCATCCGAATGGGTGGTGGCGCGATATGGCTCAGAAGCTTCTTGTTGTTCGCCAAGACAAGACAGTGATCCCGGCCTTAGTACAAAGTGTGAGGAACCATCCAAGCCCGCTCGGGCGTGCCCATGCCCTTTGGACTTTAGAAGGCCTGGCAGCAGTCGATGTCGCCTTGGTGAGGAGTTCACTCAAGGATCCTCATCCATTAGTTCGAGAGGCGGCCCTGCGTGTCTCAGAGTCTTTGGTTAAAATGGGGAGTAAAGTTCTTGAGAAAGATATTCTTGCGATGGGTAAAGACACCGATCCGAAGGTGGTTATCCAAGCAATCGGGACGGCCAAGCGATTGGGAATTAGTGAGTGGGCTGAATGGGCTCGGATCATTCTAGCGGGCAGTTCGAGTCGGGGGGTGATTGAGATTGGAACAGCCTTGACCCTTAGCCCGAAGAAAAAAGAGTCAACCTATACCAAATCCGAGTTGGCTGTCCTAAAGAAGGGTGAGGCTATTTACAGGGAATTATGTTTTGCCTGTCATGGAAACGATGGAAAAGGAATGGTGCAACAGGCGGCACCGCAGGCGGGAGGTTTAGTTGCTACTATAGGGGCCGCACTGGGACCGCCACTCGCGGGTTCACGCACTGTAACGGGGCCTAATACAGGACCTGTGTTAGTCCTGCTGCATGGGTTAGCGGGGCCGGTTTCTGGTAAGACTTACGAAGCTCAGATGGTGTCTATGAGTACAAACCCAGATGAGTGGATTGCCGATATTAGTAGCTTCATTCGCAACTCCTTTGGTAACCGAACTGGTTTTGTCAGCGCCGAGGAGGTTAAACGGTTACGTGCTGAACATCCGTCACGGACCGAGCCTTGGACCGAGGTTGAACTTCACGGAAAGTTGCCCGAAATCATGACTAATACTCGGAATTGGAAGCTCACTGCGAGCATTGGGGCCGAAGGGTGTGCCGCTGCCGTTGACGGAAAGCCGGAGACCCGATGGGACACGCGAACTCCTCAAGTACCGGGGCAATGGTTTCAAATTGAACTTCCGGCAGTGACACAAATTACGGGTCTGCGGTTGGAGTGCGAGCGATCCCCCGAGGACTATCCGCGTGGCTACAAAGTGCAAGTGAGCGATGATGGACGCGATTGGAGTGGAGCGGGTACAACGGGAAGCGGAGGCGGTGCGGTCATGGAAATTCCATTAGTGGCAGCGAAGACTCGGTTTGTGCGTGTCACCCAAACAGGCTCAGCGGAAGGGAAACTATGGAGCATTCACGAGATACGGCTTTTTGCGGTCCGTTCATTTCCCTAGAGATCGTCTCCTTGGCAAAGTTTCTCAACTTGGAATTGGACACTCGACCCTCCATAGAATGCGAGTGCTCCGGGTCGGCAGGAGGTCATTTGAGGAACGCAATCGACTCATTATTTCCAGCAGAACTCTGATCTTCCAGAGAGCCAACTCCTAGTAGTGGATCCTCGATCAGCCAAACTTCCCCTCCTTCAACGATGGCGGGATAATTCCTAAACAGTTGAGGCGGATAGACAAAAGTGAGAGCCCTTGTTTTCAATAAACTCATCTCAGGAAATAAATACCAGCGACATTAATCGCCGCCTCGCCTCTCTACTTGTTTTGTTTTGATTCACAAAAAAGTGCCACGAATAATCTAATTTTTAATTCTAAAAGCAACGAATCGAGGATTAAACCAAAAAACATCAAGCACATCACAGCTAAGTTATTTGTATTTGAATCCTTATTTTACTGATCATCGCCAATCACACATACCTAATTCCTCGCGATCGCTGAGACCTACCTCACTCGCCCAATGCACCCTCTTCGCCTCGTCGAACCCTGCAGTTCTTGCCCATCTGAAGGCCTCTCCCTCGCCCAACCTCGGGCCCTTTGCCGGAATTGACACCCTAATCGCCATAAAAACCCCACAAAATGCGATTGGCCAAAAAAATGCTAGCTCTTTGGATCTTAACTAAGATTCTAAATATCAAGAGCGTCTAGATTCTTATAAATCATACCTAATCCCCAATCTGATTTCCTTCGATATGAACTTGCCAGACTCAGGAAACACTAACAGTCAATTTCCCATGGGTACGAGGGACTTCAGACCCACGCATTGGAACCTTCTCCTATGTCGGTTGCTACTAGTCCTCCTTTTTGCTGGTCTCAGTCATCATCCGCTCATTGCCCAAGTCGAATCCGCTCAAACGCTAGTGGCGTGGGGTGAGTCAATTCTGGGCCTAAATAAAATTCCAACGCTACCAACAGGTATTACCGATGGGGATATTGAGGGTATAGCCGCCGGCGAATTCGTAAATGCTGTAGCTCTTCGGAAAGGAATTATAATAAATGGGGACTCTTATAAAGGAAACCGCTTTATTATTTCGGGAATGAGTGGGCTAAAGGGGAGTGCGAGCGGGCAAATCTCCCCAGGAACCAGCGACACAACAACTTGGAATTCCGCTCTTAGTGATAAAAATGATACTATTTCTCTAAACCGTGTCGCGTTCGGATATCTCCACGGTGTCGTCATCCTTAAAGAGGCCAAAACCCCGACTGCACTTGGGCAGTTCCCCGGCAATCTTCGGTTCTTCGGCGATATTGCGGCCACCCCATTTCCTTCATTTGGTACAGCACCCGGATTTGATGGTGACAAATTTATTGCCGTCGCGACCAGTTCAACGCACGCCCTCGGGCTGCGCTCAACCGGTTCTGTCTTAGGATTTGGAGGGGATAATTTCTGGGGGGAGAACTCTGTGCCGGTCAGCTTAGTGAATGCGGTTGATATTACCGCTGGCGAATACTTCAGTGCCGCACTTATTCAAGGTGGGCAGGTGAGCGTATGGGGTTCAGACGACTGGGGTGTGGTGCAAATACCCCCATCGGCGACCAACATTATTTCAATTAAAGCTGGGGCTAGTCATCTAGTAGCACTGCGGGCTGACGGCACTGTTGTGGCTTGGGGCAATGGAACTGATGGACGAACTCTGGTGCCCGCAGGATTGAAAGGTGTAAAGAAAATCGCGACCGGCCGCGCTCATACCTTGGCGCTAAAAGACGATGGGACGGTAGTGGCTTGGGGCTATAATGGCTCTGGACAGGTCTCGGTTCCCTACGGTCTTTCAAACGTTGTAGATATTGCGGCAGGCGGAAACCATAATTTGGCCTTAACTTCTAAAGACCCACCAGTCATTGAGGCAATCCAAGGAGCAATCGGTCGAGAGACATTCGATTTCAAGACAGATTACTTAATGCGAGAAAAAACATTAGTTCTCTCTGCACAAGTTAAACGTGGAGGGCCTCCAATTCAATATAGATGGCGCAAGAATGGAGTTATTATTGTTGGAGCCAAGCTGCCGACATTAAATTTAGAGATTCCTCAAACTGAGCAATTGGATCAGGTTATTATTGAGGTGAATGCCTACAACAATTTCGGTAGTTTTAATAAATCTGTTGAAGTCAAATTAGGTTCGTTTCCTAGTGATATCTCAATTCGGATTGGTAAAAATATAAAAGGGAATGTCTCAGAGAATCTTGCGCTCTGGAGTCCCGGCCTTGACGGCTCTTTTAAGGCATTTGGCACAAATAATTCTGGCATTTTTCTGGATGCGGTTGGTCTCGATGATCCTAGCCTTACAAATCTTCTATTCGAGGTAAGATCAAAAGGAAATCCGTCGCCAAATGTGAGAATTTACGATGCATTATCACTTGACTTACTCTGTGGTCCATCAGACATCACCGGAGCATCAAGCCTTGCTTCTGGAACGACCTACAGAAGATTAGCTCGTCAGAAAATCTCGGAGATGGCCGCAGGAAGTTATATTGTTATTGTGGAAAATTTGTTGGGTGTCTCGATAACAAATAAGGTGAATTTCGAGAGTTACCCGACTGTTATTGCTCCTCAGCTCGTAGCTACTTATTCAAATAATCCCCATGGATCAACTTTTATTGGGCCTGTTTCTCTGGGTGCTACAAACCTTGTTCTATTTAATGAAGATGAATGGATCGCCCCGGAAAACACTCTTTTTCAGTGGTTAAAGGGGGGTGCTGAGATACCGGGTGCGACCTCTCAAACCCTAAAGTTTCCCTCTTTTTCTTTCGACCAAATTGCTGCCTATTCTCTTCGGATTCGAACCCCTCTTTTTAAATCAAGTGACTCGATAGATGCATCCAAGGGACAGGCTATTACCCTTTCGGTAATACCTGTTCTTCCGGTTATAATCAACTTACCTAAAACAAATCTAAATGGTGCAATTGGTTCTCGAGTGACTTTTGAGGCCCGGCTGACCGGTTCACTTTCGGCAGAGGTAAGATTGGAGCAATTGAGCACGAGCGGTTGGATTGATGCTTCTCATTTATTTACGATCAATGGGGCAGCGTGGCCGGCGAGTCGTATTTATCCGGTGAAACTTACGAATTCGCCTGGAAATGCGACTCTGACCCTCGCAGCGACTCTGGGTGGATCCATGAATGGAGAATACCGTTTTAATATAAGACAATTCACTTCAGTACGAGGAACTGAGATAATGGGGTCTCAACAGGTTGCCTCATTTTTTGTCTCTGTGATTGAGAATGCCCTAGTCACTGTTCCTGTTTCTTTACCGAATTCGATTTCAGGCGGTGGGAGTTGGTCGCCGAATTCTAGTCTGGGGACTGCTATGACAGTGGCGGTGGGTGCTTTTGATATAATTGATCTAAGTGCTTATCTTTCAATTAGAGGAACTCCAGCACCTAATATAAAGTGGGAGAAGCTAGTAGGTGGTACCTACAAGAGCGTCCAAGCTTTTACTAACAATTCAAAGTTTTTGGTATTTGGGCATCCAACAAACGCTGGGATTTATCGTGTCACCGTAACTAATTCAGTTGGTGGAGTCGTCGGAGTTTCTAAATTAGTTACACTTAATGTGGATCGAACACTTAGGATTTCTAGAGATATAATGGCTGTTCCAAGTGCCATATTTGATGTTCCTATAGGTTTTTTTGGATTCGGTGATGAGTCGGCAATTTCGTTTAGTCTCTTGATTAATTCACCTTATTTGTATTCTGGATCAAATAATATCGCATTTAAGTTGGATGCTGAAATTGAGGCTCAAGCGACGGCGGTGATGCAGATGTTTGGTTCAATGGTCAGCACAGAACCGTTAACTGGCGTATCTCTTAATCAAATTAATGTGCAGATCTTGATCTCGAGAAAGGATTTAACCTCAGCCTTTAAGTTTGGGACAAACGGTTTAGGAAAATTGACCCTACGAGCTCAAGACCTGGCATCCATTGGACCCATCCGATCGATGAGCCCGGTTCCTTCGGTGGAGATCGCCGTCCGGCCTTTGACCGCTTTCTCAACTCCTTCGCTTGGTGACTACGACATTCCTCTTAGCGTTGCGCTGACGAATGCCACCTTGGCTTCGATGGGGGCGGAGACGGGGCTAATCCGATTTTTGGCGGACTCTTACGAGGGGGATGTTGACGGTAACTTTGCCGTCAATGTTGCGGATATCACTTCGATCGTTTCCGTTTTGTCCACGAGGAATTTGACTGCATTTCAGACAGAGATTTCGAGAAGTCGGATGGATACGGCCCCCTTTGAATCGAGCGGAGACACTAAATTAGACTTGGCGGACCTAGTTCAGATAGCGCGATATGTTGCTAATTTGGATCCAAAGAAACCGGCTGGTGGACCTGCTGGGCTGACGGTGATGAATCGGTCTAGTCCGGCAGAGGGATCAAAGAGACTCGGTTCGGATCTGGAGCCATTGAAGTCGAGACGGCTTAATTTTGGATGGTCGGATTTAGTGGTTAATCAAGAGACTTGGGTCCCAGTTGTGCTCAACGGGCAGGGCAACGAAAATGCACTTTCATTCAATGTCGAATTTGATGCTTCGGTGATGGATTATATCGGGGCACGTGCTGCGCCAGGGACCGCCTTGATCGAGAATAATATTCAGGCCAAGAGCGGGCGACTCGGCCTAATTCTTTGGAGATCTGCGGGTACGGCCGCGCCAGCAGGTTCGTCAGTCGTCGTCGAGATTGGTTTTAAGGTTAGAGGGGTCGGTGGGCGGACCACGCTTCGATTTGGAGCTTTGCCGGTTGATACCATGATCGCGACGGTGAGTGCGGAGTCGGTGAGTCAAATTGATAAAGAGGCCAAGCAATTAAATATCGGGCTACGGCGGCGAATCGCGGGAGGGCGGATCGTGAACCAAGAGTTAAATGGAGCGGTCTGGAACATTGAAATGCAGGCAATTGATTCATTGGGTGCACCAGTTTCGGTCCAAGGGCGCGGGGTGAAGGTTCAGTCAGCAGAGCATTTGAATGGCTCGGACTCGAACTGGATTCCCTCGGGGGTCGAGATTCAGGTGACCCCATCGGGGATGCTTCGAATACCATTGGCGGTTGATCCGACTCGATTGATGCGATTCTTTAGACTGTGGGAGGAGTAGTTTCTTTTTTAAGGGGACGAAGCCGAAGGGGTATCTTTTCTCTCGGCTTAACTGCGAGGACTTCTTCAAGAAGAGAACTCGACGGGGGTGTTTGTCCCTATTTTAAATCTCTAACCTTGGAGAGATGTTAGCGCGGCGAGACACGATTTCTTGAGGAATTCTGAGAATCCCAGCAGCAAGAGCGGAACTATGAGACAGGAGAAAGGCCCGAGGACTGACCGGTTCCTTGTATCGATTGGGAACGGAGGTAGACTATCACCATGGTTGCTGACCGGACATTAGAGAGTCTCCTTCAACGAGTTTGGGATGGGGAGCGGATTTTCGCTACGGATGCAGAGCGTCTTTATGGATTGCCTTTGGAAGAATTAGGCGCACTCGCAGACCGGCGTCGGCAGTTGGCTAAAGCGGATGCTTTAGACGGGACTGGTAATCAGTCGGTGACTTTTATCGTCGATCGCAATGTTAACTACACCAATGTCTGCAATGTTTACTGTAAGTTTTGTGCTTTCTGGCGATCGGAGAAGGATACGGATGCTTACGTCCTAACCTTGGATGAATTAGATCAGAAGATTGAAGAGACATTAGCCTTGGGCGGCACCCAGATGCTGATGCAAGGAGGCCATCATCCGAAATTGAGCAAGGATTGGTACCTCAAGCTTCTCGCGCATGTTCGTTTAAAGTATCCGGGTTTTAATATCCACGGATTTAGCCCAAGCGAGTTTGTGGCGTTTTCTGAGTTTTTCCAAGAGCCAGTTGAGACACTTTTGCGAGACTTTATGGCAGCTGGATTGGGTAGTTTACCTGGAGGCGGCGGTGAGATTTTAGTCGACCGGGTTCGGGCACGGATTGCGCCTTTGAAAGCGAATACCGTGCAGTGGATGGGAGTGATGGATGTGGCCCATGAGCTTGGTTTGGCCAGTACGGCGACGATGATGTTTGGGCATGTGGAGACCTTAGCGGACCGGATCGAGCATTTGGAAGTAGTACGTTCGCAACAGGACCGATCCTTGCAGCGTTTGGTCGCCAAAGGTTTGATTCAGGGAGGGAGCGACTCCGCCGAGCAAGCGAGAGAGTATTCGGCAGCGTTGGAAGCGGGGCGATTGAACGGCGGGGCTTTTACGGCTTTCATTTGTTGGACATTTCAAGCGGAAAACACGGTCTTGAGAGCCGAGACAGTCGGCGGGCACGCGTATTTGAGGACTCAAGCATTAGCCCGAATTTATTTGGACAATGTGACTAATCTACAGAGTTCGTGGGTGACCCAAGGGCCAGAAATTGGGCAGGTGGCTTTGAAGTATGGGGCGAATGATTTTGGCTCAATTATGATTGAAGAGAACGTGGTGAGTTCGGCTGGAGCGACCTTTCGATTAGGGGTAACGGACATGGAGCGATTGATTGAGGAGTTGGGATACCGGGCGGTCCAACGTGACAATTGGTACCGTCGAGTGGAGAAGTCCACGCGTGCTCAATAACCCTCCAAATTCCATCTTCCTACTTAAGCTCTATTTCGCTAACATCACTAATGCGTTTTTCTGAACTGGGCCTGAGACCATCCATTCTGGATGCGGTCGAGGGACTCGGTTACCAAGAGCCGACACCCATTCAATCTGAGGCTATTCCAAGATTTTTGGAGGGGAGGGATGTGATTGGGTCTGCTCAGACCGGTACGGGTAAAACAGCAGCCTTTGCGCTCCCAATTCTGAGTGAACTCGGCCAGCACGGCCCTGGGCCAAGGTGCCTTGTGCTCGAGCCAACCCGAGAATTGGCAGTTCAGACCCATGAGAATTTTGTAAAGTACGCTAAATTCACGCCACTGCGAGTGGGTTTAATTTATGGCGGAGTGGGTTACGGCAAGCAGCGTGACGATCTGAAAGCGGGGATGGATGTAATTGTCGCGACCCCCGGTCGCCTTCTGGACCATATGGGCGAGGGTGCAATTGATCTCGGGCGAGTAAAATTTCTGGTGCTCGACGAGGCTGATCGGATGTTGGACATGGGCTTTCTGCCAGACGTCCGCCGGATTTTATTAAAGTGTGCCAAGGAACGGCAGACCTCTTTGTTTTCGGCGACGATCCCGCCGGCTATTGAGACCTTGATTACTTGGGCGATGAAGGATCCGGTGACCATTGAGATTGGAGCGCGGCGCTCGGTGGCTGAAACCGTAAAGCATGTTTTATATCCGGTCGCTGAATTGCAGAAACAGCCACTTTTACTGGCTATTTTGACTGAGATTCACTGGGAGAGTGCCATCGTTTTTTGCCGGACGCGCCGGGATGCAGATTCGGTGGAATCTTTGTTGAAACGTCACAATCACAAAGCAGCGGTCATCCATTCAGATCGTTCGCAAAAGGAACGAGAGCAGGCGTTAAATGGGTTTAAATCCGGGGAATACGAGGTATTAGTGGCTACTGATATTGCCGCGCGCGGTCTGGATATAGCTGAGGTCTCGCACGTCATTAATTACAATGTGCCGGAGCATCCTGAAGATTATGTGCATCGGATTGGTCGGACCGGGCGAGCCCAAGCTTTAGGAGATGCTTTCACTTTGTTTTGTGCGGGCGAGGCTCCTCAGGTTGCGGCCATTGAGCGGTTTATTTCTAGAAAAGTGGAACGGGTTAAATTAGCCGGCTTTAATTACACGTACACCGCCTTATTTGACGAAGCGAAACTGGGGCCATTGTCTGAGCGTAAGACCAAGGGAATGCGGATCGGAAAAGGTTATTTTTGTGGATCAACCCGGCGCCGTTGAGTCGAGGTAATCCTTCTCCACTCACCTATTCTTTGCACTTATACCCCAACGGTTCTGGGTAGAGACGGTTCCTCGTCAGGTCAAAGTGAAACTCGGTTAATTCTCAGATTGGGAATCAATGACGCGTAAGATTCCGTCTGAATCGACCCGTGCAACGAGGTTGAGTCGATCTAAATCCATGCAGAGGGGAAGATCAGGAGCTAGTTGAGGGACAGCCAATAATCGTCGGCCATTACGAGCAAGACGCGCTGAAGCCAGAAGGTTCGATTGGTGATGCTGGAAGAGGCTACGGACGATAGCTGCGGAGTCATCCGGGCGCGCTTTAACTGGATCTCCGTAAAGAGGCCAAAGTCGATCGACTAATGCGCCGGCTCCAAGGGCGTCTTCGAAGGAGGCATTTTCTAACGTTCCACTACAAATTAAGAGAAGTTGAGAGGGTGGATTGAGAGTTAAGTAAGCCGCAACAGCTCCGATATTACTGAAAGAAGCAGCGAGAATCTCCGCAGCACCCCGACAGGCAGAGAGCGCTCGGGTTCCGTTCGTTGTGGTCATAATAATCTCCCGATCCGCGACGACTGAGGCGGTGAATTCCAGAGGAGAATTTCCGAGGTCAAAGTCAACTCCACCGCTCTGGGCAGCGGTGATTCGCAACCCTTCGCGTTCACCGGCGAGCAGGCAATGAGGATTAGATTGTTTCAAGGCGAGCGCCTCTTCGATCGTTTCGGCGGGCCAGATTCCTCTGGCTCCTTGATGAAGAGCTTCGAGCAAAGTGGAGGTCGCTCTCAGGACATCGAAGACCACACAGGTGGTCCGGGAGAGATCTTGACCGTGGAGTTGCAGAAACTCGGCAGGGCTAAAGAGAACTCGGATTTGAGGCAGGGAGAGAGGGGTCACTTGGCTCTGAGTTTGACCTGTCCAAAGGCATGAAGGGCTTTGGCTGTCCGTACCAGGATCTGGCCATTCGCGAGAGCGATACTGCCCTTGCAAGGGGCTTCCCCTGCGAAGAAGTGACTGGAGAGGACTTCGAATTTATCCCCCGCAGAGAGAGCGTAGACCGTCCCGTTCTCATCATGACAATAGAGTTTACCCTCGCCACCGGAGAGGGAGCCCCAAATAGGGCTGGCACCGGGAATCTTTCCTGACCAGACCGGAGCACCCGTTTCCGGATTAATCCGCGTGATCCGCCGTTTCTGGCCGTCGAGCACAAAGAGGGCCCCGTTAAGGACGCAAGGGGTGCTCCAATCAGTCGGCGCGTCTCGGAATTCCCAGTCACGGTGGGAGGTGGTCACGTCGCCCTTTCCTCCACCTCGGAAAGCGACCACGGGTTGGCCTTTGGGACCTGAGGCGAGAATACGACCAGCGGCGATCACTGGAGAAGTCACGATACGGTACCAATCGTCCCGCTTTTCATAGAGCCGCGCGCGCCACAGTTCTGAGCCATCCCGAAATTTATGACCCGAAAGATAATCACCACCGACGACAATTAATTCCAATCCGTTAGGCCCCTGAAATGGAATCGGCGTGGCATAAGATTCGCTACTTTCTTTAGTGGAATCGGTCTTTCGAATATGACGCCACAGATCTTTCCCTGACTTTGCATCGAGACAGAGGAGGAAGGAATCGCGTTTTGATTTGCCATCGAACCGCGGGTAATCAGGGGGCATTTCATCGCGTTGCAAGACCTGTAGGTAAAGGCGGCCCTCGTGGAGAAGAGGGCTGGAACCGAAAATCCACATAACGGCGAAGGAGCCAAAGTCTTTGCCGAGGTTACGATTCCAGAGAGGTTTCCCGTCGAGATCGAATGCCGCAAAATCCCCGGTGCCAAAAAGTGTGTAAACACGGTGCCCATCGGTAATCGGAGAAGGAGCGCACATGTTATTACGTCCAACTTCTTTGTCTCCGACGCCCACAGTCTGCCTCCATAATTCGCGGCCAGACTTTCGGTCTAGGCAGAGCAATAGTAAGTTTTTCTGATCATCTGGCGAAGTGACAAAGACTCGGTCACCGGAAACGATCGGAGTTGATCCGGCTTTTCCGGGGAGCGGCGCGGTCCAACTCAAAGAGGATGGGTCAAGGAGGGCAGGCAGATCTCGGGCTCGACTGGATCCGTTGAGAGTTGGCCCACGCCATTGGGACCAATCTTCCTTTGAGACCGCGGCGAGGATTGAGGAGGTTGCTAAGGCGACGAGCAGCGTGGAAAAAACCAGATTCATAAGGGAACAATAAGTCCGATGATATAGAGACCGTTACAGGTGTCGAATCTGCGACTTGTATTTTTCTAAAAGACGATCGTTGTGATTATCGCCGTTGGTATTGCTACTGATATAAACCTCAGGATCCACGCCCCTTTGGACGAGGAGATCAATCGCATGAATGACAATCAGATTTATAATTAGGATACCGGTGATTGTCGAGGGGGGGCCTACACGATGAGGGAAGCCGCTCAGGGAAACTGCGGCATCGCCGTCGACGCCACAATTGTCGATGGTGAGATCGGCGACTTCTGCGAGCCGTTTACCGGAGGCATGACGTGATGGCCAACGGAAACTCTGGTCGACGTTGGTAATCGCAACGGTGCGAATTCCGCGTGCCTTAGCTTCGAGAACCATTTCGATTGGAACAGCATTGCGCCCGCCATTGGAAGCAACCACCAGAACATCCCCAGATTTAGTCGGATAACCGTCTAAGATTTGCTTTGCGAGGCCAGTTTTTCGTTCGAGATGAGTCGCCTCGACGGCATGAAGATGCATCATCAGGGTTTCCTCGAGAATTGGGATAGCGCGTGCTAGATGACCAGCTCTGTAGAAGATTTCTTCAGCAACCATGTGGGAATGGCCGGTACCGAAGGCAAACAAAAAGCCATCCGCGGCAAGAGCCTCGGCGACCCATTCTCCAGCTGTGATGATAACAGCACGTTGACTTTCGGCGACGCGATCGAATTGGTTTCTAGCCGAGCAAACAAAAGTGTCGTAGGCGGACATCAGAGGTTAGTCTTCCCATATTTTTTTGGAAGGGTCTACACTCTCGATCAGTGATTTATTCAAAAAGGGGGATGGTGACCCAGAGGTCCCCAGACTAATCTCGAGTGAAAAGCGGTTATTTTGTATGTTTTAACCAGAGTAACACTTGGGACTGTCGGTGAATTCCGGTCGAGAAACTGAGGAGGAGTTTGACCCTTTACGGAGTGATGCCATAGTCTGAGGGTGATTGATGCCGGCTTTGCCCACCATGCCTTCTAGTGCGCCGCTTGAACTGATCTCTAGCGATTGGGATCCTGTTGTTGCCCCGGTTCGCGACTTTCTCGAACGTGTTGCTCTTCGTCTTGAGGATCAGGTCATCGAGTTTGAATCAGAAATTCAGGAATATGCCCGGTATGCGTTGGAGAACCAAGGGAAGCAATTGCGTCCGACTTTGGTCGCCTTGTGTGGGGGTTCGGTGGGTGAAGTCACCGAAGAATCGGTCACCATCGCTGCGATCATCGAGATGATCCATCTAGCGACTTTGGTGCATGATGATATTATGGACGAGGCCTTGGTGCGCCGCCGTCGTCCCACGCTCGCGAATCGCTGGGGCAATGGGGTGGCTGTTTTGTTAGGTGATTGCCTTTTTGCTCATGCACTGAAATTGGCATCAGGCCTTTCCTCCACTGAGATTTGTAAACTTGTGGCAACGAGTAGTGAACGCGTCTGTGCTGGAGAAATCCTTCAGAGCCATCGGCGGCGGCGCTGGAGTCTAGATCGACCTGATTATTTTAAGGTCATTGAGATGAAGACCGCCGAATTATTTGCTTTAGCCTGTGATTTAGGGTCGCGTCTTTCGGGAGGGACCTCAGCGGAGATCGGGGCACTTCGGCGCTACGGGTTAGCCTTAGGAACAGCCTACCAGATCTACGATGATTGCTTGGACCTTTTCGGCGCAGAATCCGTCGTTGGCAAGTCCTTGGGAACAGATCTTTCGAGTGGTAAGGTCACCCTTCCCTTGATTGTTTGCCTTGAGCAATGCGAAAGCAGAGAACGAGAAGAATTGATCGCCTCGCTAAACTCTTGGGAGCCCGCAAAATTTCAAGAAATTCGTTTAAAACTAGAACAGTGTGGGGCGCTTAACGAGTCGCGTCGGGTGATTGCAGAATTTTTGAACGCTGCTGAATCGGCGTTGTCCGAAATCAAGCCCGGACCTGAGATAGATGCATTGTTGGCCTTGAACGGTTTTCTTGCCCGACAAACCGCGTTACTCGCCGGTTAGACCGTTGTGAGTTTAGCGTTACTAATGGAAGCACCCGTTGACTCGGTGGCGTTGGTCCACTCCTTGTCCAAGACAGAGGAGGCAGAAGAGTCGCGGCGTTTGGTGAGGCAAGCTCAGGCGGGTGATTTGAAGGCTTACGACGCCTTGGTTGGCAAGCATCAGGAGCAGATTTACGGGCTCTGCTATCACATGAGCTCCAATCATGACGACGCCAATGATCTTGCTCAGGATTCCTTTGTCAAAGCATGGCAGGCACTTCGTGGATTCAAGGCGGACTCAAGTTTTTACACTTGGATTTACCGAATTGCCGTCAATACGTGCTTAAATCATCTCAAAAGTCGACGGAATCGGAGTGTTCATATCAGTCTTAATGATTTGGACATTCAGGCGGAGAATGACCCGGCTTTGGTTGAGTTAGTTTCCTATAGGACGCCCCATCGAGACGCTCGTTTGGCCGAACTTCAACGCCGACTCAACGACGCTTTTTTAAAATTATCAGAGGAACACCGCTTGGTGGTGACCCTTCACGATATTCAGGGGATGCCCCATGACCAGATTGCCTCGCTGTTGAAGATAAATGTCGGAACAGTTCGGTCTCGGCTATTTTATGCTCGCCAGCAACTTCAGGTTTTTCTGGGCGATTTTGTTGACTAATTAGTTTAGTTTGAAGAGTTAAAATATGAGTGAAAACGACTTCAAGGCTCTGCGGTCACTGCTTCGCATGAAGCGAAATGAGCAACCTCCACCGGGGTATTTTCGAACCTTTACCCGGGAGGTAATGACCCGAGTAAAATCCCTTGAGCAAGACAAAGCCCGAGTCGATGGGTTGTCTTGGGTTTCACGGTGGTTGGGGGCGTCTTGGTTGAAGAGCGAGTCGGGGATTAAGTTGGGTTGGGATGGACTTGTGCGGATGTCTGCCGTAACGGTGGCTGGGCTCGCGGTTGCAACACTTTGCTTCTCTTTTTTTTGGACACCCCAAGTGGCTAGTCCTATGGGAACCTTAGTTGAGTTGGGAAGTTCTGAGGCCCCTGTGGCTGCGTCGATCCCGCCCTCTTTACCTCGCCGGCAGAATTCCCTGCTCTCCATTGCTGATCCAGCAAACCAAACTTCTGAACTCCGCCTTCGATCACTGGATTTACCGTCGACCAACCTGTTTCCTGATGGGCTTTTTCGAATTCCAGATCAGCGCTCGGTTCGAGTCGGCTTTGGGATCAACGGCGACCGCTGAATACTATTGAACGACGGCGCCCAAGAATCCGCCTCCAACCCCGAAATCAAAACCTTCGCCACGTCCCAATTCGTCACCTCTTTCCCACTCATGGCCCAAATTCACCTCAAAGACCCAAATCAACATCCCCTCTACTCCGAACTCACTGGCCCAGATTCCCCCTTCCCCGGCGACGTCAAATGGAACTTCGCCCAATAGATTGTAGCCAAGACGATCGAACCGAACGGACTGAGGACGGGCGGATCGCCAAATTGAGGATCAAGGGCAACTGATTCAGACTTGGCTGGTCGCCTCGCCAGCGCAAGGCCAACTGAGCGGGTCGCAAGGGTTGAAGCTTGAGCAACAGCGCTGGGGCATTGAAAACCGCTCGCCTCAGACTTTGGACGCTAAGGGACATCGATAGACTGAGGTAAAGAAAACTACTTTGACCCTCGGACCTTTCTAAATCTGATCACTCGTTCCATTGATAGGTAACTAATTCCAATGAAAAAACCGTTCTGATCTCACCGGTCTTGACTAAACTGAGCTTGAGGCAGTCACGAAGAACTGGAATGGATCTCGAATCTCAGTTTGACACGGCGCTCATCTTTCGATTCTTATAGAGACTTCGATGGCGTGCTCGTCTATCGGCAGGACACGGCCCTCTCAAGGCTGAAAGACGGGTTCAATTCCCGTGCGCGCTACCACTCTTCGAAAATCCCCCATTCTCTTCAGTTTGGATCCTCCCAGAGAACTTTTCGGGGTTGATGTTATTCACTGATAGTAATTTGCTTTTTTGACGGGGAGGGTAAAGCAGCCAGTTCAACTCATGGGCGAGGCCGCTCTAGCTTCTCTTGCTCAAGGTCATTAGGTCGTTTTCCCTTTTTTTGAATCGAAGGCGCGGCGCGGACGGTCGGAAAATTCATTTAAAAGCCCGGTTGCGAACGTAGGCGTAGAGGTTCGGGCCGTCGGCCTCCCCAATCGGATCCCGATTCAACCACCTCTGGGTGGCGGGATCATAGAAGCGGTAGCCGAAGTAGTAGAATCCGCTGGGGTTGTGCCAGTCCTTGCTGCTGAAGCGTTGGGTGTTGCGGGCGGCCAGGTCGGTGGGGGTGCCGATCAGACGGCCGAACGGGTCGTAGCGGTAACTGCCCGCCAGCGCGATGTCGTTACCGTTGGGCACGGCCAGCGCCGTCACGTTGCCGACGCCGTCGGAGTGGTAGAAGGCGTGCCTGCTCCAAGCGCTGCCGTCCCACTCGCTGCGCGCCAGCAGCCCGCCGATGCCCCCGGCCCCTTTCAGGGTGCCGCTCAGGTCCGGACCTCGCGTGTAGGCCACCGTCGGAACCCCGTTGATGTTCCGTTCCTGAATCACCCGCATGCCGTCATAGACATAGCGGGTCTCCGAAGCAAGGACCTATTGCCCGGACGAGCCCTTGATTTCTTCCCGGGTGACCCGGCGCCGCCTTGGCGCAAGCCTCGCCCAGCGCGTCAACGAAGCGCTGGCGATCCGCATCATCCATGAAGATCAATTCGCGCCTGTCACCACCATTCATGATGTGCGCCAGCAAACTCGACTCTCAATTTGCGGGCTAGGCCGGGAGAGTGGCTTTGGGCGATATACCTATCAATATCAAGAACTGACCCTTTTACGGCCTCAGCGTCGCTAGATTCTTCTACACATTTTGGCGGTACAACGGGCGGTTAGTAGTTCAAACATCCGAAAAATTCACGAAGGCAAAGCCAATTCAAGCCTTCTTCGTTCGTCCATCGGCATTACGTCGAACCCGAACAGCAGGGCCAGTGATCCACTCGGCCCGAGCAATAGCCTAGCCTCTTCCATCCATTGGTCTCCTGATCTGGACTCAACCCACTCAGCATCTGGCCTAAACAATAAGCAGATTGAGTTGCCAGCGTCTCCAAACCTCACGTTTGATGATGCCTCAAGTCGCGAGATAAGCTTCGCAGCATCCTCAAATGGCCAAAATCGGACCCCTTGCGGGTGGCCAGACTCATTTCGCAAAACGTCATAAAAACCAAGCCAGTCGCCAAGGCCGCTATCCCTCCAATCGCGATCAATGCTTTTATCTATGAACGCAAAAGTGGGGGGGCTATTTATGATTACGAGCAACTTGTTCATTGAAATTTCTTCAAAGCCTCTTCAATCGCCTTGAGCCTTGCGGCTTGTGTTCCGATTATGTCAATCCCACCGTTAATCGCATTTTGAGCAATTTTCCGATAAGTCTCCAAGGTTTCTTGGGTCAACCCTTGAGGAAGGTTACCACCCTTAGCGAGATTCTGGAATGCCGATTCTGCACCCTCTAAACCTGCTCCAAAAAAATCATGAATCAATTTCCTTTGTGGTTGAGAAATGAGTTTTGATAGTTCGCCGCCAATTTGCGCTGGCGTCCTTGCGACCTTGCAAGCCTTATCCAAACCAGCTTGTACAGCTGGTGAGTTGAGTCTGTTGATCGCCTCCTGAACCCGTGCCGCTGCTACTGGGCTCAGCATTCCGGTCGCAAGCAAGGATTCAAGCGCTACCAGATCACCTTTTGCGATAGCGACCAATACCTGAGCTTGGATGCTGCTGAGTCCTAACGGGTCAATTCCGTTGATCGGATCATTTTTAACATACCCATACAAATTCACCCCACCCTCCTCCCCAATCGGATCCCGATTCAACCACCTTTGGGTGGCGGGATCATAGAAGCGGTAGCCGAAGTAGTAGAATCCGCTGGGGTTGTGCCAGTCTTTGCTGCTGAAGCGTTGGGTGTTGCGGGCGGCCAGGTCGGTGGGGGTGCCGATCAGCCGGCCGAACGGGTCGTAGCGGTAACTGCCTGCCAGCGCGATGTCGTTACCGTTGGGCACGGCCAGCGCCGTCACGTTGCCGACGCCGTCGGAGTGGTAGAAGGCGTGCCTGCGCCAAGCGCTGCCATCCCACTCGCTGCGGGCCAGAAGCCCGCCGATGCCCCCGGCTCCTTCCAGGGTGCCGCTCAGGTCCGGACCTCGCGTGTAGGCCACCGTCGGAACCCCGTTGATGTTCCGTTGTACAACGACGATTAGTATTCCCAGGGGGAAGAATAATTGTCGTTGAACATTCCGTTCCTGAATCACCCGCATGCCGTCATAGAAATAGCGGGTCTCCGAAGCAAGGACCCATTTCCCGTAGGAGCCTCCGCTGGACGTACCTTTGAGCCCCACCGGACCAAAGCTGAGGCCGCCACCCCCGTAGCGGTTGTAGTTACTGATAGTAATTTGCTTTTTTGACGCGGAGGGTAAAGCAGCCAGTTCAACTCATGGGCGAGGCCGCTCTAGCTTCTCTCGCTCAAGGTCATTAGGTCGTTTTCCCTTTTTTGAATCGAAGGCGCAGCGCGGACGGTCGGAAAATTCATTTAAATTTAAAAAAACCTCGTGATGAACAGACACAGAACAGGGACAAACTTAGGGGTTTTCACTTCACCCCCACCTTCTTGGACTGTGCTATAACGCGGTCGTCACGGCCTCGAAGGACAACACAATCAGAACCCTCAATCTGGATGAGTTAAGCGGAATATCCTAAACCTGTCTCAGCGGCGAATTGAAGCGAAGGATATTCATTTTCACCTCGCCGACCAGTCGAGATTCAACCTTGAATTCTTTCCTTAACACGCGATCAGAAAACCGGTGCTTGGACGTTCTCCTCTGATTGATGGTTAAACGAAGACTAGGGTTACGAGCGCAAGTAGGCGATCAAACTGCTGGGTGATACGACCCCCTGGCCTAGCTCGCCGAGCAGCCTTGCGGAAAACGCTTGGCACCGGCGTTGCCGTTGTGGTTACCCCATTACCAAGGGCTTCAGGGCAAACACAGTTCACGACAGCGGGAACTGTTTCGAGGGATCAGTCCGGCCACACTCTAAAGGATCCACGCACAACGCGCTCTCGATCGGAGGTTTCCATCCGGCTCCCCATCAGAACGCACGGATTCTAGCGTGGGCGAATTGCCAAAGAACAGGCGGAAAGCCCGGTTTTGTCACGGCCCTTTGGATCTATTGAAGGGCGGATGGATTCAGCGACTCTTCAGCATCTAAATCTACGAGGAAAGGAGACAACTTACGACAGTCCCGCTGATTGAAATCGCTCGGGATCACGCGCCCGAGAAATCGCAGTATCGTAGCTAATAATAGCCCGTGAATAAAGATCATGAAGACAGTTGTCCATCAGGACCGTGCCCTCGCGAGCACTCAACTGCATGGCTGTCGGCAATTGATGTAAATTGTTCTCCCGAATAATCGCCCGACAGGCTTGCGAGACCATTAGAAGCTCATAGGCCAAGACCCGGCGTGACCGATCAATGCTGGGGAGTAAATCTTGCGAAATAATCCCTTGGAGAGTGTTGGCTAACTGGAGCACAACTTGCTTTTGCGCACTTCCTTCGAAGACGCCTACGATTCGTTCTATGGCATGAACTGCATTGGGCGCATGCAAGGTCGCTAAGACTAAATGCCCCGTCTCCGCTGCCGTCAGAACCGTTTGAATCGTCTCGTGATCTCGCATTTCACCAACACAAATAACATCGGGATCCTGTCGTAAAGCATGGACGAGTGCGCGATTAAAAGACCGGACATCGGTGAGCACTTCTTGTTGAACAACGATCGCTCGACGATTTTCGTGAACGCGTTCGATAGGGTCTTCAATGGTCAAGATTTTGCATCGTCGCTCGCTGTTGAGCCGGTCGATCATGTAGTTGAAGGTGGTGGTTTTACCAGCCCCGGTTGGACCGGTAATAAGGATTAGCCCAGTCTGCTTACGAGTGAGTTCATCAAGACGCACCGGCAGTCCCAATTCGTCGCGACTGGGAAAGTAGTTCGTGGAGAAGCGACAACTGAGTTCAGTGATGCCATTGCGTCGATAAAAAGTAACCCGAATCCGACCGCTAATCGCATGGCGGATCGACAAACAGAGTTCCCAGTCTTGTTCCAATCTCTGCTGTTGAGTCTCGTTTAGAAGAGACAGAGACATCGCATTGCACTCTTGCTGGGAGAGGGCGTCTTGATCGGCCAGAATAATCTCACCAGTCACTCGAAATGCCGGAGGAACCCCTGCAATCAAATGGAGATCAGAAGCTCCCAATTCAGCGGCGTAGGCAAGGAGTCCATTCAGCCTTGGGTGGATAAAATCTGAGATAAGGGCGTTCATCACTAAAGAAGGCGACGGAAAAAAGAACCGAGACGGCTGAACAACCCGGTCTGTGCCGACCGATAAAGGCCGTCGCGTGCGGCGATCGAATTTGGCTGAATTTGGCCTGCTTGAGTGAAAGAATTGTAGGCTTGTTCTGTGAAACCAAGGGCTAATTGGCATTCGCCGGAAAGGAGCCACGGGTTAAGTTCACCGGGCGCCAGGGAGCAAGCCTCTCGGGCGAGTTGCAGTGCCTTGGCAAACTGTTTGTAGTGCAAACGTATGCGACCGCCTAACCAAGCGATGGTCCAATCGCTGGGCCGCATAGAGTTCGCCCGTTCAAAGCAATGATCCGAATGCTTCTCATTTCTAGCGATCAGTACATCTCCACGTGCGAGCCACACATAGGCCGTATCACCTCGCTCTTCGACACTCGCATCAGAAAAAGCCAAGGCAGTATCGAGGTCACCGAGGCGAGCCAGTACAACTGCTTTAGAAGCTAAAAGGTCTGGGCTCTGAGGAAATCGTTCGAGTGCTTTATCGGCCCAGAGTCGAGCTTCGCGATATTCTCCCAGTTCGATAAGGCAACGAACCTGTCCTGCCCACGCGGTTGTATTCGCCGGATTATATTCTAGAACCCGCGCGTACCATCGTAAGGCAGGTTCAAATTCAGCTTGGTAAAAGCTCCGATCTGCTACCTCAACCCAATGCGTCTCGCCTAAGATCGGGCGTTCAATCTTTTCTTTCTTTTGATCGGATTCAAATTCCAGTTTTCCAAAGCGGCTCATGGTAAATTCTGTTTGAAAAAACACCATCGATCGTAGGCGCGCCCCATCAATGCGGTCTGATCGACTACCGCAAAGTGCAGCGGATCCAGCCCATCAAATTGGACCGTCGGCCAGACAAACCACTGCTTGCCGCGGAGGACAATTTTCCCCTCCGTTGGCATACTTGGTTCCCGACGTAATGATTGTCCGTTTATACTCACTGAATGGGGGGTGAACTCGATTCGATCCCCCGGCAAAGCCAGAACTCGTCCGGTCAGCAAACCCCTCCGTAGCAGAAAGTTCCCCGTACGAATTTCTGCATGATGAAAGGCGATAAAATCACCGCGCCTCAACTCGAATGCAGCAACACGAGGATTGATTAAAACCGATTTGTTCAAAGGAACTATTCGTTGGGGAGAAGCGAGCGTATTTTGGAAACCTTTGAGGGCAGGTTGATATAAAAGGACTAGGTACACCCCAAAACAAACGAGAGGAATTAAGATTTGAAACGCCAATGACAATTTTTGTTTTTTTATAGCTTTGAGACACTGCATCCACAAAGTTCCCACCCCATTGGCATGACAGGATGTCATTGCGATCAAGAGATACCCAGTGAAGCTCGAGGCTAAGAAGATGACCAAAAGCAGCCCGCAGACGACCCAACCTGAGAACATTAGTTGACCCAATCGTCGTTGACCGACCAAGGAGTAGCCGTAGCCAGGAATGAGCGCGCCCAGAATCAAATCAAAGCTCTGGAGAGAAAGACTCTCGGACGCGGGGGCAAAAAGCCAACCTCGCTTAATCCACAGGTAAATTCGATCAAGAGCTTGGCTCCAACCTTTTGGGATCCAACGGTCCGAGGCCCGTGGCGGATAATAGCTGGAGAAGTTTGGATCCATCCGTGCAGACGTTGATTAGTGGCGTTGTTCGTTATGAATCTGAACATCTTCGTCCGGTTCATAGAACGCCGAGGTTTGACGGACATCTTTAGTTTCACCGATGACCTTTTCAAAAAAACGGATCGCTTCCAAACATCCTTTCCCTTTGAAACCATCGAGGTGGACTTCGACCTCGCCAGTCGGGCTGATCGTGATTTCGTATTCGCGGGTTTTCATCAATTTACGGAATTCAGGATTTAGATTGAGTCTCTTAATTTTGCCAGTGACGCACCCGTAATCGGACCGAATTATCTTCCCCCACGGTCTCCTCCACCAAATCCATCCCACGGCCAGCCATTTCGGTCTTTAGCTTGGCAAGCACGTACTGTTGCACCGTTCGCCCAGCCAACTCTTCACCCATTGATCGGAGGGCATCTTGGGAATAGCCTTCGCCCGTGACGCAGACCGAATCGCGTCCTCGGGCATCGCGACTAAATTCGGCGATGATCCCATCACGAGCAATCCGAATTCGTTGATCACGACCTAGTCCGCCCGTGACCGCTGCACTATTTGGAACATCGAGAGTAACGGTGAGTCCCCCTTGTTGATGTTCAGTTAATCGAGTTTGATTGACTCCCTCGTTGAGCACGGTGAATCCCATGGAAACGGCGGCGGCCGCAACCGCCGATCCAAAGGCCGGCCAAGCCGCAATGACAATAGGGGTAATAATGACGATGGCACTCATGATTAAAAAGATTCCGCAGTAATGGACAGAGACAGGCAGGTTTCGTCACGTCGAGATTTCATTTCCTTTTAAGCTTTGATTTTAGAACTCCACTTTACGGACGAGGTGTGTTCCGAATTCCGGACTGCGCGGAGTACTCGCATTTCGGGCCCGTCCCTCGGCCCAACTCCGTAATCGGTTAATTTGCTCATCCATAGTGCGAGCCAAGGGAACCGTTTGCTGAATCGAAGTTAGGATATGGTCAGTCGCCAAATCCGATCCCGAATAAAAGGCCTCGTACAAAGCACTATTGATTGACTCTTCAATTTCAGCACCGCTGAAATCTGCTGAGGCAGCCGCCAACCGCAGAAGATCGAAGTTCTCTGGGAAACGTCCCCGTCGACCGATGTGAACTTTGAAAATATCCGCCCGTTCAGGTTCCCCAGGAAGATCGACAAAGAAGATTTCATCCAGACGCCCTTTGCGAAGAAGTTCTGGTGGCAGATGGGAAATATCATTTGCGGTCGCGATTACAAAGACGGGGGCTGTCTTTTCGCTGAGCCAAGTCAGGAAGGTGCCAAACACCCGCGCTGCGGTGCCACCGTCGCTCGAACCGCTGCCTTGAGATCCCGAGAAGGCTTTATCAATTTCGTCCACCCATAACACGGCCGGCGCCACCGATTCGGCAACGGCAATCGCCCGCCGGACATTCTCTTCAGATGAACCCACTAAACTTCCAAACATGCGCCCCATATCGAAGCGAAGGAGAGGTAATTGCCACAGGCTGGAGATGGCTTTGGCACACAGACTTTTCCCGCAGCCTTGCACCCCGAGGAGCAGGACGCCTTTGGGAAAAGGTAATCCAAAAAGACGCGCTTCTTCGGAGAAAGCGCACGATCGTTTTACTAACCAGTCTTTGAGGATGGTCAAGCCACCAACATTTTCAAAGTTATCGTTGGTAGCATAGTACTCGAGTAACCCGCTCTTCCGAATAATTTGCTGTTTTTCAGCGAAAACTTGGTTCACGTCGTGACCGCTGAGACAGGCATCTTTGACGATAATTTTTGCGAAGACATTTTCCGCCTCGCCTAGGGTCAAGCCCAATGCGGCCTGCAACAATCGATCACGTCCCGCTGGGTCTAAATCGATCTGGAGTTCCTTGACTAACCGAACATCTTCCAAGATCCGATCGAGCAGCAGTCCCAGATCCTGCTTGGTTGGTAGAGGAAAATTGAGGACGGTAATTTCCTTATCCAATTCGACAGGAATCTCGAGCATCGGCGAGACCAGAATCACTGTTTTAAAACTGTTCTTCAGGTGCAGAGCAATGTCCTTGAGCTTGCGAATCACCGCAAAATTCGATCGCGCTAGAAAGGGGTGAAAGTCTTTGAATAGAAAAAGCGCAGGCTCAACTTGGTCCATCACTTGATCCAAGGCTGCTAGTGGATCCTTGGTGGCAACTGATCGCCCTTTCTGGCTTTGAAGGTTACTCCCAGCTGGAACGATCCCAGTAGAATAGGACCATTCAAACGCCTTCTTTCCGCGACGCGAGGCGATTTCCAGAATAAGGGGAAGAATCCGGAGTTCCTCGGTGGTCTGAATGTAAATGAGTGGGTACCGAGCACGGATGAGAATCTCGAGTTCAGTGGCAAAAGATTGAGCGTTCATACTGTGGAATCTTTAGATGTGTCGCTCGGGTTCAAAGCAGCCTGAATGACGTCGGAAAGTTCTGGGGTCAAATAGTGGGCTAAAATTCGGCCGTCCGACAGGATCAATAATTCGCTTTCAGCGCCGACTTTATCGCCCTCATCAACAAAAGAAGGCGTGAGTTTTAGCGGATCATTGGTGGTTAACCGAGGGGTCGATTCAGAGGTCATGGGATGAGATGAAGTCCGAGGTTGATTCCGATTTGGCGGGCGTCGCGTTCTTCGCCAATCGATCCGGTGCGACGGAGTTCTGGATGGCGCGAACTAAACCAACCCGGCCAGAAACCAGACCGCAGACTGACCTCAATTCCGGGTAGATTTGCGGCAATCCATGTGGCCACCGGGTGCCAGCAACATTCCAAATGTCCTGGCATGAGCAAATGACGAATGATGAGGCGCGTCCTTGATGCAGCCCAACGGAGATTGGAGTGCAACGTCTGGGTGTAATCGGCGACCCGAGCGATGCGTTGGGCGCAGTCGTTATTGCCAAATTTAAGATCGACGACCCAAGTATCAAAGACGCCATCCAGTAACGCATTTGATTCAGCGGTTCCGTGGCCATTTGTCTTCCAAACAACCGGCAGATTCTCTGGAATACAGGCGACTAATTCCAGTGCTGAAGGGAGATGAATTGTGGGTTCGCCACCCAGAATCATGACGCTGCGAACTGTGCCAGCGGCAGCGGCACGTTGCAGTCGACCCATTAGCGCACCGGAAGAGCGTAGATCGGGTGATTCGCCCGCAGTTGCGTCCCAGCTTTCGCGTCCGGTATTGCAGAAGTCACAACGCAAATCGCAACCGCTGAAAGCCAGAGCAAAGACTGGGGCCAGCGTTGCTTCGTCGCCGACCTCAATTTGGGAATGGAAGACACGCCCTATTGGGCCGGCATGACACGGCCCTTGATGTCCCTCGAGACGATTCACTCCACAACGGTGAGCGCAAAGATAACAGGCCTTTAAATGAGTCCGTGCCTCGGCCGCTCGACCGGCGGCCAAAGCAGATCGATTTCGCGCGAGTTTAAAATTTTGGGTCGCGTTCAAAAGAGGCGTTTCCACCATGGAATTGAATTGCTCTTCGGCGTTTGGGTTAAAGTTTCCACAATTCGATGGCGCAATGCGACGGGAGTCGTGGTTATCGATCGGTCAAACTGGAGCAGGGCCTCAGGCGTTGCGAAATCAAGGGCCTTAGCCGAGCCTAAGGTCTCCTGAATCTCTTGGCTCCCGATTGGATGGACGGTCTGCCTCAGGTGTTTTTTTTGGGAGTTCATAGTAAAACGAGGATTAAGCAGATCTTGCAAAGGCGATAGAAAAGGCCCGCCGTGCTCGATATAACTTTCCGCGAACGGCAGCGGCCGTTTGTTGGGTTAAAGTACCAATTTGTTCGTAGGACAAGTCCTGATCCCCAACCAGAAGAAGTAACAGCTTATATTCGGTAGGCAGCCCATCGAGTGTTTTTTGAGTGCGTTCCCCTAATTCCTTAAGTTCCAAGTTCTGAAGAGGGGTTGAGTCGAGGGATGCGTACTGATCGAACACGGCATCTTCGGCGGCGATATGAATATGACGAGCCGACCATCTTTTGCGAAGATTCGAGCAGTGGTTAATAGTTATTTTATAGAGCCAAGTGCGGCAATCTGCGCTGCCACGAAAGCCGGTAAAATTTCGGAATGCTTTTACAAAAACATCATGCGCGGCGTCTTCAGCCAAAGCGGCATCGCCCAAAAGGCGAAGAGCTAAATAGAAGATCTGACGCGAATGCTCGGCATAAACTGTTTCAAATTCGAGAGTCATTTCCAGCACGAGCTCCTGGGGAGTTTCCACAGGAGCACAGTCATTAGAGGCTCTCTCTGTCATCATCGACACAGCACTTGGACAGGGATACGGCAGAAGAGTCACGCTTGAATATGTAATAAATTTTCAAAGGCAAATTTCGGTTACTAGGCTCAAGAAACTCAGACGTCATCGGCCTCTTCGTGAGTCAGCAAACTGGGGTAATGAGCTGAGCTTAGGCTCGGACTCTTTCTCACTTCCCGAGAGGTATAAAAGTGAGAACCACTGCGGCTAAAATACAAAAAAACGCGGCGATATGGTTCCATTGAGGTTTTGTACCGAAATAAAAAAAGGCAAATATCGCGAAGACAGTAAGGGTGATTACCTCTTGTATAATTTTAAGTTGATAGGGGGTGTAAAGCGAACTGCCCCATCGGTTCGCTGGCACCATAATGAGGTACTCAAAAAAGGCGATTCCCCAACTGACGAGAATTGCCTACCAAAGGGCAATCCCTTTGTTTTTCAGATGGCCATACCAAGCAAAGGTCATAAAGACATTGCTCACAAGGAGGAGAAGTAGAGGCAGCCACCACGAAGAAGTGATCGACATAGGGGGTCATGAAAGCCACAACAGCGGCTCAGGGCGAGACCTCCGCGTGACTCCGTTTTGGCAGAAACCATTTTCTGACTGGGCTTAAATTTCTTAAAGGAGACTTTCCTAAGGAACCGGCCCTAGGTCAAACTAAGCGCTCTCCAATGAAATCGTCTGTTTTTCCCAGAGTTATCGCCTGGGTCCTTCTTCTTTCGCTTACTGGGTGTCTCGGCCCTCCGTCGAGGACTGGACTCATCCCAGTCGGGGTGGCTCGAGTCGACATTTCACCGACGAACGCCGTTCGGCTCATGGGCTACGCGGCTCGGGCTCAATTGGCTGCCCCGACCTCTATTCTCCAGCGAATTCATGCACGGGCACTGCTCATCGGTAGTGGCCAAAACGCCGCGCTCCTCCTAACCATCGATAATTGTATCCTTCCTAGGGCTGTTACTGAAGAGGTTCGTGCTCGGTTGGTTCGGCGACTGGCGCTGGCCCCCGAAGCCATCACTTTAAGTGTCACCCACACCCACAGTGCGCCGTGTTTGAAGGGGGCTGCACCCAACATTTTTGCGGCTGACCTGACAAGCGACGATGTGGCTCAAATTGCGTTGTACACCGATTTTCTTATCGGTCGGTTAGAGGAAGTGGCCGTCGCTGCTATGCAGGATCGTAGACCCGCAAAGTTGGATTGGGGTCAGGGTACCGTCGGCTTTGCGAAGAACCGTCGCACTGCCCAAGGACCGGTCGATCATTCTCTACCTGTGCTTCGTGTTACCGGAGTCAATGGGCAGATTCGTGCGGTCTTTACCAGCTACGCCTGTCATTGCACCACCTTGAGTGGAGATCTAAACGGAGTTCATGGCGATTGGGCTGGCGTCGCTGCCCAAGCCTTGGAACGGGATCATCCTGGATGTGTTGCTTTGGTCGCAATTGGCACAGGCGCAGACGCCAATCCAGAGCCTCGTGGTTCGATTGAGTGGGTGAATTTACACGGTGAAGTTCTTGCTCGTGAAGCGAACCGATTGCTGGCCCTGCCTCTCAAATCAGTGACAAGCAAACCAGCCTGCCGTCTCAAAATAATTCAACTCCCCTTTCAACCCCATTTCACTCGCGCCCAGTGGCAAGTCCGTGCCAAACAACTTGGGATTGTTGGTTATCACGCCCGTAAATGGCTCGCACGACTCGAACAAGGCACTCTTCTGCCGAATTCTTTACCGTATCCAATCCAGACTTGGAGCTTTGGCGATCAGCTCGCACTCGTGTTCCTCGGGGGGGAAGTGGTGGTGGACTACGGTCTACGTCTCAAACACGACTTAGATTCTGAACGTCTTTGGATCAACGCTTACGCCAATGATGTGCCCTGTTATATTCCGTCGAAACGCATTTTAAGCGAAGGCGGCTACGAAGCAGAATCGTCCCTCTGGTATTACGACCAACCGCAGCAACTCCAGCCCGCATCTGAAGAGTTGATTCACGCCACTGTTCGAGAGTTGTTACCTCCGACCTTTCATGTCGCTTCAAAGAAAGCAGCAAGCCCTTTACATTAGTGACTTTTACGTCGGATCGCAGGCATCCAAGCGGCCAGCAAGGCCATCAATAACACCGCGGCAGCGAGGATCCTAAAGACCGGGGTGTGTGACCCAAAGGCAGTGTGACATTTGGCGAGCGCCAAGGGACCCACTGCTGAACCCACAACTGTTAGAGCCTGAGCCATTCCTTGGATACGCCCGAGTTGTCGACGTCCATATTCTCGGCTCCAAAACGAGAAAAATACGACAGTGACAAAACCTCCGGCAATCCCCATCAAAATCGCCTGCGCATAAACGGCACCTAAATGATGCAAATGCGGCAAGGATAATAGGCCCACCGCAAGCAATGCCATCGACAAGGCTAGCAGCCGAGGGACCGAACCACGGCCCACCCACCAACCACTCAAGAAATTCCCGGCAAGAGCTGATAAAGCCGAAAGGATGAGTGTTTGAACGTAGACCGATCGATCAAATCCGAGTTCAGCAAGGATTCGCTCGTTAAAAAGGCCAATGCCCGAAGCGACCAATAAATAGAGGGCACTCGAGAGTCCAACAATCCAGAAGGAGGGTGTGCTCAACGCTTCCATTAAGGTGAAGCCTTCCGGTTCCAGCGCCGGCCTAAGTCCAGTAGCCTCCCTATCTTCAGACCTCAGAAGAATGGGGGTAAAGCCTAGGAATCAGGTGCGAGTTCAAATCCCTGAATTTTGAGCGATTTTTTTCGTAGGCAGACTTATTGTGGGGAATGCCAGACGATGAAAGTAGCGACTTGTTTCCAGGGCTGGTCGCTGC
>CAMDGV010000013.1 GCA_945898055.1 Akkermansia muciniphila | reverse complement strand
CCGCAAACTTGGACTGATCTCATTGATGGAGGAAGTTAACTGGTACACTCTGAAGCGATCGCTTCGGTCTTCATGAACCGCCGGATACGGAACCGTACGTCCGGTGGTGTGGGAGGACGGCGGGGGGCAACTCCCGCCTCCTACCCGATTGCGATTTCTACCCGATCAAATCCGGGGTTACTTTGACTTCAAAGCACCTCGATAATCATAGCCGTCGTATTATCGCGTCCGCTTTGGGCCACCGACGCATCGACCATTTGCTTGCCGCAACCAGCACCCACAGGACTCAGAAGCGCCTCTAGTAAGGCTGTATCATAAAGACCTTCGCAAAGGCCGTCCGTACAAAGAAGGATGCGGTCGCCTGGATTCAGAGCAAAGGCTCCCACCTGAGGAGTCACGTAAAGGTTGCCGGCGCCCAGAGCCTTTTGAAGGACATTTTTACCAGGATGAACGCGTGCTTCCCATTCGGTGATTTTTTGGTTGCGAAGAAGCCATCCAACATGGGTGTCGTCTTCGGTCATCTGCTGCAACTTGCCTTTTGCGGCGGACCAGTGATAAATCCGGCTATCTCCGATATGAGCAAAGTACGCCAAGTGCGGCGTAAACCAACAAAGGCTGAGCGTGGTTTCCATGCCTCGACATTCTTCATAACACTGACCTAAATGAACTAAAGCACGGTGAATTTGCTGAAACAAATCGTTAAAGATTTCAGCGAAGTCGACAGGTAACCGGCAGGAAGTTCGCTGGAAAGCCCGTGGCAAAAGAGTGGTGATTTTTTCAAGAGCGATGTTGCTGGCAAATTCCCCAGCTTGAGCACCGCCCATTCCATCGCTGACCGCAAAAACCTTGTCTGAATCGAGCAGAGATCCTTCGCCAAACCGACCTAAACGGATCAGTTCATGGGAATTAAATTGCAACCCTAGAAAGGAATCTTCGTTGTTAGAACGAAATCTCCCAGTGTCACTCTGACCGGACCAGCGCAGGTGTGGCACTTGAGAATTCAAGGTTGCGCCTCCGAAGGAGATACGGACGCAAGAAGAGTAGCGAACTCGAAGTCGATCAGACAAAATCGTCCATCACTGATTCGGTAGGTGACATTACGAAGGGCTGGATCGTCGTGCCGAACCCCGTAGTGTTCTAATTCGGCAAAGAGTTCCTGAGCACGTTGTTGATCGAGGCGCTCGACGCGTTGTCCGCAGTTGGTGGTTACGATTCTTAATCTGTCGAGGTCGGCTTCGAGCAATCTGGGTACAAAGTGGCAACCGCGTTCTTCCAGGTGCTGGAGAATGCGCACCTCCGTTTCAAATCGGTGGGTGGCGTTGAATCCGCGATAAATCTTAATAACTCGACCATCAAAGGTCAGATTTACCGACGATCGCACGGTGTCTTTAACTTGTATCACGCGTCTTCTTCCGGACTGAGATTCTGTTGGGTGTCTAATTTCGCGCAACTTGATCAAAAGTAACCACTAAAGGAAAGGCGATGAGATCTAAAAAAAGGCTGCTAACCATCGAACTCTCCGTACACACTCTCTCCGGGTTGATTCCGAGTCAAAAGAGGATTGCAACGGAGTGTTGGCACTTCGTTTGCTTCAATAAATTCCCACTTGGAATCCGACTGAGTAGAGACACACCATCACATCATGGCAAAATACAAACTCGAATACATCTGGCTCGATGGCTACGAGCCGGCAGCAAACCTGCGCAGCAAGACGCAAATCAAGGAATTCAAAACCTTTCCGAAGCTAGAAGAACTCTCCATGTGGGGGTTTGACGGTAGCTCTACACGGCAAGCTGAAGGTAGGAATTCGGACTGCATGCTGAAGCCCATTGCGATCTATCCGGACACCACCCGGAAGAACGGCGTTCTGGTCATGTGCGAGGTTATGATGCCCGATGGCACGACCCCTCACCCTAGTAATTCTAGGGCAACCATTTTGGATGATCCGGGCGCGTGGTTTGGTTTTGAACAGGAATACTTCTTGTACAAGGACGGTATCCCGCTGGGATTCCCGACAAACGGGGGTTATCCGTTTCCCCAAGGCGAATACTACACCGGCGTCGGTTACAAAGCTGTGGGCGATATCGCCCGTGAAATCGTCGAGGAACATCTCGATTTGTGTCTTGATGCAGGGATTAACCATGAGGGCATTAACGCCGAGGTGGCCAAGGGCCAGTGGGAATTCCAGATTTTCGGCCAAGGCTCGAAGAGTGCAGCCGATCAAGTCTGGGTTGCCCGCTACCTGTTAATGAGAGTCTGTGAGAAATACGGTATCGACGTGAATTTCCACTGTAAACCGTTGGGCAAAGACGTCGACTGGAATGGATCGGGTATGCACGCTAATTTCTCGACGGAATATCTTCGGGAATCGGGTGGGAAAGACTATTTCGAGGCCCTTATGTCGGCCTTTGATAAGTTCAAAAACGAGCATGTTGCCGTGTATGGTCCCGACAATCATCTTCGATTGACCGGTCTGCATGAGACACAGTCGATCGACAAATTTAACTACGGTATCGCCAATCGCGGGGCCTCGATTCGTGTTCCCCACAGTTTCGTCAACAACGGTTACAAGGGTTATTTGGAAGATCGCCGTCCCAATTCGCAGGGGGACCCCTACAAGATTGCTAGCCGCATTCTGCAAACCATTGCCACGGTCCCGACTCCTAAATCCTCGGTGCCCGCCGTCGCCAAGAAGGGAAAGAAAGGTTAAGTCCGTCAAACCATAAGGTTCCCGTAAAAGCCTGAGCTTCGGCTCAGGTTTTCTTTTGTTTAAAAGATCCAATCAAGTCTATCCAAGAAAAATCAAGGGAGCCGGCGTCCCAAAAACGCAAACTAGCTCGGTGTTTTTTTGAGTCTCTTTCCTCAGAAGCGGTTCCGGTGGAGGGATTGATACTTGCTCCACTAGTAAATAAGGATTTGCAGCAATGAGTTAGGTCCATATCATCTCCCACGATGACACGTTCAAACGGCAAAATTAGGGCGGCTTTCCTCCTGTTGCTAATCGCCCTTGGCGCGTCGGGATGTGGAGGGTTAAGTGGTACTCACACTGTTTCACCGGCTTCTCTCCTGCTCCCCGGTCTGCTCAGGGTCACCCCGATAAAATCGGCACCTGGAGTCGATTCGGCATCAGTGACTCAACTAAGCCCCATTTCCCCGTCATCAGGTTTTTCACGGAACTAATTTAGAATCACATGCGCTTCCCCCTCGCGCCGACCGCCAAAATCGCCCGCCACATCGTCACCAACAAACTTAAGGGTAACCGTAAGTTTGCGATGGTACTTCAATTAGAGCCCTTACATACCTGCAATCTGACTTGTACCGGTTGCGGGCGGATTCGTGAATATTCCACGTCCATGAAGGACATGGTGCCACTCGAGCAATGCTTAGCAGCTGCTGACGAATGTGATGCGCCGATGATCTCAGTCTGCGGTGGCGAACCCTTGATCTATCCGAAAATCGAGGAACTGGTAGCGGGACTCCACGAGCAAGGTCGGATGGTGTACATTTGCACTAACGGCGTCTTTATGCGGAGGAAGATGAGGGAATACATGGCCGCCTCCTACACGCCAGCCATGGAAGGAGCGCTTCGCCAGTTGGTGGACGAAGAGTTAGTGAACGAAAAAGAGGCCGCCACCATTCGCTTGAGCGATGCTGTTGCCCGCCAAAAAGTCGTGATTAAGCCCGGGAAATGGCATTACTGGAATGTTCATGTCGACGGCTTAGAATTCACTCACGATCTAATTGTTGAACGCGAGGGCGTGTTTAAAGAATGTATCTTGGCCATTAAAATGGCAAAAATTCTCGGTTATCAGGTGGCCACGAATACCACAGTTTATCGGGAAACTGATGTGCAGGAATTAGAAGACATGTTCAAGTTCCTCAGTTCCCTTGGAGTGGACGGCCACACGATTTCCCCTGGTTACGATTATGATGCGGCGAAGAAGGATATGGTAAAGCGGTTAGGGAAAGATCCGGCTGACTTCTTCATGACCCGAGACATGACGCGATCGAAGTTCAAAGATATCCAACGGTGGGGCGATATGTTTACCATCTTTGGAACTCCGGGCTACTTAGAGTTTCTCGCTGGCAAACGGGAGTTGGCCTGTAGTGCTTGGGCGGTTCCTACTTATAATATTCGTGGATGGAAAGCCCCTTGCTACGTGATGACTGAAGCTCATCACCCCACTTATCAGGATATGCTTTCCAAGGTGAATTGGGATAAATTTGGGGTAGACGCAAAGGGATGTGGACGTGATTCACGGTGCGAAAACTGCATGATGCATTCTGGGTTCGAACCCTCGGCGGCCTTAAGCAACAGTCCCCGGGACAGTTGGGTTAACTTCAAGTACAACTTCGGCTCCCGCCCCCCTCCCTATCCGGCAAGTGCTGAACTCACCCGAGCAGCTTACAACGGTGCCACCATTGGCAAAGGACATCTCGCTGAAGCTAAAGCCGCAGTCAGTCGGGAGTTCTCCGGATCTAAGTCGGCTTTTGCCCGCAACGGGAATGACATCCCCCACGCTGGCGGACACGACCCTGCTTCTGAAACTGTAACTTCCGGTGGTGGCTGTTCTACGGGACCCGCGAACGATCAACTGGCCGACCTCAAAGCTAAAATTGCAGCGGCTAAGCTGACTGAGAATCGGCCTAACTAGGCTAGCGCCCTACACCTCGTCCAAAACCTAGATAAGCCTCGGTAAGCTCAGTTAAACTACATGCCTGCTCTTTTCCTTTCTCCTCCTTCTTTTGATGGCTTCGATGGCGGAGCGGGTGCCCGTTATCAAGCTCGGCGCGAGGTGACTTCTTTTTGGTATCCTACTTGGCTCGCTCAGCCCGCTGCTTTAGTCCCTGACTCTCGTTTGCTGGATTGTCCGCCGCACAATATTGATATTAAGGAAACACTGCGGATCGCTAAAGACTACAACCACGTCATAATTAACACCTCTACGCCGTCGTTGAAGAACGACAGTAAGGTTGCTGAAGCGATTAAAGCCCAACGACCGGAGACTAAGATCGGGTTTGTCGGCGCACACACCGCGGTGCTTCCCACGGAGACTTTAAAAGCGTCTGCGGCGATCGATTGGGTCGGGCGGAAAGAGTTCGACTTCACCTGCAAAGAAGTCTGTGAAGACCGCCCTTTAGAGACTGTATCCGGTCTCAGTTTCAAAAAAGAAGGAAGGATCATTCATAATCCTGAGCGTGAATTAATCCACAATATGGATGTGCTTCCGTGGGTGGCGGATGTCTACAAGCGCGATCTCGAGATTGAGAAGTATTTTATCGGGTATCTGCTGCATCCGTATATTTCGATGTACACAGGACGCGGTTGTCCGGCGCAATGCACTTTTTGCCTCTGGCCACAAACTATTGGTGGACACAAATACCGAGTGCGCTCGGCTGAGAATGTCGCTGCAGAGATGGTGCACATGAAGAAATTGTTCCCTCAGGTTAAGGAATTTTTCTTCGATGACGATACGTTTACGGCCAACCTGCCACGCGCCCGAGAAATAGCAAAAAAACTAGCCTCTCTGGGAGTTCACTGGAGCTGCAATAGTCGAGCCAATCTGGACTACGACACCATCCGGTTTTTAAAGGATTGCGGGCTTAGATTATTCCTTGTCGGCTACGAATCGGGAAGTGACGAGACGTTAAAGCGGATTAAGAAAGGGGTTACTACGGATGAGATGCGCCGATTTACCAAAGCCTGCCACCGAGCGGGTGTGGTCATCCATGGCACCTTTATCCTTGGGCTTCCGGTGGAAACCCCCGAGTCGATCGAGCAGACAATTCAGTTTGCCCAAGAGTTGGATGTCTTTTCTCTACAAGTTTCCTTGGCTGCACCTTATCCCGGAACGGAGTTGTACGAGATGGCCCGTCAAAACGGTTGGTTTGCCAAGAAAGACAAGGCTGACATTCTCCATGGCGATGGATTTCAGCAGTCTACGTTAGAGTATCCTGGTCTCTCCAAGGAAGAAATCTTTGAGTCGGTAGATCGTTTCTATCGCCGGTATTATCTCCGATCAGGGCCGATTCTGCGAATCGTCAAGACAATGCTGGAAGACAAATCCATTCTCGTTCGGCGGTGTCGCGAAGGATTTGAATTTTTCCGAAGCCTAGGGCAACGGAAAGCGGATCAGGTCGCGGCCCAAGGCCTAATTCACTGACGTCTAGCTGAAAAAGGGCCGTTCTAACAAGGAAACTTGGAAAAACGGACTTTTGGGGTTACTGCAGCAAGTGTGAGTAAAGGCAGGGTGATGAGAAAATCGATTGCTCGAGTTTCTGAGGAGTGGGCTTGTCTAAAGGAGGCGAAGTCCCATCGGAAATAGAGTGAAATTTGTGTTAGCGATGGCATTGATGTCTGGGGGGAGGTTGATGGGAGGAGAACCTGCGGTTGCACTGTAAGCGTACGCCCAACCCTTGGTTCCCAATTCGGCCTACTTGGGTGTCGCCTGCGCGGATGAACTCAATGGTACCGCCTCGGAAGCGTCATGGTCTTGCTGAAATCCAACGACGGATCGTTGGCTACGGATCACTCATCCAACCCAGTCACCACAGCCGACCTATTCCATCGCCTCCCAAAACAGTCCGACCTTCGTTCCCGTGCTCTGCACGCGGTCAGCCTCGGCGAGTTCTGGCGACGTGGCCAGTGGAACAGGTGAAGTTGGAATGATGCCAACGCATAGTGTGCGAGGCTGACCACGCGGGAGTTAGCAGGTGGTCGGATTGGAGCCGGACAAGCGTATCGATTAGAAATAGTTACCATTTCATTGAGGATAACTCCGACGTTACTGAGATGGGGCAAGACTCCAGCAGTTCCAGCGTAGCCTTCACGACAAAAATAGCGTCCTAAAAATGTGGGCCTTAAAGGGAAGCAAGGTGTGCCTTGAAGAACCAGTTGTCGCTGGGATTTAATTCAGGGATTAAGTTTATCAGTGGCGGCGAGGGTGCGGGTCAAGTCGGTGGTCGTGCGTCCTGTAATACGGCCTCGACTGAGGTCGAAAGGAGACAATTCCAGTTGCACAGACTCACCAACAGACAAGGGGCCAAGATCGGTTTTAAGCCGTTTAGTCACATGGGCAATGAGGACGTATCCATTGGAAAGACGCACCCGAAAGGCGGATTCTCCCAAGTTGGCGATGATGTCGCCAGGAACACGGATCATGTCGTCGAAAATCATAAAAAGAATTAAAGGCGAGAACTGGCAGGGAGTCAGTAGCTTGGGAGGTTATCATAAGCCAGAATCAACCGTTGGTACGAATCCAAACATTCCCTCTTGATCGAGCAAAGAGAGATTTGTTTTCAAAAGTGCGAGTTTAAGATCTTGCCTATCGGACAGTACCCTCAGAAAAGCAGGAAACCTCCGTTTGCACGAGGTTTTCTTCGGTTTGGTGATTTTGTCTTGGTGGCTACGGCGTGGTTTTCAGGAGGTCTAGGAGGCGTTGTTGGTCCGGATCGGGTTGCGTCGTGATTTCGTTCGATACTTGGTGCTTCGAGGTCAAAATGGGACCTCAAGATGGGGTTGATGATCTCGATTCCATCGGCTTCGGTTAACGACCGTGTCCTCAATCAATTGTTGGGGACGTTGACTAAGAACATGCCCATCCGCAAAAAGCACATTAGCACCCCCATTATGTCTATTTTTGGAAGGGATTCCATTTATAGAAAGGAGGAAGGAGAAATACTGAGGGAATCCGGGTTGGGGCATCGAATCGGCAATGGCGATCATATCGGCTGGAGCTATCACTTGGTCCTCCTGCACTTGGGGAACTTCCTGTCCTGAACTCACCACAAATCCCAGTCCCAAGTTATCCTTCCAAAGAGTTTTGTTGACCGAACCAATTCCGAAACCGTTGTAACCATAACTGACCCCAACCTGTTTTCCCGGCCCTGTCGGTCCACGCATATAGGCATTTCCAAAGACCCAAACGATCGCCTGATCCAAAGGCCATTCCCCTTTAAAACCAGGGCATTTTAAAATATTTTGACTATCTGCGTACCCTGGAGCAATTGCCGTAATCCAATTATTGGTGGTGTTGGCGTCGACGGTGTGTGGGAAAACACGATGCTCCGAGGTATACAAATGCAACGCCAACCCGACTTGATGCAGGTTGTTTTTACACTGAGTGCTCAAAGCAGCGGATTTAGCACGAGACAGGGCTGGCAATAACAGCGCGGCAACGAGAGCAATAATAGTAATCACCACCAGCAATTCGATCAGGCTAAAGCCTTTTTTCCCCCGGTATCTTCCTGAGTGTAAAAAGCAAATTGTTATCATCTGTGTCACCATCAAACGACCTTTTGGTGGATGAAAAATTGTACATCTTCCTTTGCCGCTAGAGCGAAATCGAAGTGCTTTGAATTGAGGTCTGACCTCCGCCACACCTTGCGGAAAGCTAAGTAAATTCTACCAGCTCAAAGAGCGAATATCTTTACCCTATCGTAAACAATCGCGAGATAAAGCATTGTGGCTCCAGTTGGTGAGCCTTGGAGCTATCGCACCTCTGCTAAATCTGATTCCTCCCTTTTACCCAAAGCGGGGGTGGGCGCCACTCGCCCATGGTTAGCCGTTCACAAATTCTGGCACTCTCCGGAAAACCGAATCCTGAGATATGCCTCCTCTTCAATTCGAGGCCGTTTGGAAATCTACTTTGGAAGAATTCTTCGAACCTTTCATGGATCTCTGCTTTCCCTCGGTCGCCAAATCCATCGATTGGTCCAACCCCATTGAGTGGCTCGATACCGAACTCCAGAAAATTACTCACAACGCCAATCAAGGCCTTCAACGTGTCGATAAATTAATCAAAGTAGCCTTCAAAGATCAGAGTCAAAGCGGCGGCTTGATTCACCTCGAAATTCAGAACCAAAAGGAAGTTAACTTCGAAAACCGCATCTATGTTTACAACTATTGTCTTCGGGTGCGCTACGAGAAAAACGTCTTTAGTCTCGTCGTCTACGGCGACAGCGATCCTGACTGGCAACCTTCTAAGTACAAAGAAGCCCGCCGGAACAAAAATAAAATCACCTTTGAATTTGCCACGGTAAAACTTTCCAAGCTCGGGCGTCGGCTTACGGTCGCACGCAACCAAGGGAACCCGGTGGCCAGGGTGATTGACGCCCACTTGGCAACCCAGAAGACGATGAACGATCTCCCGGGGCGTTATCAGCTCAAACGCGAAATGATCCGGGACCTTTTTCAACGCGGAATGCCTGTCAAAAAAGTCAGCAAGATCCTCAGCTTAATTGACTGGTTAATGATCTAACCTGAGAATTTAGAAAAACAATTCAACACTGAACTCCAAGTCCAACAAAAATCCAACACCCTGATTCCCATCAGCAGTTTCGAACTCGCCGTCCTTGAACAAGGCATTGAGAAAGGCCGTCTAGAGGGTCGCCAAGAAGGAAACCGTAACAAGGCGCAAGAAGCCGTCTTAGATGCTCTAGAAACTCGATTTGGAGAGATCTCTGATCTCGTGCGTGAGCAGGTTCAGTCTCTCACTGACGCGATCGAATTGAAGCGACTCTTGCGCCGAGCGATCTTGGTCACCGATCTCGATTCTTTCAGTGCAGAATTTGTCGTACCTGTAGGTTGACTCTTCGGGGAGTGGAGGCGTGCGCAGGCTGATGCTGTTGTTCAATTGACCCAGTGGCACTTTCAGGCTGGCCGCTTTTTGAGTAGTTATAACAACTCGATGAATCTCGTTCAGAGAAGATTTCTGTGGATGAAAATCAGCTCGAACTTTCGTCCACCATCTTTGTTCAAGCCGAACCACCGGTCACTGAAGACATGGGTGTGCCGCCTGATCTTAAAAAAGTCGATCGCAAGAAGCTGGTGCGCCGCGCTTGGCCGGAAAATATCCAAGTCGTGGAAGAACGTTTGGAGCCGGCTGACAAAACGTGCCATCGTTGTGGTAAAGATCGCTGCCTGATTCGCGAAGAAACCTCGGAGCGTTTAGATCTTATTCCTGCTCAGTTAATTCGTCGGCGGACCCTTCGCCCTATCTACGTTTGCAACTGCGGCAAGGATCAAAGTCCAGTGCAAACGCCGATGCCTCCGCAGGTGATTGAAAAAGGACTCTGCGGCCCCGGCCTTTTGACTCGAGTGGTCCTCGCAAAATACCTCGAGCACCGTCCGCTGTATCGAGTGCAGCAAGAATGAGCGCGCAGCGGCGTGGAAATCACTCGCACAACTTTGGCCGATTGGGTTGATGCAGCGGCCGTCGCGCTCGAACCGATTTACAAAGCGATCCGGACGGATTTAATCGGAGGTAATTATCTTCAAGTCGATGAAACACCCGTGCGAGTGATAGATCCGGAAGTGAGAGGTAAAACAGCTTCGGGTTGGCTCTGGGTTTACGCGCGGCCGAAAGGCGGACCTTGCATCCCGAAGTTGTTGTTGGTTTAGCTGAACTATCTGGTTGGTAGGGGCCACAGTCGGAGCATCGAAACTGAATTTGCATTACAGGGGCGGCAAAGAGGGCCTGGGGATTTAACATGGCTGCAGGACTGGATTGATGCGAATCCGGACTGGAGCCGCAAACGGATTGCGCGCAATCTGTGCCAAGAGTGGAAATGGGTGGACGGACGGGGTTGCCTGAAGGATTTTGCGGCGCCTAGAATGTTGCTCAAACTGGAAAGTCGGGGTCTGGTGAAGCTGCCAGCCTGGGAATAATAATCGTCGTCGTACTGAGCTCCCACGAACTTATCGCGCAGCTTGAGCTTCAGGGGTCCGCTGTTTCAGGCCATGCAGGCGATCGGCTGTTCTCCGGCACGAACCAGATACTTGAGGTGCTCGCCCACCGGGCGGCTGAACCCAAGGTAGTGGTGTTGCTGGACAAGGTGATTAAACAAATCCTCCCCTTTGGCCCGGCGCACCTGCCGGATCTCCAGCTTGCCCAGAGCCAGGCCAGAGAACCCTCCAGAGAAGTGGTGTCGCAGAACTCCACCGGAGCAACCCGCCGGTGATGGATGGCGTTGTTGACCGGGCTCCGGCGGGGCTCGGGCAGGCGGATGTGGCCGGCCCGGTGAAGCATCAGCAGGAGTGTGCGGCAAACCTGGTCGCGCAGCTGGCCATTGGGCTGAACCCAGTTCTAGGCTTTGCAGACTTCCTTGGACAGGGTGTTGCGATGCAGGCGCGGGTTGTTAGCGATGGCTGTCGCGAACGTTATTTAATAGTGAAACTATTTTTCACGCCCCGGGCAGTGCCTTCCAAAGCAGGGCCTGAAGCTGGAGTGGATCCCATCGGATGGAGGCTCCGTCGGCCTTTGGCCATCCGGTGAACTTTCCCTTGGACAAGCGCTTCTGGCAGAGCCAAAAACCCTGCCCATCATAGACTAGGCACTTGATCGCATCACGCCGCCTCGAGGTGAAGACGAACAGGGTACCACTTAAGGGGTCGGTCTTCAATGCCTGACGGCATACCGCCGCCAGGCCATCCAGGCCTCTTCTAAAATCCACGGGCTCCACGGCCACGAGGATTTTCATGTGCGGCGTGATCTGGATCATGAGCCAAGAAAGGCTTCGACCCTCGGGAAAAAATCTCCCACACGGGCGCTGGGCAATCGAAGGAAGAGTTTCGTGCCACAGGGACGGGTCAGTTCCATGCCTGCGTGCTCATTGGGACCCGGGCTTAACGCAGCCGGCGGCATCTCAGTGAACGTCTGCTGGGAAAGTTTGGCCCATGGCCTGGGGTCTGGAGATACGCGCTTCTTCAAATCATAAAAGCTGAGCCGCAACGCCTTGCTGGTTCGGCCTAACCCGTGGATAAGGGCTGCTTCGACGGTCGCATTCCAAAGTTCTTCGGGACTGCGTTCCCCCCTCGTTTGCCCCTTCGCCAAGCTTCAAAGCGCTGCGCCAGCGGTGTCAGTCCCGAGCCATCCAAAATTCCGTGCTTACCAATTGTCGTTCTCATCTCGCCAACGACACTACCACCCCTTCACACCCCTGTTCCGCACTCTTGCCGAAAGAACACGTTATTCAAGACTCGGTTGGGTAACAAACAGGTTGGTCCAATTCGGATTTAATCCTAAAAACCCCTCAAAGATTGCCCTCAGGAGATTTCCAGCACTAGAGTCTCTGAACTATGCCGGCCTTGCCGATTGTTCAGATTCGTGATCTTTCAAAAATCTACAAACAGGCCGACCTAGATGTCATCGCCTTGAATGCGATTTCGCTCGATATTGAGGCTGGAGAATTCGTGGTTTTGATGGGGCCGTCGGGCTCAGGAAAGTCGACTCTGCTTCATATTTTGGCAGGTATCGATACCGCAACCCGAGGTTCAGTCTTAGTTCAAGGAGTTAATGTCGCTGGGTTAAACGAATCGCAGTTGGCGGAATGGCGAAACCAAAATGTTGGCTTCGTTTTTCAGAGCTTTAATCTGATTCCAGTCCTGACCGCCTTCGAAAATGTAGAATTACCTTTATTACTCACTGACCTCAATCGGGCGGAGCGACGGCGTCAGGTTGAAACCGCATTGGACTTGGTTGGGCTTGCTGATCGAATGCATCATCGTCCAGATCAGCTATCCGGCGGACAACAGCAACGCGTGGCGATCGCTCGGGCGATTGCGACCGATCCCGCCTTGATTATTGCCGATGAGCCCACGGGTAATTTGGATTCAAAGTCGGCGTCAGATGTCCTTGATATTCTACAATCGCTAGCCCGAACAGCAGGCAAGACCGTGGTGATGGTTACTCACGATCCCAAGGCCGCCACTTATGGTTCGCGCGGGTTGCACTTAGAAAAGGGAGAAATTGTCAGATGATCCGCGGACTTTCTATTTCCAGTTTCATTCTAAAGAACGCCCTGAGAAACGGTCGCCGCGCCTCTCTGACGGTGGCGAGTGTCGCGATTAGTTGCGGTCTGCTGGTTACACTCCTCACCTTGCAACGGGAGTTGACTGTGCCACCGGAATCGGAGACTGCCTCATTTCGGATTATTGCCCGCAATAAAGTATCGTTAACTCAACCTCTGCCAGTCCGTCAGATGGCTGCAATTCAAAAAATTGAGGGGGTCCGACAGGTGACTCCCTTTACTTATTTTGGTGGTTTATTCCGCGAGGAAACAGCGACGAGTTGGGCTCAATTTGGCGTTGAACCCGCTCGTTTCCGCGAATTTCTGCTCGAAGGCAGGATTTCGCAAGGATCCTACGAAGCTTTTGTCAAAGATCGGAATTCTTGTTTATTGGGCGCCGACACACTCCGCCGTTACGGATTTAAGGTGGGGGATGTTTTGAAGTTTACTGGGACTTTCTATCCGGTGGATTTAGAACTCCGAATTGCTGCGGTCTATGAGGGAACCATCGATGACCGGAACTGTTTCTTTCATCACAAGTTGTTGGATGAATTAATGGGTGATTGGGGCATGGTAGGAACTTGGTATATTCTCGCCGCAACCGCCGAGGCAGTGAACGGGGTCATTAGCCAAGTAAATACGACTTTTTCGAATACCTCTGCAGAAGTTCGTGCCGAAACCGAGAGAGCTTTTCAGCTCAGTTTTGTCAGTATGTTTGGTAATGTGAAATTGCTCTTTGGATCGATAAGCGCCGTAGTTATTTTCACTTTGGTCCTCGTTTGCATGAGCACGATGAGTATGGCGATCCGTGAGCGGTTCCGCGAACTCGCCGTTCTGAAGGCTTTGGGTTTTCGTCGGAGAGAGCTTTTTGCCTTCATTTTAGCCGAAAGCTTTGGGCTCGCCCTCTGCGGCGCTGTGGTCGGGATTGGAGGGGTTTGGATCTTTTGGAATACGGTTAACTTACAGGCATTGACCCAAGGTTTTTTACCTTACTTCGAGGTAACCCCAAGAATCATGGCCACTGGAGGTTTGGTTGCAGCGCTCCTTGGTATTTTGGCATCGATTGGACCGTCGTTAGCAGTGGCCCGAATGAGTGTCGTGCAGGGCCTCAAAACTCTCGATTGAGGCTATGGCACTCCCATTGAAATATAACTTTCGCAATGTGATCGTGCGTTGGCGTACCACCCTCTCTACGGTCATTGGAGTGGCCGCTGTGGTGTCGGTGGTGATTTTGCTGCGCGCCTTAGCGAAGGGAATCGAAGCCAACAGTGCTTCCACCGGCGATCCTCGTAACCTGCTGGTGGTTCGTAAGGGGTCACAGGCTGAATCGGGTAGTTTGGTGACCCGCGAACAATTCCGGATCCTCCAGTTTTTCGAAGGCATTGAGCGCAACGTCACCGGCGATCCGATGATATCAGCGGAGTTAGTGATGTTGGTGAATGCACCCCGACTTGGCGGTGGGGGGGAGGCCAATACACTGATTCGAGGTGTCACACCCCGCGGCATTGAGCTGCGATCCCGGGTGACTCTGGTCGAAGGTCGTTGGTTTGAACTCGGTAAACGCGAAGTCACTGTTGCCCGAAAATTGGCCGGTCGCTTTGCCGGCTTTCAGGTCGGTGGAACCATTAAAGTCGGTGCAGCCCATCTTCGGGTGGTCGGACTGTTTGATGGAGCTGGGTCTGCCTTCGATTCGGAAGGGTGGATGGATGCGGACGAAGCTCGCGCCATCTTTGATCGTGGGGAAATGTATTCCAGTATCCTTTTACGTCCGAAGGATGCAGCAGCGCAGCGTTCTTTGACCCTGCGCATTACCCAAGATCGACGACTAGCTCTTCGCGCTGAGCCCGAATCGGAGTACTATAGTCAACAAACAGCGACAGCCTTACCTTTTAATATTTTGGCCGGACTGCTTGGCACCGCTATGGCGGTAGGGGCGGTTTTTGCAGCGACAAATACTATGTACGCCAGCGTTGCCGCACGAACCCGTGAGATTGGAACATTGCGAGTCTTGGGCTTTTCCCGCTCCTCCATTGTCATCTCATTTCTCATCGAAGGTGCGGTGCTCTCTGGGCTTGGAGGCTTACTTGGCTGCGCTCTTTCATTTAGCCTTTATGTTTATGTGATCGCTCGTGGAATCACTTTCGGTACGATTGATTTCCAATCTTTTTCAGAAACGGTTTACCAGTTCCGAGTCACACCTGATCTTATGCTGACGGGGCTGGTTTTCTCCGTCTTAATTGGTTTAGTCGGAAGCCTGTTGCCCGCTCTCAAGGCGGCTCGGTTACCGGTCATTACAGCCCTCAAATCCTTATGAATGACTCACTCGAACGGCTCCGGATTGCGTCGCATCGAAAATCTCGTTCCTCAGCACCTCTTTGGTCTATTTTTTGCGGTGTTTTGATCCTGACTGCGGGTATTGCTTTTTATGCTGTACCAAGAGCCTCTGACCACGATCGGTCTGGTGCCAAATCGGGACCGCGTGGGGTAAGTAAACCAGCCGAAGTTGCCCCGTCTGACCGCATGAATTCGGAGGCGATCGCCCCGAAGGAAACAGCGCGGATCGACGGTGCAACAAACCGAGTCGAAGGGAAGGGGATCTTGCTCACTGTTTCGGGCTACCTTGTGGCCCGAGAACGAATTGAGATCAGTCCGCGGTTTATGGGCGTCGTCAAGTGGATCGGGGTGCGCAAGGGTGACAGCGTTACCAACGGGCAGGTGGTCGTCGTACTCGATGACACCGAGTACCAAGCTCGGCTTGCCGAGAACGAGGGTCTGTTGGCGGTCGCTAAAGTGGCGGTTGACCGAGCTCTTATGGATCTTCGACGCACCACCGACCTAGTGGAACGTCAGGTGGAAATGCAAAAAGTTCTCGATGATTCGCGTCTCAATTTGCGTTCTGCCGAAGCGCATGTTCAACAAATCCAAGGAACCCGGAAGACCATTGAAACTTGGCTGAATTGGTGTGTCATTCGTTCTCCGGTAAACGGGGTTGTCCTGGAAAAACTGGTCGATCCCAATGAACTAGTGACGCCCCAAACCTTCGGTGGCGGGCGTGGGCCGAGTTCTTCATTAATTGCCGTGGCTGATCTAAAGGATTTGCAGGTCGAGATTGATATTAATGAGTCGGATCTCGCCAAAGTTTCCTTGGGACAAAAGTGCGTTCTCTTTCCACAGGCCTATGCCCATAAACGCTACGACGGTGTGGTTGCCGAGATCGCTCCGGAAGCAAATCGGCAAAAGGGCACACTTCAAATCAAAATTCAGATACTGTCGCCGGATCGTTTTTTGACGCCCGAACTCAGCGCCACGGTTGAGTTTTCTAAACCTTGATCCACGGCTTTTTGTGTTCGAACTGCCGAGTTCCTAGATCCTCGTGCCTCACCGTGGTGAGGATCAGAAGGGCGCATCAGGCGTCGCGGTGAGGTAAGCGGTGGGGTAAGCCGGGATCAGGGCCCTCCTCTAAATGGAGTTGATCGATCCGTCGCACTGAACCCAGACACGGCCGTCTTCGACCCGCGTGAGATAGGTGCGAACCGGCTTTTCTGGACGTTCGTCGCAGGCACCCGTTTGGACATCGAACCCCCATCCATGGAGTGGGCAATGGAGTTTGGTGCCTTCAAGGCAACCGGCCCCTAGTGCGCCGCCCCGATGCGGACAGGCATCGGCAACCGCATAAAAGCCGACAGGAAGACGAGCTAACGCCAGTCGTAATCCACGAACTTCAACGGTACGACAGTGTCCAACTTGAAGACTAGATTCCTCTGCAACATCAATCCAAACGCTCATTGTTGGACTAAGAAGCCAGTATCGACAGGCAAATGGCAAGAACGAGACTGAAGGAACCGGCTTGGCAGAATTCGCGTCCGATGTACTTTATCAGCACCGTCAAGATCTGGAGCACCCACAAAGTGATGCCTGGGATCCCAGCGGATTAAGTTATGTGTCCTCGTTTCTTTTTTTTAGTCGTTGCCGTTGCCTCCGTGGTTGCTAGGTCAGCCCTTGGACAAAGCGGAGATAAACAGGGTGAAATCCAGTCGGAAGTTGTCGCTTCGCACCTTATTCCAACTGCCCCCGTTTTATCACCTGAAGATCAAATTAAATCCTTTCGGCTTCCGCTCGGCTTCACTGCGGAGCTAGTCGCTGCCGAACCTCTTATAAAATCACCGGTCGCCATTCAATTCGATCACCAAGGGCGCCTTTGGGTGGTGGAAATGTCGGGCTATATGCGATCATCGGATGGGGCAGGGGAGCCAGAACCTCTTGGGGCGGTGGTGATTTTGAGTGACTTAAATGGGGACGGCCAGATGGATCGTCGCACGGTTTTTGCGGATAAATTAGTCATGCCAAGAGCGGTCATGTTAACCCATGGGGGCGCCTTGATCGCGGAACCTCCGCGCCTTTGGTTTATGCGGGATACCGACGGAGACGGTCGAGCCGATGAAAAACTTTTGGTATCGTCCGATTATGCCAACCAAAACAACCCATCGCTTGGTGCAAAGTCCAATCCGGAACATGCAAGTAATGGTCTGCTTTTAGCTCTCGATAACTGGATTTATTCGGCCAACCACACCACACGGTATCGTCACGGGGGCGGCTCGCCGACCAATTGGGTGGCAGAGGAAACCGCCTTTCGTGGGCAGTGGGGCATCACTCAGGACGATGAAGGGCGACTCTTCTATAATTCGAATTCCGACCAGATCCGAGCGGACCTACTGCCGGGGAATGCCCTCGCTCGTAACCCCAATTTAAGGCAACCCTTCGGACTCAATTTTCAATTGGCTGCGAGCCAAAAAGTGTGGCCAAGTCGAGTGAACCCAGGAGTGAATCGTGGTTACCAACCCAAGACACTCGCGGCAAACGGGCGTTTGGATCAATTCACAGCCGCTTGTGGTCCGCTGGTGTATCGTGGTGATCAATTTCCAAAAGACTATCAGGGAGATGTTTTCCTCTGTGAACCCAGTGCCAATCTCATTCGCCGCAATCATATTCGAACCTCCGATGGCGTGTTGCAGGCAACCAATGCCTATCCCGAATCGGAGTTCCTAACCTCGACCGACGAACGCTTCCGACCGGTCTCCTTACAAAACGGCCCCGACGGTGCCCTCTACATTGTCGACATGGCCCGAGGCTTGATCCAACACCGTATTTATTTGACCAGTTATCTGCGCAAACAGATTGAATCGCGGCAACTGCAGGGGCCTTTGGATCTGGGGCGAATTTATCGGATTGTTCATGCCGGCAAGAAACCTGAGCGAACCAAAGCGTGGTCGGAGCGGCCTTCACTCGCCGACAAATTAAGTCGACTCTCCGATAGCAATGGGTTTTGGCGTGATACAGCTCAGCGGCTTTTAATTCAGTCGCCCGAACCCGACACCGAAAAGGCACTCAGCGGATTACTGATTTCGGCAACAACTTCAGCGTTAGGTCGGGTGCAAGCACTCTGGACTTTGGAAGGGATGCGAGCCCTCCGACCGGAACTTCTAGCGTCGGCCCTGACTGATCCCGACCCTCGAGTTCAGCGCGCTGCCTTGAGAGTTCTCAGTGCCTCGGCCTCAGGCCCTCAGCGTGAGTCTTTCCTAAAGATCCTTTATTCGAATGTGGGGCGACTCTCGACTGAATCTCATTCCCAACTGCTCTTAACTTTAGGAGATCTTCCGGCAGCACAGGCGGAACCAGTGATGCAATCTCTGCTGCTGAATTATCCCGGTTCTAAGCTGCGATTTGATTCAGCAGTGAGCGGTCTCCGAGGTCGAGAGTTCACTTTTCTCCAGAGGCTATTGACGGACCCGGCCAATCCTATCGGAGGAGACGATCACTTACCTTTATTCTCGCGACTGGCTCAATGTGTGATGATCTCGGGCAATGCTGATGCCATTTCAAGTACGCTAGCCTTGGCAGCCAATCGACCGCCGAATGACCGTCGGATGGTAGCGATTCTCGATGGCTTTGCGTTAACCGCAGTTCCGGTCAAAGTGGCGGGCAGTCCGAAACAAAAGACCTTGATGCTTCCGAGCGAACCCGCGGGATTGAAAGCCTTACGCACCCGAATTGAGCCGGAAGTCGTCTCACGATTTAAGAAGGTGGAATCCCTCTTTTCCTGGGCAGGAAAGCCTGGAATGGAGCTGGAAATACAGACGCCGGTGCGGGCCATTAATGCTGAATTCGCCGCCAGCATTGAGCGAGGACGTGAGGTCTATCCGACTCTTTGTGGTGCTTGTCATCAACCCCATGGACGAGGACAAGAGGGGCTAGCACCTCCGCTAGTGGATTCAGAGTGGGTGCTAGGATCGGACCAACGCTTAATCCGAATCGTGCTCCACGGCGTTCGTGACGCCCTAACCGTGAAAGGGGTCCGGTACGAGTTGAATATGCCCGCGCTCGCCGAAGCCCTCGATGATCGGCAAATCGCCGATGTCCTGACCTATATTCGCCGTGAATGGGATCACACCGGTGAACCTGTTAACATCGAGTTAGTCCGCAACATCCGCCAAAGTGAATCCAAGCGAGAGGATTCTTGGACCGAAGCGGAGTTGTTAAAACTGCGATAGAAATTGCCCATTGCAGCCTTCACCCTTTGTAAGGTTAATTGAAAGGACACCTATGTCCCCCTGTCGTTCACTCAAGGCTTTGCTTCGGTCCAACGCATTGCTGAGAGGACCGTGGTCAGTTCTTGGATTGCGGGGAGGGTTGCTGGCCGTGCTCACCTTTTTCGTCGACGCCGCCCCTCCAAAACCGGTGAGTCGCGACGCCCTTTGGTCGCTTAAACCAAGGAGTCACCACGCCGTTCCGTCCACCGCCAGCCCCTCAGAAAACTCCATCGATGATTTTCTGGCTGTGGAACAGCAAAGTCTGGGCTTAAAAATTGTAGGACGAGCGGATAAGTCGACATGGTTACGCCGTGTCACCTTAGATCTGACCGGTTTGGCTCCCACTGTTGAAGAGCAAGAAGCCTTCCTAAAGGATGAAACTACTGAAGCCGCTGGGTCCGTGGTTCAACGCTTGCTAAGCAGTGAACAGTATGGAGTTCGTTATGGACGTCATTGGCTGGATGTCCTGCGATACTCCGATATCGATGAAAATATGCCCGCGGCACCCGGGATTCATTATTGGCGGGACTGGGTTATTTCGGCGGTCAACCGCGATTTGCCAGCCGACGACTTTGCTCGAGCACAAATCCTCGGAAATCGGGCCCGCAAACGACGAGGGATTTCTGCGGCGGGCCATTTGAGTGCGGTTGAAGCCCGACCGGAGGATGTCTTTGCCTTGGGGTTCTTGTCGCGCGGTGCAACGAGTTCCAATGACAAAGACCAGATGTTGGCGTTGTCAGCGGTTGAGACCATTTCGACAGCCTTCATGGGTATGACCGTGGGTTGTGCCAAGTGTCATGACCATTTCTATGACCCGATCCGGCAGTCCGACTATTACGCGATGAAAGCCCTGTTTGATCCATTGGTCTTGCGACCATTGGATTTAGCGACACCGGAACAGGTGTTTCTGCAGGGAGAAAAAGTCGATGAGTATGAGCGCCGTTTGAAGGTTGCGGTGGACAAAATGCGGCAACTAATCGAGCCGTATTATCGTAAGCTTTTCGAAGAACGGGTGCTCTCTTTTCCCGCTGATGTTCAGTCTGCGATCCGGAAGTCAGAGGAAACTAGAACTGTGGATGAACAGAAAATCTACGATGACTACTATCCTATTCTGCGGATTGATTCTCCGAAGATTAAGCAGGTGATGCCAACCGAGCGGGTGGCAAGTTATGATCAGGCTTTAAAAGAGATTGATGCCCTAAAGAAGCCAGAACCTTTGCCGGTGGTTTTCACAGTGGAAGAGGACTCCAAGAAACTAGCTGAGAAAAGTTTTGTGCTGAACACGGGTGATCCAACGAAACCGAGGCTGGATATGGAAGTAAAACCTGGTTTTCCCTTCGCAGATTCCCCTCCAGAATTTCGTGAAGGCCGGCGTCAAACTTTTGTCGATTGGCTTACGGCACCCGAGAATCCGTTGTTCGCTCGGGTCCTCGTTAACCGAATTTGGTATTGGCATTTTGGGACAGGATTACACGGGTCGGTCAGTGATTTTGGGTCCTTAGGGGGTAAGCCCGTGCATCCCGACTTATTGGATTGGCTCTCCACGGAATTTGTAGCCCACGGCTACAGTCAGAAGTGGCTTCATCGATTGATTGTCTTATCGGAAACCTATCAGCGTTCTTCAGCGGCCGACGAAGCGCATGAATCCCGTAATCGCAAGATCGATCCAGACAATCGTCAGTATTGGAAATTTCCACTGCGCCGATTAGAGGCTGAAGCCCTCCGCGACACTCTCTTGCAGGTGGCAGGAGCCTTGGATTACTCCTTGGGCGGTAAGTCCTATGAGAGTGCAGTTCTAACCCAGAAAACGGGTCGGAGAACGGCTTTTTTAAGGCGGGGCTATCGTTCATTTCAAGAGGTGATGCCCGACTATTTGGAGACTTTCGATGTGGAAGATGGGCGCCAAGTGTGTCTGCGTCGGACTCAGACCGTGACCGCCCCCCAAGCCTTATGGCAGATGAATAATGCCTTGGGACAGCGTGCTTCGGTGTTGTTTGGAGAGCGTTTACAACGAGAAAGTCAGGGCGATCTCAATCTCGCGGTGGTCTTAGGTTTTCGTTGGGCCTTAGGGCGACCGCCAACGCCGAGCGAATGGAGCCATTCCCTGGCTCTACTCGATAGCCAGCCTAAGCAGTTGCCCACTTTCGCGTGGGTTTTATTTAACTTGGATGAGTTCCTTTATATTCCATGACCCCGAACCCATTTCCTTGCGGACAAATCGGACGCCGCCAGTTTTTGCACCAAGCGGGCTTGGGCTTTTTTGGGACAGCTATGGGGGCCTTGTTTGCGGCAGAAGGGAAAATTCAGTCAGCCGTTGCTGATTTTCCGCCCCGAGCCCGATCGGTCATTTTTTTATTTATGTGCGGCGGGGTCAGCCACATCGACACCTTCGATCCCAAAGACAATCGTCATGCGGGCACCTTGATGGATGCCGTTGGTTTTGGTGATAATATGGCCCAAATGAAACGGCCTGTTATCCCGTGTAAACGCACTTTTCGGCGCTACGGGCAATCCGGAATTCCCGTGTCCGATTGGTTTCCTGAAGTGGGTTCGGTGATCGACGACATTGCGGTGGTGCGATCGATGTTTTGCCATGAAACCAACCATTTCCCAGCGGTCATCGAAATGGCGACCGGTCATCGCGATCGATTGCTAGAGCATCCTTCGATGGGAAGCTGGATTTCCTATGCGCTGGGTAGCGAAAACCAAAATCTTCCCGCGTTTGTAACCTTAGGAAAGCCATCGTCGCCGGTTCAATTGAGTGGGGGTTATCTGGGAGCCTCTTTTTCGGCAACGCCGTTTCAAAATGGAGATGTCCCTATTCACAACCTTTCGACTCCCAAAGAAACCAGCAAACGAGAACGAGATCGCCAAGTGGAGGCCCTTCAGGCATTGAACCAAGAGTTCCGACAACGGTACGCCGTTCACTCCGCAATTGCCGCTCGAACCCGGGCCTATGAACTGGCCGCCCGACTCCAACTCTCCGCGCCTGAGGCCGTCGATTTGGGATCCGAATCCGAGTCGATCAAACAGTTGTATGGCATTGGAAAAACTGAAACGGACGACTTCGGCAAGCAGCTCTTATTGGCCCGCCGCTTGGTCGAACGAGGGGTCCGATTCATTCAAGTTTGTCACGCTGGAGGTAGGGGAAATGGGTCTTGGGATGCCCATGACGATATGGAGAGCCACGGCCCTTTGTGTCGACAAACCGATCGGCCGATTGCTGGTTTATTAAAGGATCTAAAGCAACGAGGCTTGTTGGATGACACCTTGGTTGTCTGGTCGAGTGAATTTGGGCGGACCCCATGGTCCCAAAATACCACTGGGCGCGACCACAATCCCAAAGGATTTACCGCGTGGCTAGCGGGCGGCGGGGTCCGAGGTGGGACAATTCACGGCGCAACCGACGAGGTAGGATATCGGGCCGTCCAAGATCCCCAGTACATCAGTGACTTGCAGGCCACGATTTTGCGGCAACTGGGATTGAATTCCGAGCGACTAGAAATTGAGATAGACGGCAGACCGGTCCGCTTGATTGAAAAAGGGTCCAAACCGATCTGGGGCGTCTTGAACTCCTAAAGATCAATCCAACCGACTGATCAACCCGCTTTGTGCCCGTCCTGACTAAAGGTGCACAATAGTAGTTATATTCACTTTTGGTGTGGGAGTAACCGAGCCTCGTTTAAGTCTCTTGTTAGTTTAGGTTCGTCAGCGACTTCACTGTTGCGACGCTTCGGCGGATCGGTTCCTTGATCCCTTTACCTGCCTAACATCAACATCGCGTTATTGCGGTCTTCACCGAGGCCAAAGCGAGGAAAGGCTTTCAGCGAGAAGGTCAATCCAACGGTCCAATCCGACTTGCCAGTGCGGTTATCTCGCAACCGTACACCCAGTGCCGCGGTCCAACTCCTTAGGTCTCGGTAAATCTGATACTGCTGTTCTTCCAGCACTCCGTCGCGGGTCTCAAATTGATGAGCTAATCGAGCTCCCCAGTTCTCGTTGAATCGCATGAAGACACTGCTAAAAATCACGTTATTACCAGTCCCGTATGTCTGGAAATCATCTCTCAAATACCGGTGACCTACACTCCAGTCAATCCACTCGTCTGGGGTTAGGGTCACTCGATGATTGCTCTCTCGATACGATTGGGTGCTCGGATCGTAACGAGTCTCTGAAGTCAAAGTGATCCATTGACGTGGGGTAAAGTCGAAGTCCGAGTAAATGTCTGGGAAAGTATTCTGATCATCGCGTGGTCGCAGTCGCCAGTCGGTCAACACCGCCCAATTCATCACGTTCTCCACTATCCCAGAGCGCTTCGTTTGAATCTTATTCCGTAGCCCCATCCGTAACGTGTTCTGGGAATCGACCGAGTCGATTTGGGTGTAATCTGGAAAATGGACCGGCAACAGTCGCGGCGAGATCAATTCACGATCAAATTGAGGAATCTCAAGCGGTGTCTTGTCCGGTTGTGGCACATAAACATAGCTGATCGTCGGCTCAGCAATATGACGCATTCCGTTCATATCGAGTACCCGATTAGAAATCCCAGGCCAGACTTGCGAAGCCTTGGTGCCAACATCCACACCGCTATTGATAACCCAGCGATCTCGTGCAGATTTTATATCCCCATTCCCTTCCGGTTCCCCGTAATGGGTCAATCGCCCACCTGCCCTCGGTGTCACGTTGAGCCATCCAAAATACGTTTCTGGTGCCAGAATCTGATGATACGAATCGGCTCGAAAAGCCGCATAGTTCGTGCCACCAGGCAATGCGTCTCGGTATCGCAGATAGGCCAGTGAATTTTCGCTCTCATAGTACAGCGGCGTCTCTCCGATCTGCTGACGATACCCCTTGAACCGAATGTCGGGTAATCGCTCGACCGTGGTGAAGAAGTCGTTGACCTGCACCTGAGTCAACAGATCCAGCGACCAGTTCGACCAAGCTTTACCGGCTTCAATAAAGGACTTGGGCTGTGGATTGCTCCGGAATTCGCGTTCAAAGAAATCGCGCCAGACCCGGGGATCACTTTGCCCTTGAACCAAACCCTTGAATTCAAATCCGTCGTCGTTGGTAATCGAATGCCGCAAATCAAATCGATAGCGGTCGGGATCAATCGGCCCATTAAAAGAACTCAATTCCGGCGCCTGATCGCGCAAATAATAAAACCCGCCGCCACCCTTGCCTAAGTTATCGGTATCAAAGGAAAATCGTGGTCCCCCACCCACCCCTCGGCGTTGTCGGTAATCCAGATCTAAATCAGCGTTTAAATTGGTCTTTAATTGCCAATGATAACTGCTTAGAAAAAAGGCTCCGTAGAGACTTCTGTAACCGGGGGAGGCCGTCCAAAAATTGGAATGTGAGTCCGCTTTCCGCGTGTACTTAGGGAAATACATCACCGGAACTTTGCCCAAATAGAGCAAAGCATTCTCAGCAACGATGGTTTTATCAGCCGTAATTGTCAGGCGTCGGGCCTGAATTCGATAGGATGGCGATGAAATATCGTCGGTAGTTAGAGTCGCTTGCGTTACTACTTGATTCGTGGTGCTCTGTGAAACTTCGACCTTTTGCCCCCCAATAAAGAAGGGACTGCGACCGAAACGGAAATTCTCCGCCTCAATGCGTTTATTCTTAAAATCATAACGGACTTTGCTCCCCTTCCAACGCTGATTGCCCCCTTTGTCATCGATGTATTCCACTACCACGTCGCCGTCAGCGAAAGCAGTCCCACCTTCTTGATCGATCGCAATTGTTTGGGCCGAAACGGTACTGCCCATCCACTGGACCACCACCCCGTTCTTCGCCGTTGCGGTCTTGGCGTCAGGCGACATTTCAACTTCACTGAATCCATCTTTCGACTGGACAACAATGCTCGAATCAACCGCCGTTTCAGCGGCTTTCAGAGGAAAGACTAACGCCGCAAGGGTGCCTAAAAACCGGGCGGCATGACGTGTGTAATTCATCTTAACTTTCTAAGCTTACGCAGAGTCGAGGCTTAGGAGCAACCCACGAGAGGTTCTGTCTCGTCGATCCCCTACCCTCTCGCTAACCTCTCTCCATCGTGGATGGCTTTCTTCACCGCCTTCTGGACCGGATGCGCGACGACTTGGCTTGCGGCCCTATGGGTCTGGTGCTGGCTGTTTCGGGCGGCATTGATTCTATGGTCTTGCTCCATGCTTTGGCTCGATTGGCTGCTAAAGCTCGTTGGACCTTGCATGCGACCCATTGTCATCACGGTCTGAGAGGAAGCGAGGCTGATCTCGATGCCGCCTTGGTCGAAAAAGCCTGTTCGAAATTGGGTGTGCCACTAGTCTCGGGTCGGATCGAAGTTCGAGGGTCAGCTCGGACGGGTGGTGAGTCCCTTGAAATGACCGCTCGACGTTTGCGACATCGCTTCTTTGCGGAAACCGCTCACTCACTCGGAATTCACCACCTGCTCCTTGCTCATCATGCAGATGACCAAGCGGAATGGTTTCTTTTGAAATTATTGCGCGGAGCCGGTTCGGATGGCTTTGCGGGTATGCGTGCTTGTGGGGTATCGCCTTCGGATCCGCGAATCCTTCTTTTAAGGCCTTTTCTGTGTTTTACGCGAGCGGAAATTGTCGCCTTTGCCCGGAAGCACCAAGTGCCTTTTCGTGAGGATATTTCGAATAAAGATCCCGGTATTCCTCGCAATCGAGTGCGGTACCGATTGTTGCCTTATCTCAAAAAAAACTACACCCCAGCTTTGCCTCGGATCCTCAATCGGATATCCGAGATTGCAGCGGCTGAATCTGATTTTCTACGTGACGAAGCCATTAAATGGCGCCGTCGCAAGGGTGCCCGCCCTTATTCTGCTTTGCCCTTAGCTCTGCAACGCACGGTTCTTCGGCAGGAACTCTGGGAGTTAGGCCAAGATGTCGACTTTGAAACCTTGGAACGAATTCGCCTTCGTCGCATAACTCTCCCGCCTCTTCAAGCTGCGGAAAGGTCGCCTAGGTCCACGACTCTTCGCTCCCGAACTAAAAGCCAGAAACCTGTCCATCTTCAGATTGATCACGACGGTTCCATCGTCCTCCCCGAGGGTCTACTGAGCTGGGAAATTCGAAGCAGTCCCCTTCCCTTTGATTCAGGCACCGAGCAACTCGATGCCGATACATTAGGCCCCAAAGTAACACTGAGAACCCGTCAGGCTGGAGACATTTTTCGGAGCCTAGGGATGAGCCAAGCAGCACGATTACAGAACATTTTTATCAACCAAAAAGTGCCCGTGCTAGAACGTTCAAAACGCTGGATTCTGGCGACGCTGCAAGGTTCTATTGCTTGGGTCGAAGGTCTCCCACCAGGAGATGAATTTAAGATAACCCCTGCGACTCGACGAGTTTTGGTCTTGCGGAGGGCAAAAAACTCATCGTGAAATCCTTTGATCTTTGAATGGATGCTGAGCTTCGCAAGCCCTTTGCGGGAGACTAAGGACGCGGATGATGGGCCTCGTGAACGTCTCGAAGTCGGTCGGTTGCCACCTGCGTATAAATTTCGGTTGTCGCCACACTCGCATGCCCGAGCAACTCTTGGATCACCCGCAAATCAGCTCCATGCGATAAAAGATGAGTCGCAAAACTGTGTCTCAGCATATGGGGGGTCACCTTCCGTTGAATGCCCGCGCGTTGGGCCGCTTGAGTGATCCTCTTCCAGAGAGTCACGTGGGCAAAAGCGGTGCCGTGACCCGTTAAAAATACAGCCGATGGCGTTCTTGGACGAACCAGCTCGGAACGTACCGCAAGATAACGTTCAAGGGCGCTAATGGCGGTTCGCCCGATGGGCACCACCCGTTCTTTATCGCCTTTACCGATTACCGTGAGGAAACCCGCGGTAAGATGCAATTGTTCGACTCGTAGTCCCCGTAGTTCGGCCAAACGCAGTCCACAGGCGTAGGCAGTTTCTAAAATGGCATGAGTACAAAGCAGTGCTGGCGTAGCCTCGGACGGTTCTGCCAACAGTTGCCCAATTTCTTCCTCCGACAAGGCTCTAGGCACCTGCTTCCAACGGCGTGGAAAGGAAAGATTTTCAGCTGGATTTTCCGCCACAAACCCTTCGTTCGTCGTAAATCGAAAGAAGGCGCGAATGGCTGCCACTTGGAGGTAAAGGCTCGATGCACTCAGTCTAGCCTCTGCGGTGGAACCAAAATCCTCTAACTCCCGTCCACGTTCATGCTCTAAGTACGTGGTTAATTGCGCGGCTTTAAACTCCTTCCAATGCGTGACTCCGACAAACTGGGCCCAGCGCGCAAACCTCGACAGCAAAGCGGAGTAAGTCCTCTGGGTGTGCGCCGCCAATCCGCGTTCATGCCGCAGATGAACCAGAAATTCCTCGATCATAGGTTCCAGCATCTGTGCGAAAAATGGACTAATCCTGCCGCTCAGTCCAAGAACTTATAAGTCGCATCTTTCTTTCTTCGAAGCGGCGTGGGCTGGTCGAAATCCAATCGCCGCCAAGACCTAGGGGGCCCCTCGGATTGCGTGCGCCCTGAAGGACTCAGGGCCTAGGCATGGGCACTGAAGTGAGTTCATCACCGAAAACTCAACGCTGCCATCGAGCCATCGTCTAATCGACGAGCACCCGCGCATTTACAGAAAATGGATGTAACGCGAATGTCACTTTAAAGCCATCGGAGTCCACTGTTTTTCACCCAAAGTAGGAGAAATTAAGTGTTCAGTTTTACACTCCTTACCGTGACTCAAACCTCTCATTCTTTCGGTCGTTCCATTTTCTTGGCGGCTTCTCTGATCGCGACCAATGCCTTGGCTCAATTGTCAGTCACGGAAGTTCATTCAAATCAAACCGTGGGAAGCAATCCTCCGGCGCATGCCGACTGGTGGGAGCTAAGCAATTACGGAACTACCTCGGTGGATCTGACGGGTTGGATTTTTAATGACACGACCGGCGGAACAACCAATGGATCGGTTATTTTGCCAGCCCTGATCTTGGGTCCGGGCGAATCGGCGATTTTTGTAGAAGGATTGGAACCTTCTCAATTTCGTTCTTGGTGGGGCCCAAATTTGATGGAAACGGTAACGGTGGTCACCTACACCGCCACAAGTATTGGACTCAGTTCCACTGGCGATGGCATCCGCTTATGGCGGTCCGGTTCTGATTCGTCGGCATCACCCGTTGTCACGGTAGATTTTGGTGCATCAGGAACAAACACCCAGAGTTTTGTACCGGATAGTTTGACTGGTTTAATGACGGCGCGGAGCGCGATTGGAAAGGGTGGAGCTTGGGCCTCGAATGAGACTGCGGATGGTGGATCACCCGGCGTAAAGCCAGCGTCCATTCCACTTTCGGTCTTGAGTCTGACGCGAGGTCAGGCGGTAAACCCTGGAGATTCCTTTGAACTGGTGATCGAGGCAGCGGGGTTACCACGACCGAGATACCAATGGCGTCAGAGCGGAATTAATATAACTGGAGCCACCGAATCGAGATTGCGATTGAGTTCCTTCGACGTCAGCAAAGTTGGGGTGTATACGGTGGCCTTGGACAATGGGTTGGAGAGTCGCCTCAGTGAACCGGTGGAACTTCAATTGTCCGAGAAACCCGCCGCCCCAATTTTCACGAAAGTTCTTACCAACACCACCCTTTTTGCTGGGGCCAACCTGACTTGGGAAGTCGTGGCAACTGGGGTTCCTCAGCCGCAGTATGCTTGGTTTGTGGATGGGGTCGCGGTGACTGGACAAAACGGCGAAACTTTCAATTTAGGCGTCGTAAAATCCGATCGCGGCGGAGTCTACACCGTGGTGGCATCCAATGGCTTGGGGGCAGTCACGAATTCGGCTGTGCTGACCGTGCTGGGTCGTCCAGACATCCGGATTACCGAAGTAAGTAATGCGCGGACCGTATTGGATCCCGGATTCATTGATCGAAATGGCTTTGGTCCCGAGGACTGGTGGGAATTAACATCCTTCGCACCTGTCCCCGCCTTGCTCACTGGATGGCGCTTTGACGACAATAGTGCGAGCCTAGCAGCGGCCTTGGTTGTGACGCAGACGAATCTGTTCATTGCACCGGGAGAATCGGTCATTTTTGTCGAACGATTAACCCCAGAGCAGTTCCGTCAATGGTGGGGCACAAACGAACTTCCTGTTGGGTTAAAGATTATCACCTATACCGGCAGCGGAATTGGATTAAGTTCTGCTGGCGATGGACTGCGACTTTGGAATGCGAGTTCAATGGTAAATTCCGATACAATCGCTGCGGTTGATTTTCCGGCAGGCGAACCGGGTGTCAGTTTTAATTATCTGCCCGAAACCGGGGTGTTTGGATCCTTGAGTGTGCTCGGGATCAATGGAGTCTACCAAGCTCCTGGGACGTTGGCAGGTGTTCCTGAGTTAGGTTCGCCAGGTCGTATTGGGTCCCAGCCAGCGGTGAGGCCACCCGTGCCTCCGTTTTTGACCGTTGGCCTTGAGGTCAACACCTTGAGCCTCCGATTTTCTGGTGAGATGGGCCGAACCTATCGCCTGCAGAGACAGGGCATTGGAACAACTGCATGGGAGACAGTTGAGTCACCGATTAAACCGCTTTTGAATGGAGCGACCCTGTTTTCATATCGTCTGCCGAGCGATCTTGGTGGGGCCTTATTTCGGGTGATTGCAGAATGAAAGTGCTTCAACAATCCCAGAGAAAAGAGAAGGGGTTCACCTTAATTGAACTTCTCGTCGTGATTGCGATTATCGCGATTTTGGCAGGAATGCTGTTGCCCGCCTTAGCCAAGGCTAAAGGAAGCGCTTTACGCATTGCCTGTTTAAATCAGCAAAAGCAATGGGGTCTAGGGTTGATGATCTATGCAGAGGATAACCTTGAACTATTGCCACGCGAGAAGCCCGTCGGGCAGGACCAATTGACTTGGACCCAAGCTCAAAATGTCAGTAACTCGGACCTTTGGTGTAATGTGATACCCCCCCGAATAGGGATTCGAGCCGTCAAAGATTATGCCACAAATGGGGGAGGTTTCTACGAAAAGGGCTCAATTTTCACCTGTCCCTCCTCCAAATTACCGACTCTAACCGTACGGGTGGCCTCTCCTTTTTTTTCATTGGCGATGAATTCAAAGCTGATTCGTAACGAGATCAGACCTCGGTTGAGTGCCATTCAAAGGCCCGCACAGACGGTAACCTTTACGGAGTCGGGTCTTCCTGGAGAACCTAAATTCCATGTAAACCAAGCAAATTACAATGGGCAGCCTTTCGCTTTTGCGAGCCGATTTTCGGCGCGACATAATCAAAGCGGTAATCTTACTTTTGCCGATGGTCACTCGGAGAATTTAAGAGGGAATCGAGTGATTGATACCGTTGTTGGAAGTCCGACCTTAGGGAAAGCATCGGTACCACAGGCTCAGATTGTTTGGACCCTCGATCCCGACGAGGATCCCAATTGAGCCTTCGAGGTAGCCTTAGTGGCAGACCTTAATGGCCTCATTTCTTGATTGGATCAGGCGGGACATTGCTCGACCACTCGACTAGGGTCAGCTCTTACCGTGGCCATCCAGTGGCCCTAGACTTGAGCGGCTTGAGTTTTGATGGGAGACGCGACCGATAAAGAGATTTGGGGGCCCCTTTGGAATTTGTATTCTAGAGCAGGGCTGGCGCTGCCTAAATTTGAGCTTATTGAGGGACCAATGCTGCCGGAGCCCTACCAGACCTTGCTGGTGCATCACCGAGATATGACGCGGACCCTCGAAGCACACCATCAGTCACCGATCCATCTTCGGTTATTGGATCAGATGCAAGAAGGGCTGACCTATTCCCGAACCGTGGTCTTGGCGCTAAATAAGAGCGATCGCCCCGTGGAATTTGGGGCGAGTCGAGTGTTGTTGAAGGGGATTCCGGAGCCTTGGTGCGCGCAAATTATCGAGGCACACTTGCCCTTGGGCGGAATACTGAATGCGAGCGGAATACCCTATCGCAGCCAACCCTCCGCCTTTTTTAGAACCCTTGGAGATGACCTGATCCGATCTGCCTTAAGAGTGGAAGGCCTGGTCCCTTTGTACGGACGCAGAAACACTCTTTCTGCCTCGAACGGATCGACCCTTGCCGAAATTGTCGAGATTTTGCCTCCCTGACTTTTGCGGAGGGGATCTTAGCCTGAATTCCAGAGGAAAAAAGAGGGTTTTGACTCAAGTGCAAAGAGAGTTCTGAGTTAGAGTTCCTGATTGATCCTTGGCATTAGACCGGTATCCAACGGCCGCGTTGGCTACTGCGAAGCACCGCCTCACAAAGGCGCACCTCGTGATGCCCCTCGGCGGCGGTGGCGAACAAGATCGGGGTGGTACGATCGCTAGCGATATGCTGATAAACAGCGCGGTAGTGCATTTTGTGGCTATCAGAAAAGCCCTCAGGATGACCGCCAGGATAATCGGTAAAACCGGCAATGTCTTCCGAGAAACCAGCGGTGCCGCGTTGAAGCAATTGATTAGGTTGATCTCGACGTCCAAAATGGAGTTCGTTCGGTTGCTCAAAATCCCAACGAAGACTGCCTTTAGTTCCGTAAATACCAAGAGCGAGGCTACATTTCCAACCGGCCGCAACCTGTGAAATAGAGGCATTGGCGTGCACATTTCGAGCGAAGCCGTGATCCGAGTCGCCGAATTTAAGCAAAAGACTCCCGAAGTCTTCGGTATCGACCTGATAAGGGACGGTCTGAGAAGGATCGATTAAAGCGAAAGTTTGGACTTCCGAGGTGGGGCGACGCCTTTGTTGGTGGGCGGTTTCTAAATGGGCAAAAACCCGTTCAACCTTGGATCCAAGTATAAAAGAAACCGTATCAATCCAATGAGTCCCAATGTCGCCAATGGCGCGGAGTTTGCCCCCTTCAGCCGCTAGAATGCGCCAATTATAGTCTGTTTCATGGAGCAGCCAATCTTGAAAAAAGTGACCTTGAACATGAAGAATTCGGCCCAAATCACCCCGAGCGATCAGGGCGCGCATCTGAAGAACAGCGGGAAAGAAGCGGCACATGTAATTGACGGCGAAGACCGGAGCCTTGGGGTGGCGGGTCGCTTTGAGAATCCGAGCGGTTTCCCGGGTGTTCATCCCCAGAGGCTTTTCACAAATCACATGTTTACCGGCTTTGAGGGCGGCCAAAGCTTGTTCGACATGAGCCTTATTGGGGGAAGTAATATGAACGACATCGACATTGGGCGAGTGGATTAGGGCTTGAAAATCGTAGTCTCCATAGACCTCTGGAATGCCCCAGCGCTCGGCGCACGCGTGAGCCGACCGAGTGGAACCACAGACAGCCAAGACCTGAACTCCGAGTCGGCGGAGGGCTTCGATATGGACCGGGCCGATAAAGCCAGTGCCGATAACACCCGCACGAAGATGATGGAGGGAATGCACAAGTCCCTTCTACGGATTGACAGGGCGAGAAGGCGAGGAAATCCGAAGTTAGCGGGTTGGATAAAAAGGATTCATCTCATTATTGCTGAGCACTGGCAGGTCTGAGCCGCAATCTGGAAGTGGACTAGGACACAAATCCAGAACCATAAGGCGAGGAAGAAGGACTGCAGGTTAGTCGGCTAGCAAGGCCCGTTGCCACGGCAAGAGGGCTTTCCAAGCTTGGGGATCTCGTCGTCCGAGAGCGAATAAGGTAGCCTTAGAAGCGACCAAGGTTGGATCCAGATTGAGTTCAGTCGCCCGAGCATCCCGTCGTTGGCCCAGACGTTCCGCTTCGTCGAGTTCAGATCGCGACATACGGCGTGAATCGGTCCGAATAGGCTGGGGAAGACGGCCCTCTGGGGTATCGAGTCCTCGATCAACGGCAGTGGTCAGACCAGAGCGCCGTTTGGAAGTCAGAAAATGAGGAAAATCCAAGCCTCGACTCGAGCCCTTCACTGAGGCTTCGTCGGCGAGAGAGGTGAGCCGTTCGTGTGGAAGAATGAAGAAAGGAGGTCGCCCGGTGCGAAGAGCCTCTTTTTCGCGCCAGAGCCAAATTTCGCGGAGGACAGCTAAACCGAGTGGGGACAGTTTATCATGACCGCGAGTTCTCCAAACCGCATTGTCGTCAATTTGCTGGGGAACGCAGCAGTCGTCGATCAGCCGATTGCAGGTTTGTTGGTGCCAATCGAGGCGCCCGAGATCGGTCAGACGCTGACGGAGAGCTTCGGCGAGAGGATGCAAATGGAGTACGTCGTTGAGGGCGTACTCGATCATTTTATCGGTGAGGGGCCGCAAACCCCAATTTGCTTTTTGGGCTCCCTTTTCCAGAGTTATACCGAGTTGTTTCGTGAGGATATCATTGAGACCAAAGCGAGGTTCGCCGAGTAAACGGGCGGCGAGCATGGTATCAAAGAGACGATGAGGTCGGAAATGATGGCCACGAAAGAGGAGTCGCAGGTCGTAATCAGCGGCGTGGAAGATAAGTTCATGACCGTCCATGGCATCCCAGACCGGTTCCATGTGAAGATCAGCCAGAGGATCCACTAGAACAGCCGCACCGGGAATTGCGATTTGGAGGAGGCATAATTTCTCTGGATAGGCATGGAGAGAATCGGCCTCAGTATCGAGAGCTATCCATTCTGCCTGATGCATTCGGGCGGCAAACTCCCGCGATTCGGAGGTGGTACTGATCACGTGTTGTAAAACTGAACACGGAATGAGGACCCGTGAAGACTGAAATCTAGAGAGTTTTGCAAAAAAAGCGAATCACCGATGACTGAGGCAAAATTGGGTGAAAAAGAAAAATTTATCAACATTGGTATTGGCGGTTGGCTTGGACGTTTCCATCGTTCAACCGTCAAATGAAACAGTTCCGACTCAACCGTCTTTTTAATCCTAAGTCCGCCCGTTGCTTTGATGTGGCGATCGATCATGGCTTCTTTAACGAACGCGGGTTCCTCGCTGGCATCGAAGATATTGGAGCGTCGGTCCGAACGGTGGTTTCGGCGGCGCCTGATGCCATTCAGTTGACTCTTGGGCAAGCACGGCATCTGCAGATGATTGCGGGCAAGGAGAAGCCAGCCTTGGTGTTACGGACAGATGTGGCGAATGTTTATGGGCAAGACCTACCCAGAACTCTTTTTAGTCGAATGATTGAACAACCCATCGAACAAGCTTTGCGAGTCGATGCAACCTGTGTGGTGGTCAATTTGTTCCGAATTCCAGGACAACCCGAGGTTACAGATCAGTGCATCCAAAATATTCTGCGAATTAAACCGGAGTGTGATCGGTACGCTATGCCTTTGATGATTGAACCGCTGGTGTTTCAGTCTAACACCAAAGCGGGCGGGTACATGGTCGATGGCGATCTCGAGAAAATCCTGCCTTTGGTCCGACAAGCCGTGGAATTAGGGGCTGATATTATTAAGGCAGACCCAACCGACGACGTTTCAGTGTATCATCGCGTTGTGGCAATCGCCGGTGGAATTCCGGTGTTGGTGCGCGGCGGTGGGAAGGCGTCAGACACCGAGATTTTGAATCGTACCGAGACCCTAATTATCCAAGGGGCTTCAGGGATTGTGTACGGCCGGAACATCATTCAGCACGTCAACCCAGCGGGGATGACCCGGGCCTTAATGGCCATCGTTCATGACGGCGCTACGGCGGTCCAAGCAGAGGTTTTTCTCACTCAAAGTTACTGATAACAGGAATTTTTTACTAGCCTCTCCTGAGGGGATAAAAATTCTCCTGAGGATCGTGGTAAATCCTTCACCACCGCCAATAAAAACTTTCTGCTGAAACCTTCTCTGGTTTGACTTTATTCGCTTACTATTTTAAAAATTTGGCAGCGAGAGCAGGCTAGATCTAAGGCGGCATACTTTTTACTAAAACAGTAATAGCTTCTATTAACATAGGACCAGCTAAGATACGAATTGTAAAAAATTCGAGACTTGGAATCAGGATGTGCGGTCGTAAACGAGCGGAAATAATCGGTCAGGCTGACAAATATATGGATACAAGTAAAATCATTGCCATCATCGGTCTCGGTTATGTAGGACTGCCACTTGCGGTCGAATTTGGGAAAGTTCGTCCTGTGATAGGATTTGACGTAAATGGAGTTCGAATTGCAGAGCTTCAATCAGGCCATGATCGTACGTTGGAATGTTCGTCGGAAGAACTCAAGCTTGCTGTCCAACTTAGCTACAGTTGTAATCTAAGTGATCTACAACAGGTCCAGATCTTCATTGTTACTGTGCCTACTCCAGTAGATCAGACCAATCGGCCCGACCTGACGCCGCTGCTTAAGGCCAGCGAAACTCTGGGTAGAGCACTTAAGATCGGTGATATTGTTATTTTTGAGTCGACTGTCTACCCAGGAGCGACTGAAGAGGTTTGCGTGCCGGTACTGGAAAAGTTCAGCGGCCTGAAGTTCAATCAAGACTTCTTTTGCGGCTACAGCCCCGAGCGCATCAACCCAGGCGACAAGGAGCACCGACTGCCGACGATCAAAAAGGTCACGAGCGGTAGCACGCCCGCAGTGGCCGAAGAGGTAGATCAGCTTTACAAGCAAATCATCACTGCTGGAACCTACAAGGCCAGCAGTATCAAGGTGGCGGAAGCAGCCAAGGTGATCGAAAACACCCAGCGCGATCTTAACATCGCATTGATGAACGAGCTCAGTCTCATTTTCCGGAAGTTGGACTTAGACACCCTCGAGGTGCTGCAGGCCGCAGGTACCAAGTGGAACTTCCTTCCATTCCGCCCCGGCTTGGTCGGCGGCCACTGCATTGGCGTCGATCCGTACTACCTCATCCACAAGGCGCAGGAGGTGGGGTACCACCCTGAATTTATCTCGGCGGGCCGCCGCATCAATGACGGTATGGCCTCTTATGTCGCTGACGAAACCGTGAAGCTCATGCTTCGCAAGGGGATTTCCGTGCTCAACAGCCGAATCCTGATTTTGGGATTAGCTTTCAAAGAAAACTGTCCAGACGTGCGAAACAGCAAGGTAGTAGACATCGTGAAAACCTTTCACGGCTACAACACTCAAGTCGATGTGTACGACCCGTGGATTGATAGTGCCGATGCACTGCACGAATACGCTCTGCAATGCCTGCTCCAAGTACCCAATGCGGGACTCTACAGCGCCATCGTAATTGCGGTGGGCCACCGACAATTTATTGAACTAGGTGAACTTGGCATCAAGGCATGGGGAATACCAGGAGCAGTGGTGTTTGACGTCAAGAGCATCCTTCCTCTGGGGGCTGCTGATGGACGATTGTAATGAGAATAGTCAACGTCCGCTCAGAGCTGTGAGCGATGGGCCCGAGTCCACAATTTGAGACTCATGCCGGCGAGGCCCTTCCGGAAAAGGTCATTTTGTCAGAAAAAATTGTCCTCTGACCAAAAGGTCCGACGTCGTTCCTATCCTCAAGTCTACGAACAAAATTGCGTATCCTTTTTACTAGTCTCGCCGCATCAGCCCAGTTCGTCAAAGCCTCCGAGTAGTGGGTACTTCACCAAGGGCGGTTTGGCCACCCGTTCTAGGACGAAACTGGAATTCACTTTGATGGAAATGACTTCAGATCCTTCGGACGAAGTTAGGTTTTAAAAGTGACTCAGTCTCAGCCATTCCAACCCTCGATTGACTCGGCAGCTGTGCAACCGACCTCTTGGGGTCCTTGTGACGGTATCAAGTCGGTCAGAGAAAACGGTAGCTGCGCCTGTCCCTAAGACCCACTCTCTCTCGACGCTGTCGACAAACTGTCGCCGGCGTATCGGTTTCGGGTGAGTCTTCAGATCGCCACAGAGTGAACGATCCCCTTTCGTTTTTTCTATTATCCCTCCCCGTTACGCCTACGGATTCGCCGACTGAATTCGGTGCCATAGCCTCGTTTTTAAGGGCAACTTGACCCGTCGAGCCTCACTCAAAACCCATTCCGCCTTGATGATTTCCCCTTCATTCCCCAATCCAAAATGAGCTTCGGAATCCGACTGTGCTCGATAGGAATCGCCGTTTATGAACCATCGACGTCGTACTCCAGAATGAGTTTCTAGTTCCACACGGGTACCCGAAGTCGCACCTTCAAATCGATATCCAATCCAATTCCCGCGCGTCGGCGCTTCGTTGCGTAAAATAACAAGTCTCTGACGAATCACAGGCCATTGTTCGTAAGTGGTCACTGCTAGGTCCATCCGCCCGTCACTATCAAAATCGCCTGCCACACTATTCCGACAGTCCTCGGTCAGTGCTGTTCCAAGGATCCATGCCTCATCCGAGTAGCGACCTTCTTTACCGGCCGTGAATAAACGATTTGCCTGCCAACCGCCGTACGATAAACCGTTCTGCTGACGCCTCTCAGCGGCCTGACTAAAATACATCAACACGGCCGGATCCTTCACCGAGGTGCCGACATAAATATCGTGCTGCCAAAACTGACGCTCAAAATCGAGACGGTTTGAGAAGGTTTCGTGACCATTGACCATTGAAATATCCTCCAAGCCATCATTGTTCCAATCAAGAAGAGCTACCCCCCAAGCCCATCCCCCATAGCGCAAAGCTCTGCCCCGATCAGTCGAGTCCAAAGCCAACCCGCCATTCGAGGGTGCACCTCCAATAAAGACTCGATTCCCAAAGCTCATTGCCGCTCGACGTAGGGTATGTCCCTGAAAATCGGCACGGCCTAGCCCCAAGGAATCCAGCTGCGACGCCACCGGCGAATCCATACCAATGACCAACAAATCTGGGCGCGCATCGCCATTAAAATCGGCGACGGCATGAGCCATTCCAAAGGAGTGACGGGTCTGACCGAGGGCCGCCGTGATATCGGTAAATTGCCCCTTCCCGTCGTTCCGATAACTATCCAAACCGGCGAAGTCACTGACATTGACGAGGTCCAAATCACCGTCGGCATCCAAGTCGAGCAGGGAAGCACTATAAGTCCTGCGAAAACGTTTCGAACCCAATCCTGACGATTCGGTCACATCGGTAAAATGATCGCCATCGTTGCGAAGTAGAAAAGAAGAGGCTCCATCATTTGCATCGAAATAAGGCGTTGGAAACTGACCACCCACATAGGGCGGACGATACTGAGTTAGCCACAGGTCTAGGTCACCATCTCCATCGATATCGCCCGCACTCAGGGATTGGGGATGACGAAGCTGAGATGGAGAAGTCCAGAGCCGTTCCCAAACTTGATTTCGATAGCGACGCAACCCAATCGAATCGGCGATGACGACTTCTCGGACCCCATCTCTATCCACATCAGTAAGGACGGCGGCGATAACCCGTTCTGGCGGACCAAAGTCAGCCGGTTCTAATTGCCAAATTCCCTCTTTAAGAACGGCGACTTGTCCTGCTCCAGCCAACGACAGCCGCGGACCACTCGCTCGAGTCTCAAAGAGTAATGGGTCAACAAATAAGCCCACCCCGTTCGTTGGAATCAGTAAATCAGCCCACAAACGAAAGGCAGACGCGGCTGATTCTGATCGTTCATTCTCTTCAACTTTTAGTTCTTGAGGAACAGGTTCAACGGAAAGTGTCCATGCGGTTTGGGCGGTGAATCGAATGGCGACCGTCGTTAAAGACCGAGGAACCGCTGAAGACGGAGGTAAAGATCGAAAAACGGCTTCACCCCGCAAGCGAGCCTCGATCGAAGGCGCGCCCGACGCGGTTGGAACATTCGTCCTGACCGAGAGGACATCCACTTTTAGCCAAATTAAAGGCAGACTGCTCGGCCGATCTAATTCCCGATTAAGACCTGGAAACAGACGATCGAGATCCCCCGTCGCGAGTGCTGACTCGACTCGACTTACAATCGATTGTTCCAAGCGGCCAACGAATGCCATGGGTGCCCACAGTGATCCTTCCGCCAAAGATTCCGCATCTCGGAAGCGGATAAACCGAGCGGCGGACTGTTCGGCCAGTCCTGCCAACCGTGCTTGGGGAGTGCGAGTTAAATGAATCCGCACCAGTGCCCAAGTGCCCACTCCACTTAAAAGGAGGAAAAGCAGGATTAAACGACGACTCATTAAAGCAAAAGCGCCCAGATAACTGGGCGCTCGATGGGGTATTTTAAGAGTCAACGACCATTCAAAATCTGCGAAAGATTTTGATAAGCCTGCCGCGCGCGCGGATCACTGGTTGCTGCCGCCGTCAGCTCGTCTTGGAGCTGAAACATATGGGCACGCTTCTCGTCTGTCAGGGATCGTTGCATCTTAAGTTGCGCCACCTCCTTAACCACCGCATCCCAGTCCCGCTTAGTAGCAACTTCGGGAGCGGCAGCAACCACCGCAGCGGCAGATGGAGTCTCATCAGTTGCGGCAGTTGCTGCTGCTTCTGCGCCGGCAGGGGCCTCGGCTGCTGTCTTCTTTTTGGAACAGGCACCCACTAGACCCAAAATCAGTACTAACAAAGACCAGCGAATCAAATGCTTCATCACTTTTTGTGCGTTTTTCTGTCCGTCTTCAACGTTTGTAAGCAGGCCCAATCCAGACGTCATTACTTTCTGAGGCCGGAGGAATGGCTTTGATCCCAACCGGCATCCCCTGCGGTGTGCCGCCACCCATTTCAGTGAACTGCTTATACCGAATAAAACTAGCGCTCCCATCCATTCTCCCTATCCCTGATTGACCACCCCAATCTTCATTTAGAACCCCACGTTTGTAGCGGCTAGCGCGGTGCCGTTGAGAAATACCCTCCGTGGGCTGATTGCCAGCATCATTGAAGAGAAAAGGTTCCGCCTCAGCTGTCTCCCAAAACAAAATATCTTGGGGACGAAAATTATTAATCTTCCGGGCCTTACCGCTTTCGTAGCCTGCGAGATTGCCGAGATCGATGATGCAACCGTTAAAAGTATAGCTGGTCAGCTTCACATCGCGCCCAGTCCACTCAGCCTTCTTTTGGGCACCAATTTCTGCCGAATCCTTTGGGCAAAACAAAACCTTGGGAGTGGTCAAATAACGACCCAATTGCCCCATCATAAAAAAGGGTTGCTGAGCGAGCGACTTTGATCCTGGAGAAAACGGGGCTTTGCTATCGCCTGCCCCTCCTGGAATTGCTGCCGGAAGAGCGACTCCAAGCGTCGACGCCCCTGCCGTCCCGTCGTTCACTGCAGAATAAGCCCATCCCGTCTTGCAACCAGTTAGCCCCCATGTCGGGCCCGGAAGATCGTCTTGGTTATCGGAACCAAACATATGCGAACTCAACATGATCTGCTTGCATCCACTTAGATCCACGGCCGAAAGGGCCCGATCCTTCGCCTTGGCTAAGGCAGGCAAAAGCATGCCGGCCAAAATGGCTATAATAGCGATAACAACCAGCAGTTCGATCAGGGTAAATCCCTTTTGTTGGGAGTGAAATGGTGACGGAATCAATCGTCTCCGAATGGAATTGAGATTGGGCATATCGGTTTCCTTGGTAGGTAGGTTTAAATTAAATATGGGAACACTCCGTCGGCGTCAATCGCGGATTAAAAATACCAGTTACCTCCTAGGTCGTTTGGCTGGGAGTTGGAAAGGGCCGATGAGAGGGGGGAAGAAACGGCTAAACATAAACCGCTGAAAATGTGGTCCTAAGGTGGTGAATACCCCTGTCGGTTTGAACAACGAGACTCAGGCGCAACCATTGGGTAAGCTGACCATTCAAGTAGCCCATTCGGCCGCACACTGGCGCCAGGCCAAAACGGCCCTTGGCCGTGAACACAGGTTGGGTCGGGATGCGAAGCCGAGGATCAGCTCTGTCAGTTGGGGTGGGAGCACGGGAACCGCGACACGCTTTGTTCCTCGGACTTGCTCGGTTGCTTTTACACGCCTTTTAAGACACAAATGCCTGAGGATCGATCGATTGACCCCGACTCCCTTGGGCGGTCAGAAAAAAACTGATCACTTCGGGGTCTCTGAACGCCCTGCGTCGATTGGTTATACTTCGCCAGATTCGGCTCGCTCTGATTGACCGCTAAGACAATACTTAAATCCATGTCGACGCGTTGGATCTTTTTCTTTTTGGTCTTTGCTGCAGGGTTCTGTCGCGCGGCGGATGTCGCGACGCTCGAAGCAGCCTTTGCGGCCTCTAGCAGAGGCGATCGCACCAATGCCCTTCTCATTTTAAATCAAGTGGTCAAGGCTGAACCCTCCAACGCTCGGGCGTGGCATGCTCGCGCTCAACTTCGTGCGATGAACGGGGATGAAAAAGGGGCTCTAGCCGATTTCACAGAGGCCATTCAGCGCGAGCCCAAATCGCCTCGCTTGGTTCAGGAGCGAGCAATGATCTATTTCCGCAGGAATGAAATTGAGAAGTCACTCATTGATTTCGATCGAGCCAATGAGCTTGAGCCGCGGTTGGTCCCACAAAATTGGCAACGAGGAATCGCCCTGTATTATGCAGGACGGTTCGCTGACGGCCGTCGCCAATTCGAAATCCACAAAACGGTAAATCCTGAAGACGTCGAGAATGCTGCTTGGCATTTTCTCTGTTCCGCCCGTGAACAAGGACTGGAAAAGGCCCGCAAATCTTTGATTGAGGTACAGGGCGATACCCGTGTTCCCATGAAAGAGGTTCAGCAACTTTTTGCTGGCCTAGCCAAACCTGAGGATGTCCTCAAGGCCGCTGAGACAACCAAGGCGGCACCGCGTGACCGAGCACGCCATCTTTTCTACGCACATCTGTATCTGGGCCTTTATTTTGAGGCCGCTGGAGACCACGAGAAAGCCGGAGAACATATTCGCGCTGCGGCCGCTTCGGCTCCGCGCGACGATTATATGGGCGAAGTCGCCCGTGTCCACGCACGCCGCTTGACGAAATGAATTCTGATCCGTCCGCAACTCCCGATCCCTCCGACCTCCCGTCGTCCAACAAACGGCGCGGTTATCCTCGAAAAGTCCGAGGTGATGGCCGTGCTATTCGCGAAGAGCCTCGCCGCGAATGGAAGCCCGTCCCTGGAACCCCAGCATCCGGAACCCTACCGGATCGAGTGTCGGACTCCGGCTCAATCGGGCGGTCTGAGTCTCATCACCCGATTCAACCCAGCAAATCTGAAAGCCTTTTATCCCCGCTTCCGAGATCCTTCGACGCCAGTCGCGTACCAGTGGGTGAGCCCGATCAAAATCAAAGTGGTTCCAGTGAGGGCCCTCGTCGGAATGAACCGTTCTGGATGAGGGTACAACGTGAGCGCCTTGAACGACGTCCATTGTCATCCGGTGGTGGCTCTTCAGGTTCCCGTTCCCCTACCGCTCACTCCCGTCCTCCCACCCCACGCCAAAGTAACCGAGACGACAATCGCTCTGCTCCGCGTCAGGATAATAATCCCGATGCCCGATTTGATCCGCGCCGGGATCCACGTCATTCCTCCCGCCCTAGCCAAAACTCTGCCCCGGTTCGTCCACCGCGTCCGGAGTACAGTCAAAGAACGTTACCACAGCGGACTCCCCCTCCCCGCCCAGAAGAGGGGCAGCAAGCCGGACACGTCGATCACGATCCTCAGGGCTCCATGCCCTCCCAGATGACGCCTCTCCAGTTGGCGGCTCGAATCGTCGATCGCACCTCGGATGAAAATCCAGCCGATATGGTGCTTCGACAGACCCTCTACCGACGACGAGGTCTCTCTCCTTACGATGCGGCTTGGATCAGCCGAGCCGTGTTTAGTTTCTTTCGCTGGCAACGGTGGATGAATCACGAGCACCCGCTCGAAGATCGCATTCGTGAAGGGATCGAATTTGCAAATCGTTTCTCCAAGGAACCCAGTTCCTTTTCCGACGCTGAGCTCGTTGAACGTAGCCTCCCTGATTGGGCCGCTGCACACATGCCTGTCACCGCCGAATTAGCCCGTGCTGTTCAAACCGAACCCTCGCTCTGGCTTCGTTGCCGGCCGGCTTTTACTGAAGAAACCATTTATCAACTCCGCGATACCGAACCTGGTCCCCTTCCGGATTCCCTCCGTTACACGGGCCGCGCCGATCTTTTCCTCGATCGAGGCTTTCAGTCTGGGGCTTACGAAATTCAAGATCTCGCCTCGCAGGCAGTCGGTTTAGTCTGCAATCCGCATCCACCGGAAATCTGGTGGGACGCATGTGCTGGCGAAGGCGGCAAAACGCTGCACCTCTCCAGTCTGATTGGGGGCAAAAGCCTCATTTGGGCGAGCGACCGTGCCGAGTGGCGGCTCGAACGACTCCGGCAACGCACCGGTCGAGCCAAATGCTTTAACTATCGGGCTGTCCACTGGGATGGGGGAGAGATTCCACCGACTAAAACCCGTTTTGACGGTATTCTCGTGGATGCCCCTTGTTCTGGCATTGGCACATGGGGTCGCAATCCTCATTCACGCTGGACCACAACGTTGCGAGATGTCGAGGAACTGGCCGCTATCCAAAAGCGCTTGTTAATGAATGTAGCTGACTCACTCAAACCTGGCGGGCGACTCATCTACTCGGCCTGTACCTTGACCAACGACGAAACCTCGCAAGTGGCTGATTGGTTCACCAATGAGCGTCCTGAATTTGAGACCTTGGCTATGATGAATCCCTTTCAGCCTGACGAACCTCCAGTGACCCAGATGCACCTCTGGCCTCAACAAACTGGCGGCAATGGAATGTTTATGGCCGCTTGGACCAAGGGATGATTTTGGGCGGCGGATTCAAACCTCGAACGTGAGAGGACTGAAGCAGTGTCATTCGGTCCTTGCTGTTAATAAATCTTTCAAAATCACCTTTCGACCCCTTGCGTTAGTCACTTAAATCTGCACAGGGGAGTCTTTATTTTGACCCTACCTTTGAAGGTGCCAAATCAAGGACAGGGAGTAGTGGTTTGGTGAGGCGCCCGCGAACGGCACCTCTAGGACTCAGAGTTTTGCCCAACACAAAAGGCACCCAATAAGGATGCCTGAATTCTGTCTTAGGAGGGTGTGAATCAGCCTATTCGCCAGGTGATACGCGCCTTATTCAGGTCATAAGGTGACATCTCCATTTTCACACGGTCTCCCGGAGTTAGTCGGACGAAACGCTTGCGCATTTTACCAGAGATTGTGGCCAGTACGATATGTTTGTTATCTAGTTCAACTCGGAACATGGTTCCGGCAAGAACTGAATTCACTTTACCCTCGACTTCGATATGTTCTTCCATGCAGTCAATGGACTCCGCGATTAGCTAAGCGATCAGTCTGAGCGGGAAACTCATTGCCTCCCGCCAGTCCGAGAGAGAAAGTAGACCTGAGTTGGATTCATTCTGCAATTACCGAACTCAAAGGCTGATAAGAAACTACTGGAGCATCGGCTCATTTATGCGGCTAACTATTCGAAGTCCTGCCCATTAAGATTAAAGTGTGGAGAGAAAATCTAAAGAGAAAGTCCCAGTAAAGGCCCTGCGGTCTGATTGCGGCAGACGTTCTTTAAGGCGAAATCAAAAACATCGAGAGACTCCCCCCCGTTGGATCTAGACTTTAATTACCCACTTAAATTCTTCCGCGACGGCTTTAATGGAGGTCAAATTGCGAGGATCGAACAGGTGTCGAGTTGCTTTGACGATTTGACCTCGTTTCAAGGCCTGCCATGTGTCCATAGCGTTGACCGCCACAAACTGCAGCACACTAGGATCTCGATAACAATCAATCAGACAACGCGTACACCCGTCTCGCACCAACTTTGTCTCATCCCATTCGTAAACATTACACATCGGCGTCTCCCAGAAATGGCAACGGTAGAGATTCATATGCCAATCGAGATAAAAATATTTGTAACCTCCTAGACATCCAAATTGCTCAGTTTCACCACGCAAATGCCTCTGCATTTCGTCCAAAGACTCGGTCGGGTTCATCACAGGGAACCCGCTCGTTTTCTTCATCCGCTTGATTTTATCGAAAACTCCAATGAGTTCATCCCGCGTAAAACTCACCAACCCACCTTCGCTGAAACTGAGGTAACTGCTCTTTAGATCGGTCAGTGGATAGCTAAAGGTGCAATTCTTAAAGCCAAGGTCGGCGAGAAAGGCGGGAAGTTTGCCGTAGTCATCGATCAAGCGACTAGCGGTGATGCTCGCCGTGGTTTGCACTCCTACCGTGGGAAAGAACTCATTTGCTCGCTTAATTTTCCTGCAAACGTCGGGTAATCCACGGTTCTTTTCATGCACCGAAATGTCGTGAGCGTCGATCGACATAATCACGCTGCTTAATCCATCGCTGGCTAAGGCCCTCATATTCTCCTCGGTCCACAGCCCACCGTTGGTGCAAATCATCGGACGAATACCCTGCCGAGCCGCGTGACGCACCATTGCCCGAAGTTCCTTATGAACGAGAGGTTCACCGCCAACAAAGAGGATGTAGCCAATATGGTTTTTTTTGGCGATATCAATGGCGTCGATCGCCTCTTGTAAAGTGACTGACCGCCGTTTCTTGGGGTCAAATTGGCTGCGGGCAAAGCCACAGAACCCGCAATCGGCATTGCAAAGATTGGTAATCGCAAATTGCAAATACCCAGGCCCGCCGTGGGTAAACACATCACGCACCAAACCGAAAAAATCGGTCTTCGGCCGAGCCACTGGGACGCTCAGATCGTCGGGTACCCGCGTCGACCCGACCTTAAGAGTGGATTCGGTCACCGAGAGTGATGCTGTGGAAGTAGGAACAGGTAAAGTCATCGACGCGAGGTTGAAAGAGTCTGCGAATCGGTCTTTATCGCAACTCTTTGTTCGAGTAGTTCGGTCTTTTGGCTAATACCCCGAGCACTTTCGCTAAAAACTAACCGCTGGACACTGAATCAAATTCCCCAGTTACCTTTTCGAACCGAACGGCACCCCAGATGGTGCGCGTCCGGTTCTTAGGCGGGCTTTTACTTCAGAACCGCCTGATGAAATTCAAACCAGTCGTCCAAATTATTCAAATGAATGGCATCGGGTAAATGTGAGCCATCATCGGGTAATTGGTTTGCATCGAGAATCCCCTTTCGAACTTCGTCAGCGTGAATGTAACCGCTGATCGAAAGGTTCAACGCGTAGATATTAGCGTTGGTGAGCTTGGCGCCCGGTTGGGCCTTAATCCACGCCTCGAACTGAGGATACGTGGGTCGTGATGCAGCAAGAAAAGCACGAACCGCATCTGCCTCCAGTCCGAGACCGGTGATCACCATCATATCATAACCACCTCCAATGCCGGGATAGCCAGAGGCCAGAAGGCCACGGGACTCCAAGGATGCTTTTAGCCAAAGGCGTGGCAAGTGAAGGACGCCAAGGGGACCAACTGTGCCAGAACTAATTAAGGGAACATGGGTTGAGCTCATAGGTGAAAAGGGAAACAAACGGCTCCGAGTAGGGGGTTAGATTGGCTAGATATGGTCGGCGAGGTCAAATCCGATCTCTAGTGCGACGAAAGTATTTCGATGGTCAAATCATCGGTGATTGAGGCGACACCCATTTGGCCAGAGACCGATTTAATCCACGCGGTAAACCAAAATAGAAAGCCACCAGAAAACTCGGATCGCGACAACCCTCCGCTACGATCTCGATCCAGTTGCGAAAGAATCCGACGCGCTCGAGACTCCGCAGGAACCGAGCGCCCGATGAGTCCTAAATCATCCCAGCCTCGAAGTTCTTTCCTAAGAACAGCTGGGGTCAAGCTGGATGAAGTCGATCGAGTCCATTCGGCATACTAGGTTCCCATGATTGAGCCATCTCGGTTCGTGTGATCGTGGGATTGCCATCTCGATCTCACTTGACCGTAACTTTGGCAGCAAACCGAGAGGCAAAACGAACAGTAATCGTCTCGAGGTGAATCGATTCAATCCTTAACCCTTCTTCCTCCCCTGAAAGTTGTCGGAGGCGAGAGCGTCGACGGGCCTCAACAAAGGACCGGTCCAGAAAGCCTCCAACCCCAGCGGACCATCACCCGCACACCCTCGATCCAGATAACCACCTAACCGGGCCATAGGGATGACGGCGACCCAGACGGAAAGCCGAGCTTTCCAAAACGTAGATCGCCCAGCAGAGCTGAAAACGGGGGCAGGTCTTAAGTCTTTCATTCAGTTGCTCCACCAAATCCACGACTGGACCACCCAGACGACGCAGACGGCTGACGGATTGGCTAACCGCCAGCGCACTCCCCAGCCAACTCCCGAGCGAGCCACCCGTTGCTAGCCTTTCCCCTCCCCAGTCAGATAAGCAATTTCCTATCAGTAATCCGCCTAGCGATTTTGTCAGACTTCTTTAATGCTTTACCGAATCAATGACACTCTTTGAACGAATTATCGCTCGTCAAATTCCTGCGGAAATTGTCTATGAAGATGATCAGGTTATCGCTTTTCACGATATTTTTCCGAAGGCACCTATTCATGTCCTCCTTATTCCCAAAAAAGTGATCCCCCGCATGGGCGAAGTCCAACCGAGCGATGTCGGCGTTCTTGGGCATCTCCTCCTGACCGTACCGCTTGTGGCTCGTAAACTTGGGATCGCCGAGACCGGTTATCGATTGGTGATAAATAACGGAAGCGATGGCGGCGAAACAGTCCCCCATCTCCATTGTCATTTGCTTGGAGGTCGCCCTTTGGGTTGGCCCCCCGGATGAGGCTAAAACTTCTTGCGCACCGGCTATTTACAAAGTTCCAAACCGATATTCAGTTTGGTTCGAAAAGGTTTCCCCAGGCCGGAGCACGCAGGTGGGGAAATGGGGATGATGAATCGAGTCAGGATAGTGCTGGGTCTCCAAGCAGAAACCGCCGTGCCGTGGCACTTGAACGCCACCGGTGCAAATGAGTTCTGGATTTGGATCAGAATTGAAGGTCCATAATTGCACTCCAGGTTGACGAGTATGACATTCCATGGTCCGACCGCTGCCTCGCTCAACCACCCGTGCGGCGCGCCCCATCGTCCCACCCCCGTGCCGAAGAACAAAGTTATGGTCATACCCCGGTGACTTCAAACCCCCTCGCATTCCGTGGGAACCAATCGCCCTCAAGTGAGTAAAATCGAGGCCGGTGCCTTTCACTGGAAAAAACTGCCCCGTGGGAATAAGTCCATCATCCACTGCGGTTACAGTATCGGCCTCAATCTGAAGCTCGTGCTGCAACACGTCGCCTCGGCCCAAGAGATTGAAGTAACTGTGATTAGTCAGGTTCAAGATCGTCGGAGCATCGGTCACCGCGCGGTATTCGATCCGCCAAGTATCATCGTGAGTTAGCGTGTAAGTGACCGTCACTGCTAAAGTCCCGGGATAGCCCTCTTCGCCATCCGGGCTAATGTAACTTAAATCAAGAGAAATACCGGCGGCGGAGATCTGAACCTCGCTCGCGGTCCAAAGCCGTTTATCAAAGCCAAGCAAACCGCCATGAAGATGGTTCGCTCCATTATTGACGGCTAAGCTGTATTCCTTGCCATCCAAGTTGAATTTGCCGAGAGCGATTCGATTGGCGTAGCGACCAGCGACAACTCCAAAGAAAGGGTGCCCCTGCAAATACCGCTGCAAGGTCTCAAAGCCCAGCACCACATTCCCCAATTGGCCGGCTCGATCGCGGGCATGAAGTTCGGTGACGATCAGTCCGTAGTTAGTGAACTTCAGCGTTGTCCCGTTGGCGTTGCGGAAGACATAGAGGTGAGCCTCCCGACCATCGGGTAAGGTTCCAAAAACAGAGCGTTCTGAGGTCATTACTTTTCCATTTGCTGTAAACCGGCCTTTTTCATTTGAACCTACGATTGACCCTGTTTTGCTCTCAATACGGCAACCGGCAGCACCCAAAGGCAGGGCGCCGAGCACTGTCAAAACTTGGCGACGGGTCAGGAGAGGGCTTTGAGGGCTCATAAACAAATGAGTGGGACCGTTAAAACAAGATGCAATTGACACACAAACCCGGTTGGGGTGGCAAATGCCGTTTTTAACCGCCTCTAGAATGGACTCTTCGAAACCGTGACTTAACCGACTAGAAAGTCTGGGGAGAACCGTCTCCTTGGGCTCCGAGGTGGAACGGTATTGGTTGGAAAGCCTTGACGCGCTTTAAGACAAACTCAGTGGGCCTGCTTCGCAAAGGCTCGGCTTTCCAAAGGTTTTTGTCTGATGGCCAAAGGCGTGAGCAATGGAGAGCCAAAGACGGTTATGGGGAGTGCCGGAGAGTTTAAGAGATTGCCCCATGTTGAAACCTAGGCCGCCCCCGACCAAGACGAAGGGGATATTATCATGGCTATGGCTGTTGCCTTTTCCCAGTTCGTTGGTCCAAAGAAGAGTGGTGTGGTCAAGCATTGAGCCAGTGCCGCCGGGTTCAGGTGTCGCAGCGAGTCGGGAGGCAAGGCTTGCGACTTGTTCACAGAACCATCGGTTAATCTTCACCAGCTTTTCTTGCGAACCGGTGTTGAGATCGGGATCGTGTGAAAGGGAATGATGCCCCTCGTCGATCCCCAACCAGCGCATCCGTGCTTGGCCCACGGAGCTTGTATATTGCAGCGAGGCAACGCGACACAGATCATTGGAAAAAGCATTAACCAAGAGCTCAATCTGAAGTGCAGAGGCCTTTGGCATAGACTCGTTATCGGTGCCGACACCCGCCTCTAATCGAGGCGCAGGTTGGTGTAACTTTTGCCGATTGACTTCCGCTAGATCCCCCTCCATCGCGCGGACAAAGGTGGCGTGCTGTTCCAGTAGAACCTTGTCTTCCCGACTCAATTTCCCCGACAACCGACGCAGGTCCTGACGCAGACTATCGAGGATGCTACTTAGATTTTCACGGTCCTTCACCTGACCGTACAAGCGCTCAAAAACCGCATAAGGATCTGAAATTGGGGCGATCGGTTGGTTTGGGCCCGCATAGGTCCACCGGGTCCATGGATCGGCTTTGTTCGGTACAGCAACCCCGAGTTCGATCGACCCGAAACGGGTGCGTGTCTGGGAATTCGACTGAAGGAATTGAGCCACTTCCTGATCAATTGAAGGCCCACTAGCCCAACCCGCTGGGGTATCGGATCCTCCTTGAATATTGCCAGGAAACAGTTCGATCCCGGTCAGGAGACAACTCATTCCACGCATGTGACCGTCACCATCACCACGGACTCGGTTGCTTAGTCCCTGCAATATTAGAGTCTTTTCCTGAAAAGGAGCCAAGGGCTCGAGAATTCGCTTCAGGGTGAATTTGGCTCCGGTTTCCTCTGGCCAGAAATCGGGTGGTACAATCCCATTGGGGGTAAATATAAAGACGATCCGCTGCTTTACAGGAGTGCTGCGAGCCTGCAGTGATGACAGGCCGGTGACAAAGGGAAGGAGCGCAGCAGAAAGACCCGCATCTCCGAGAAACCGGCGGCGTGTGGTTAGGTTCATGGTTGGTTCATGGATTTCTTGGGGACCCTTTGCAAGGCGCCTCTGACAGTAATTTCAACCAGCAAAGTCTGGATATTGCAATCGGCCTTGAGAAAATCGGCATCCAGTTCTTGAAGGATATTCGAACCGTAGGCCGAGGGCGATTGGTGGAGCGTGTGCTGAAAAAGTTGCCGGATAAAACCCATGCGGGCGTCACGACTTTGAGCCGCATGCACGGCTAAGTCGCGAGGATTTTTGAGGGTGATCACCCGACCGTCCGCCGCCGTGTACTCCGACTGAGCATCCACCGGTTTGGCATTGTCTCGATCTCGAAATCGTCCCACCGCATCGAACTGTTCGAGACTAAATCCCAACGGATTAATGGTCGCGTGGCACGCCATACAAGTCGGCTTTCCAGTCAGTTCAGTCACCTTTTGACGCATAGTCCAAGTCGGATCAAACCGGTCATCCATAAATTCAATTGCCATCGGTGGCGGTTTGAGAAATCGACCCAAAATAGTGCGCGTGATAAAGACCCCTCGATGAATCGGTGAAGATGATTTATGATAGGAAAAAGTCGAAAGCAGAAAAGGGTGAGTCAGAATTCCTGCGCGCTTTTCGGGTTCAAAGGTCACTCGCTGAAAACTCTCTCCTTCGACCGATTGCGCTCCATAAAAAGCAGCGAGACGTCGGTTTAAAAAAAGATAATCGGCCAAAAGAAGCTCACGGAAGTCGGACTTTGGACTCCAGACCACCTCTTCCACAAATTGATCGAGAGACTCCCGCAGATCTGCGACAAGGAGGGGATCAAACCCAGGATAGGCTTGGGGATCTTTGGCGAGGTCGCCTCCCTCAGACATTGCCAACCAATGATGGAAAAAGTCCTTCAGTTTACTCCGCGCTCGAGGGTCTTGCAGCATCCGTTCCGCCTGAACTCGGACTTGTTCTGAAGTCACTAGAGTTCCCGTTTTTGCCGCCTCAAGGAGGGTCGCATCTGGAAGACTATCCCACAGCGCCAAGCCTAAACGAGAGGCTGTTTGCAATGACTTATTTAAGTCGTCACTCCAGTCGACGAGCGCGGCTTCAGGATAGAGAAATCGAGGAGAAGTCAGAGTGAAAAGAAGCCAACGTTTGACCGAAGCTTCGGGATCAATCCCCGATTCAAAGGTGCGACCCATCAGATTTGTCCGCAAAGATGGGCTCAAAGGATGACGGAAAGCGCGCGAGGAAAAGTTGGCGCAGAAGGTCTGCATCCGGGCAACACGATCAACTGGGTTGGTTACCGAAGCGGGGATGTCCGCAAGACGAGTGAGACGGCTCACAATTGATTCCGCGGTTTCCGTGGCTGCTTTGGTGACCGCTTGATGCCATTCCTTTGAAATAGAACTCCCGCGTTCATAACCATGACTGCGATCATCCGCCGGAAAAGCCGTCCCAACCACCAGTGTGACGGTGGAAATCTCCGGCGAAAAAGCCGCAGCAGGAATAATCGACCAAGGCCCGTCCGGCAGTTTCCACTCCAATCGAAGTGAAGCTGTTTTCTCCTTGAATTTGAAGAAATCCAATCGGATGGGATAGGTACGCCCTCCAAGAAAAAAGGCTTGAGCGATCCCCTGTCGAGAGACGCCACCTGAGCTTACCCACAAATCAATCAAAGACTGCTCTCGTTTGGCATCGGAATCATCGCGACGATTCGAATCTCCAGCGGCCAAATCCGTGTTTAAATAAAGCCGGGCCCCATTGGGTGTGGTAAGACGAAATTGATATTCACCGGTCTCCGGCACTCGCAGGGATCCCGTCCAAGCGATGGAAAACTGATCGGCGGAAATATCTTCAGCCGGACTCCCATTTTTAAAGTCGAAGTCCACCACCGAATCCTGACGTTTCAAAATACTTTTCTTCTTCTTATTCATGCCGTCGGATTGAAAGTATTCGGCAACCAGTCCGCCTCCCGTTTTCGCTTGTTGCATCGGACCAAAGCTGCCGACCAAATCGGCAATTGATTCGCGGAACTGCCGGTTGGTGAGACGGACCAATTCAAGGCGACTGGAGGTGGCACGCAGTCGAGCCTGCGGAGAATAGAACGCCGCATGAAGATACTGAGCCACGGCTAATGCATCGGGTTCGGACGCTTTTTGCCGACGATCCTCCGGCATTGTGCGGTGAATATAGCGGGTTAAAGAGTCCACTGACTGTTCGCCATGCAGAGTCTCATCATACTTGCCGGCCACTCCTTGACCATGATCGCCATGGCACCGAGCACAGTCCTGCCGGTAAATCAGTTCGCCAGAACGAGCCGATATCCTTGGTGTGGACTTGGAATATCTGTCGGGACTGCAGGCCACGAAAAGCAAAGCACCGAGCAACCCTAGCCACCCAGTGGTTCGATTAGTGATGAGATGAAAAACTGAGACCATGAGGAAAGAGGCAGCGGACGCTGTTGGATTCTGCTATCATTTTTTGAATCACGCCAGAGAGGTCTCGTTTTTTCTGCTGAAACTGCCCGGCATTCTTTCCAGTTCCTTAGTTCCAAATAAATATCAATAAACTCTCAGAGAAAAAGTCTTCACACTATTTTTAAGAAGTAGAGTGGTTTTCTAACATTAGAGTGTGGTCAGGGCGCTCATGACTTCCATCGACTTCTCTTGCCCAGAGTCCTTGCGATTAGCCCGCTTTTCCCAGAAGCGTAGTTTTCCATGCAAATCCCCAACGACACATTCGTAATCCGATGGAATTACGTCGTCACTCCCGCAATAGGTCACCACGCGGGTGCCCCAAGGAGCTTTGCGAAGCTCGGTCGAGACGTGCAAGACAGACTGGTCATAGCGCGATTCGGATAGATCGATCGTGTCGTCAATCCGGTCCTGCACAGCGGATGGAAGGTGTTCCGCGAACGGATTAAAAAGATAAAAAGCATCAAAATTGCTAAACGACAGAGCGTTAATTGGAGCGTGAAAGATCTCAGTATTAGCCAAACGCTGAGTCTTAATAATCTTCCAAGCGATTTGACAGAGGCGCCGTCGCTGTTCAACGCCGCAAAAAGAGCCTTCGGTGAACAGGGCACCTGCGATACAAAATTTTCCCGGGCCGCACCCGAGGTCGAGCACTCTAGTTCTTGGGGTTTGCACGAGGAACGCCGCTGCTTTTCGGACCACAGCGAGAGGCGTCCAATGGACGCGGGAGAGGGCACGAATCCGGTCAGGAAAAATCTGATCAAACCCAGCGTCATCCTCGGCCAAAATACATTTTATGAGATCTGAATCGAGCGGCGAGTTCATTTAAGGACGAGATAGTTGTTCACGGACTTTGTTTCCGTGTGTTTGCCATTTAATATAAATTCGAGCAATCTTCGCTCCTCGTTATGCCCACCAACCCAGCTACGCGCATTCCGGTCACGGTCCTTACCGGATTCCTCGGCTCAGGAAAGACCACGCTTCTCAATCGAATTCTTACCGCTAAACACGGTAAACGAATTGCCGTCATCGAGAATGAATTTGGTGAAATCGGTATTGATAATGAACTGGTGATCCAAGCAGATGAGGAAATCTTCGAAATGAACAACGGATGCCTCTGTTGTACCGTCCGCGGCGACCTCATCCGAATCCTTGGTCAACTCTTAAAACGAAAGGATCGGTTTGACTATGTGCTAGTCGAGACCACCGGGTTGGCTGACCCAGGGCCGGTCGCGCAGACCTTCTTCAGTGACGATGAAATCAAGGAGCATTTCCGTTTGGACGGCATTGTGACTTTGGTCGATGTCAAACATCTACCACTCCATTTGCACGAAGCCCCAGAAGCCAAACAACAAGTGGCCTTTGCTGATCGAATTGTGTTGAACAAAATCGACTTGGTCACCCCCGATGAATTAGCCCATCTGGAGAAACAGCTTCGAGCCATTAATGCGGTCGCTCCGTTTCATCATACGCAGCAATCTAATTTATCGGTGGAGCAAGTCATCGATATCCATGCGTTTGACCTCGACCATAAACTAACTCTGGATGGAGATTTTCTCGAGAAATCCCTGCCGTTTGAATGGAGTGCAACCTATCACTTGGAGACTGGCGATCACCTCCTCCGGCTTGAAGCGGGCCCAGATGCCCTAATGGGAGTGGTGCTATTGCAGCTAGACACTCATTCCCATGACGAGCACGAACACGAACACGAACACGAACACGAGCATGGGCACGAGCATGGGCACGAGCATGGGCACGAGCATGGGCACGAGCATGGGCACGAGCATGGGCACGAGCATGGGCACGAAGAGGACAAAGAGTGCGACGGAGGAATGCACGACGCTTTGCATGAAGCTGAGTCGATTGCGGAAATTGTTTTTGGAGGCATCGGTACCGCAGTTCGTCAGGGTGGGGTGATTAAACCCGGAAAAATCTTACATAAACTGATCCTCGGAGAAGACGGATTGACTGCGACGGTTCGGATTCCTGCGCACGGTAATTACGCCTTGTTTACCCAGCATGGACTCGATGAGTTTAAGGGGCGCCTTGAGAAAGAGGGAACAGCGATTGAGCCAGGTCATATTCACGAACATGGCGGTCATACCCACGCTCATACTCACGACGAGAGTGTGACTAGTGTCGGCATCGAGGAGCGTCGCGAGTTAGATTCCAAGAAGCTCAATGCTTGGCTAAGCGAACTCCTGCAATCCAAGGGACAAGATATTTTTAGAATGAAAGGAATTCTGAACATCAAAGGCCAGTCCAATCGCTTTGTGTTCCAAGGAGTTCATATGCTTTTTGAAGGCAAACCAGACCGCCCTTGGAAGAGTGAACTAGATCGCAAAAGCCAGTTAGTTTTTATCGGCCGAAATCTGGACCGCGATGCCTTGAATGCAGGTTTTCGTCGTTGCTTAGCCTGAACTGACTCGACCTCTCCCTCGCTCGCTCTTTGACGAGGGAGAGGTGTCGGGGCCCCAGCAGAGCCGTTGAGTGAAGAAAAGAGGCGATTTTTACTCCACCACCAGCACCCCGCGCATCATCCGCCAGTGACCAGGAAAGGTACAAAGGTACGGGTAACGTCCCGGTTCAGTCGGGGCAACGAAGCGAAGTTCTGCCTTTTGACGCGGCTGGACGAGAGGGGTTGCATAGAGAACTTTTTTGGATGCAGGAATATAGCCCTGCGAGAGACTATTGGCCTTGGTGGCCATCTGGTCAGCAAGAGCACCCACTTCGTCAGCCGAACCCGGCGCGAGAATGAGAAGATTGTGCAACATCAGATCTGGATTCTCGAAGATGAGACGTACCTTTGTCCCCGATTTCACCCGGAGTTCTTTAGGAGCAAACTGCATCTTGTTTGGGACAGCCTGAACAATCAGGGCATCGCCTAGATTCGCGTTAGCCTTGTCAAATTGATCGAGCAGGCTGGCGAGATTCTTGGCATCGGCGGCCGGGTGAGCGCTGACCAACCGTTGCCCTAATGGATCATAAAGAAAAACAGACGGTTTCTTTTTAGTTTTACGGAAGGTGATGTCGATCACATTAAGGCCGGTTCGAAGGTCTAGTTGCACTTGTTGATCATTGATCCACATCGAATCCGTAGAGAGAAGTTGGACCCCATTGACCTGAACATCGAGATAGCCATAGCGAACAGACAGAACAGCCGCCTGTGCGTTATCGGCTTGGACGAAAGTTCGACGCGTGCCGTTGCCGATATCGAGCCACTGAGTGAGTTGCGTTTCTGGCGCTATTTCGAGGACAGGCACACTGCGGCCTATGGCGGGCTTGGTTCCGTGCTTAAGGTCCCCCAGCATGTGCTGAACGTCTTCGTGTTGGGTCTTGAGCGCGTGGAGTGCGTGTTCCACTGCGGGTAACGTGGGACGCAAATGTGCAATCGCATCCACCACTTCCATCTGTACACGGGGATGAGAGTCGGTTGCCATCTGATGAAGGAGATCGGCGGTGTTAGGCAATCTGTCTCCTTGGAAACGCACCATGCGAACAGCTGCACCGCGATGCAGTGCCGATTTGGATTTCAGCAGTTCTGTCAGCAAAGCGGGTCGCGTTTGTTCAAGTCCTTCAGCGACAAAGAGGGCTTCCAACGCCGACTGATCAAACTCGGGTTTTTCACGGTCGAGTGCGGCAATCCACTTATCGAGGGTCGGGATAATAGCCTGACCCGATTTCCTAAGTTCGATGCGAGCATGATGACGAACAATATCCTGGGGATCTTGGAGAAGCGCGAGCAGCGTCGGAACCGTTGCACCTTCGATACGTGGGAACTGCTTAAGGAGCGGACGCCCCTGATACACTGCTCGCCAGATCCGACCATGTTCGTGATCCCAATTCGGGTCCCGCATGGCATGTTGGGCATGACCAATTATCGGGCTGCAAAAATCTGAAATGTAGAGGGCCCCATCCATGCCGAAGGCGACATCGGCCGGCCGAAATGCGGCGTTAGGTGAGGAAACAACATCGAGCCGCTGCGAGCCATGAACCCGCCCTTGGTCATAATCATATTTCCAAAGTGAAACCGTGTAATTACCGAGCAGCGACGCCGTTACCATGCCTTGTTGATACTCCACGGGAAAGTTCACACTAGAAATACTGGCCGCAGCCGATCCTTTACCATTGCTGCCGGTATTGCCGTGGCCGAAGGGATGATAAACGCCGAGCGGGGTCCAAGTAAGGAGCAGCGTATCCAGTGGGATACCGTCCCCATACATTTGAAAAATATTACCCGTCCGATCATAGGTAATTTTCCACGGATTCGGGGTGTTGCTTTGCCATTCTGTTTCAACCCGACCGCTGCGGGGGTTGAGTCGATAAGTCGTGGCATCAATACCGCGCACAACACCAAAAGGAGTCTCCAGTTGGGAACGGTGGAAGACCCCGTCGCAAAACAAAACATGTCCTAGAGGATCCGTGGCAATCATTCCGCCATGATGCGAATCAGTGACGTCGATGCCCCGAAAAAGCTCACTTTTTGTGTCCGCTTTACCGTCACCGTTGGTATCGGTCATTAACCAGAGTTTCGGTTGCTCGGAAACAATCACGCCCCATTCACTAAAGGCGATTCCGTCCAGTGCATCTAACCCTTCGGCAAAGGTGGTACAGGTGTCTGCTTTACCATCGTGATCAGTGTCTTCCAGCAGGAGAATTTTATCCTGGGGAGGCAACCCTGGAACGGTATGAGGAAAAGAGGGCATCGTCACAACCCAAAGCCGTCCTCGGGCGTCGAAGGCAATTTGAACGGGATTTTTCAACTCAGGAAATTCCACTTCTGAGGCGAAAAGACTGACCTTAAATCCCTCGGCAACCTTAAATTCTGCCAAGGCCTCTGCGGGAGGCCGAATGATACCGGTGCTTTTACCATCGTCCCGACCCTTGATCGCTTCGAGCGGTGGCAACCACGGAAGAGGTTGATCAGCAAACTTCCTTGCAGGCTGGGTCACAAGTTTCTGAACTACGGCTTCTGTCGCTGCAATCATCTGGTGGTAACGAGGAATTTCAGTCGCATTCTCCTCAGCCCGTTTCCGGACGCCGTAATACAGATCGGCATTTTTCGGGCGAACAACTTCCGCCACATAATAGTTTTTTCGAGCTACTGCCTTAGCCACCTCTGCTATCCGCACCGAAGGCACCTTTGCCACTGCCGACTCACCGAGAAGCGCAGCGGCGATGAACCTCGCCATCTGCCGATTACCCGCGTCATTGAGATGCAATCCGTTGGCGGTCAGTCGTACTTGACTCGTGGCATACGCCTGCTGACTGGCAGTGAACAAATCAACGAACACCGCATTACGTGCCTTTGCCGTTTCACCCACAGCCTGCGCGTACAAGGCGAGGTCCCGATTGCGGGCGACACGATCGGGTCCCTGTCCACCTGATTCTACCGCCGTAGGAGACAGCAAGACCCATTGAGCTGCGGGGTGAAAACGGGCCAACTGATTAAGATAGAGCTCTAACTGTTGACGGAAATCCGCCAACCCAAGCGCACCGGCAAAGGACTCGTTCATTCCGAAGCCCACGATCACCACTTTGGCGGGCCACAACTGGATGAGCGACTTCATATGCGCCTCATAGCCTTCGGGCCGCAACCGGTAGCCCACTTCGTCACCAGTCCAGGCAAAACTGACAAAGCGCAGGTTTTTATCCGGCTGCGTTAATTGGATCAGCGCCTCAAGTTCACCCTGCTCGCTCAAGCGTTCAATCAATGAATTCCCATAAAAAAGAACCGTAGCTTGAGGCTGAAAAGTGACCTCCGCCCGCCCGGCCACAAGCGAGATTAAAGCCACAAATAAAAAAGTGGCACGGAGGCTGATTGATCGGAACATATTCAAAAGGCAATGAAAGGAGAGATTGATTCGACTGATCCGGCTTTCGATTGAGGGCAGTTTAGCATCGAGAGCTTTGTTCACCAAGGCCCCCACTGTGCTAATCTTTTGTGGATCTTGACCTAAAGTGAGGGAACCTGTTTTAAGCAATGTGTGCTCCCTTTGTTTCGACGTAGACAGAGTAGAGTGATTGGCCCGCGGTAATGAAGAGACGATTTCTTCGAGCACCGCCAAAACAAACATTTGAGCCTGGCTCCGGCAACAAAATCTTCCCGATTCGCACTCCGTCAGGTGCAAAAATATGAACACCGTCAAAGCCCTCTCCACCCCAACCGGCGCTGGCCCAAAGATTGCCATCCACATCGGTACGCATCCCATCGGCCACTCCCTTGGGGCCCGTTAAATGGAGCGGCATAAGGGTAAAGAGACGCCCTCCTTTGAGTTTTTTGCCGTCAAGGACATCATAAATGCGAATACCCTTCGGATCAGGACCACCGGTCTCACTAATATAAAGTTTTTTATAGTCCGGCGAGAAACAGAGACCATTCGGCTTATGTAAATCGTCAGTAACCCTCTGGATTTTGGTCGTCACAGGATCAATTCGATAAACAGCCTCTTTGATTTCGAGTTCGGCTTTATTTCCCTCGTAATTGCCCATACTGCCGTAGCCTGGATCGGTAAACCAAATCCCTCCGTCCGGATGTACCACCGGATCATTGGGCGCGTTAAAGGGTTTCCCTTCCCAAGTCTCGGCGAGCACTGAGAGGGTACCGTTTAACTCATACCGAACAACGCGGCGCCCACTGTGTTCGCAGGAAATTTGACGCCCCTGCCAATCGAAGGTGTTGCCATTGCTGTGCCCCGAAGGATTGCGAAAAACACTCACGTGCGCGTCTTCTTCCAACCAACGCATCTGGCGGTTATTAGGGATATCGCTCCAGATTAAATAACGTCCGCTCCCGCTCCAAGCGACCCCTTCGGTCCAGAGCCCGCCGGTCCATTCACGCTTTATCGGAGTATTCCCAATTTTGTATTTTTCAAACCGAGGGTTAAGGGACTGAATGTCTGGATCGGGGTAGCGAACCGGTTCTCGACCGGTCCAGTCTCTTTGTGAACCGATTGCGGTGGCGGTGGCACTAACCGCGGTGGCGGCGGTGGCGAGGAAAGAGCGACGGTTCATATTGGTTTAATTTACTATCAACCTGACAAATGACTTTAAAATTCTCGAAGATAACCTGCAGTCCAACCTCCATCGACCACTAAGATATGGCCGGTGGTGAAGGTGTTTTCTGGTGCAGCAAGAAAGAGGGCCGCAACCGCAATTTCATCGACAGTTCCGGGGCGGCCGAGGGGGATATGATCGATCAGTCGCTGAACGTTGCTATGGAACAAACCGCCTTCAGCATAGAATAGTTTTTTTGTGCCATCGGTCATAATCGACCCCGGAGCGATCGCATTAACCAAAATACCGTCCTGCCCGAGTTCTATGGCCATGGCACGAGTCAGATTATTGACACCCGCCTTGGCAGCGGTGAAGGCGCATTGCAGTCTGAGCGGTACAAGTCCGGCAACGGATGAAATGTTAATAATGCGCCCACTCTGCTGGATCCGCATGATTTTTGCCGCGGCACGGCTCACTTCGTAAAGACCGGTCAGGTCAACAGCAATGATTCGATCCCATTCTTCACGCGGGAATTCATCGATGGTAACGCGATGTCCGAGGGTATTAATCCCGGCGTTATTGACCACAATATCCAAGCGTCCAACGCGATCTAGCACGGTGCGCAGAGCCGATTCAATTTGTGCAGGCTGAGTCACATCTAAGACCAAAGCTTGTCCGCCGCCTTGTTTTGCTGCCGCCTCGACGGCGACTGAATGAACATCGGTGTAAAAAACGGTGGCCCCATTGATCACAAACCGGTCAGCAATGGCTCGACCGATCCCGTTAGCGGCACCGGTGACTAGGGCGACTTGGTTCTGGAGGTTGGCTTGCATAGAGGATCAAGGGACCACTGAAAATTAGAGTAACCAGTCAAGAGGAGCTTCAATAGATTGACGCAAGTTCTGCAAAAAGCGGGCCGCCGGTGCTCCATCAACGATGCGATGATCAAAGGTTAAGCTAAGAGTTAATTGGTCTCGAGCGGTGAGCGTGCCATCGGCTAAGGCGACGGGGTCACGAACAATGGCGCCCAGTCCTAGGATGGCTGTTTCAGGGTAGTTAATAATCGGCGTGAAGGCTTCGATACCCAAGTGCCCAAGGTTGGTCAGGGTGAAGCAACTCCCTTGCACGTCGGCAGGTTTCAGACCTCTGTTTCGAGCCAATTTGATCAGGCGATGCGACTGCTGAGCGATCTCAGATAAACTTAAATCTGACACATTACGCAAGACCGGTACGACCAAACCTTGTTCTGTGTCGACGGCGACCCCGATATGAATCGCATCCGGTAATCGGATACACGGATCATCCCAGCGACCAGCGAGCATTGGGTGATTGCTCAGTGCGCTGGCGGTTAGCTTTGCGATGATGTCCGTGTAACTAGGAACAGCAATCTCTGAGTCGATAGCTTTCAGTCGAAGACGCAGTGCCACCAAACTTGTGGCATCGCAACGGCAGTGGAGGGTCACCGGGGCCGTCTTTTGAAGGCTCTGCAGCATCCGTTCAGCGATGGTGCGTCTGAGGGCGGTGATCGGCACCGTCTGCGACTGGGCCAAAGGCTTCGAACCGACCTTGGCAAGGACATCACGTTCTCGAATACGCCCCCCGCGACCGGTTGAATGAAGGGTCGCTAAATCAATCTGGTTTTCCCTCGCCGCACGACGTGCCCGTGGACTGGCCGGAGCCCCCTTCTGATGCGGCCGAGTCGGTGCGTTAAAAAGCGATCGAGGACTCGCCGCAGCAGACACGGTCACGGCACTGATTGGCGAGATTACGAGTGGAAGGGCCTCCCCTGGTTTTAGCAAATACCCCAGCAGACAGCCCACTTTAACGACAGCACCCGACTTCGGAGCGGAGGAGAGGATAGACAAGATGCCCCAGTCGGTCGACTCGACGTCTTGTGCGGCTTTCTCATTTTCCAGGGAAAAAATCGGTTCGCCTTCCTGAACGGTGTCACCGTCCTTTTTGAGCCACCCGAGAAAGGTGCCCTCTTCCATAGACCAACCGAGCCTTGGCAAGGTGATTTCGACGGGCATTTTAGGACGGGTTAATTAGTCTGCGCACAAATCACGAATGGCTTGAGCGATGGTTTCAACAGTCGGCACAACCACCGCCTCGAGCGAAGGACTGTAGGGTGTGGGAGACTGTTTACCGTTAAGACGTCGGATGGGGGCATCGAGAAAATCGAAGCCACGATCTGCGAGTTGAGCGGCAATTTCCGCACCAATTCCGCAGGGACCAAAGGATTCATCAACAATCAATAATCGCCCGGTTTTAGCGACCGATTTCAAAATCGTTTCTGCGTCAAGTGGGGCTACCGTGCGTGGATCGATCAGTTCGACCGAGAGTCCTTCGGCATCCAAAGTCGCACAAGCGGCCAGAGTCTTATGAACCATCAAAGCGAGAGCCACTACCGTGATATCTGTTCCTGAGCGAACCACCGCAGCTTGGCCGAAATCGATGAAGTATTCCTCTTCGGGCACCGGGCCTTTCAGCGTCATTAACTCGCGATGTTCAAGAAAAAGAACGGGATCATCACAAGTGAGTGCCGTCTTCAAAAGCCCTTTTGCATCCCGAGGCGATGATGGCACCACTACACGGAGACCGGGGAAGTTGGCGTACATCGCGTAGTAACTGCCCGAGTGGTGAGTGGCGGCAGCGTGCCCCACTCCGATGCAGCCACGAAGGAGGACCGGCATCTTCAGACGCCCACTGCTCATATATTGCATTTTTGCAATTTGATTAATGATTTCCCCCGCTGCATCGAGCACAAAATCCGCGAACATAAAATCCACAACCGGCCGGGTGCCCGCCATCGCTGCCCCACCGGCAAGACCGACAAAACCGCGCTCGCAGATCGGAGTGTCGCGCAAGCGTTCAGGACCGTAAATCCCATACAAGCCACTCGTCGTTGCAAAGTTGCCGCCTCGCACTCCTATCCCCTCCCCTAAGACAAAAATCTTTGGATTTTTAGCCATTTCCTCAGTCAACGCTTCAAGAGTGGCCTTCATAAAGGTCAATTCTCGAGTCGAACCAGGATCCTCTGGACTATCGCGCGACCCCAACCCTGAAACGGCAGCAAAAACGTGATCTGTCGCCGTCTCGGGCGCAGGATAAGCACTCTGCTCCGCCAATTGATGGGCGGCGTCAGTCTGTTGAGCTAGCTCTAATCCGATCGCCTCGATCTCTGCTAGGCTCGCTAAATTTTGGTCAAGCAGATGCTGTTTCAGTCGAGCAATCGGGCATTGGTTTTTCCACAACTCGACCTCTTCACGACTGCGGTAAGTAAAGTCTCCCATCCCTTCAGCGTGCGGTCGGGTGCGATAGGTTTTGCATTCAATGAGGGTGGGACCTTCGCCGTTCCGAGCACGCTGAATAGCCTCGCCAGCAAGGGAGGCTACCGCGAGGACATTGTTCCCATCGACTTCCACCGACGGCAGTCCATAGGCGATGCCCCGTGCTGCCACACTGGAATTGCCTGCGACACTGGCAAAAGGGACTTCCGTCGCGAATTGATTGTTTTCACAGACAAACAGGACGGGAAGTTTCCAGATGCTGGCCATGTTCAGTCCTTCATGAAAGGCCCCATTATTGACGGCTCCATCGCCAAAGAAAGCAACGGCGACACGATCGGTTTTCATCAGCTTGAAGCCGTAGCCCGCACCCGTTGCTTGCAAGATACAGGGCCCGACGATGCCACTCGTTCCCAGTAATCCAATTTCTGGTGCAAACAAATGCATCGAGCCCCCACGCCCGCGGGAGCAACCGATTTCTCGTCCATAGAGTTCGGCTATCAGTTGCACTGCATCCAACCCCTTTGCTAAGGCGTGTCCATGCCCTCGGTGAGTGCTAAAGATCGCATCGTCATCTCGCAAATGCGCACAGACTCCGGTGGCAATGGCCTCCTGACCGACATAGGTATGACACGCTCCATGGATTAGTCCGCGTTGATGCGATTTTGCCAACCGTTCCTCGACAAGTCGAATGAGCAGCAGAGTGCGGTACAAATGAAGTTCCGGGCGTGAAGAAGAGAGCGTCATTCAGAAATCAAGTTGGATGAGAAACGGGATCATTTATCACTTCAGTTTGGTCAAAGGCGATTGAAAGTCGGTGAGTCGCTTTGGTGCTGGATTAATTTTTAGCCCGCTAATAATCCCGGCACCCGCCACAAAGCAAGCGGCAAGAAAGAGAAGGCAGATTCTTTCCCCGTAACCCTGAGATCTTAACCATCCCGTGGCATGATTCCCAAGATAGCCGGCGAGGTTCGCCGCCATATTAATTAATCCAATCGCCACCGCCGCCGCGGACGCATTCAGGGTCAAAGTCGGTAAGGTCCAGAAGGGAGAAATCCAGAAAAACGCGCTGAGTGCGGTGAGACAGAGCCACATCATTTGCAGGGGAAAATTTTGTCCCGGAATCACACTGCACGAAAGCAATAGGCCGGTCCCAAGCATTCCACCCACTGCATGCCATTTCCGATCACCGGTGCGGTCTGCCGATTGACCTGAGACAAAGACCCCCACCATACCGCAGGTGTAATACAGTCCGCTATAGAGCAAAGTAGCTCGATCTGAACCGCCCGAGAGATTTTTCACAGTTGTCGGAAGCCAAAAAGTCAGTGCGTACCCTCCACTATTTGCGACAAGAACGCCGAGCACCAAGAGCCAGACCGTCGGTAAGCGAAGAGCTTGCAGAATGCTAATTTTCCCACCGACCTCTTTAGCTTCAGCCTCTTTTCTGAGTACCGCATCCAAATAATCACGTTCCGCCGGGGTCAGCCACTGGGCATCCTGCGGGCGATCCGTCAACCACCACAGTACCCCGATGCCAAGGGCAATCGCCGGCAGGCTTTCCACGATGAAAAGCCATTGCCACCCTAACAAACCCAACCAATGAACATCCAGGAGCAACGCTGAGACGGGAGCTCCCAAGGCCAGACTAAATGGAACGGCCATCAGGAGTCCTGAGAGAGCTCGGGTGCGATCTTCTTGCGCAAACCAGTGGGTGAAATAGACAATAATACCCGGAAAAAATCCGGCCTCTGCCACCCCTAAAAAGAAGCGCACCAGATAAAATTGGGTCGGCGTTTGCACAAAAGCGGTAAGCGCTGAAATGCAGCCCCAAGTGATCAAAATACGTGAAAACCACTTTCGCGCGCTCCATCGTTCAACGAGCAAGGCCCCCGGTATTTCAAGAAACAGATAACCGATAAAAAACACACTAATTCCCAAACCAAAAACCCCTTCCGTAAATTTTAAATCTCCGGCCATTCGTAGTTTAGCAAAGGCCACATTGGCGCGGTCCAAATACGAGACAATATAAAGCATGAAAACCAAGGGGAGCACTCGCCAAGCGACCTTTTTGCGAAGGGCGCCGGAATCGATGGGCAGGCTCTGGGACATAAGCAGGCGGTTTAGTAAACGCCTACAGTGCCGACTCAGCCACCACTGGGTTGGTCAAAGATCCAATTTTCTCAATCTCAATGGTCACGGTGTCGCCCGCTTGCAGGAATACCGGTGGCTTCATGGCCGCCCCGATCCCGTGGGGCGTCCCAGTCAGAATGACGGTGCCAGGGACTAACGTTGTGCTGCCGCTGAGAAAAGCGATCAATGTCGGTACGTCAAAGATCATGTCGTTCGTATTCCAGTCCTGCATGGTTTTCCCATTGAGCACGGTCTTAATCCCGAGCGTATTTGGATTGGGAATTTCATCCTTAAGCACCAGACAGGGGCCAAGTGGAGCAAAGGTGTCGAAGGTTTTACCACGACACCACTGGCTCCCGCCCCGTTTGATTTGCCAATCTCGAGCACTCACATCGTTGGCACAGGTGTAGCCTAGGACAAAGTCTAAGGCCTCTTCTTTCGACACATTCTTACACCGCTTCCCGATCACCACGGCCAATTCACATTCATAATCCACTTCGTCACTGTTCAAATGACGGGGCAAAATAATGGCGTCACCTGGATTCTGAACTGCCGCAGGTGATTTCATAAAAAGGATGGGAAACTCTGGGATCGGTGCTCGGCCTTCCTCAGCATGACGCCTATAATTTAATCCAATACAAAAAAGGACGGGCGGCGCAATCGGTGCCAGTAACTTACTTATCTGCGCGGCAATGTCGGTGACCTGATACTCACCAAAAATATCGCCGAGAATCTGCAGAGCTGATCCGTCACTTTGTTGCGATGCGTAGTGGATGATACCGTGTGGATCTTGATAACGAATAATGCGCATAAAAATAAAAGGGTAAGAGAATTTCTATCCAACTGACTATTTACCGGCCGTGTAGCCTCCATCGACGACCATCGCACTGCCAGTCACAAAGGAGGAAGCATCACTCGCCAGATAGAGGGCTGCGGAGGCAATCTCGAAGGGTTGAGCCATTCGCTTCATCGCGTGAGGGGCTTCCATTTGGCGCAGATACGCCTCTGGATCCGGATATTCCAGCAGTCGGGCGGCAACGAAGGGGGTTTGTACTCGGCCCGGACAGATGCAATTGATACGAACGCCCGTGGTTCCATAATCCATCGCCATAGCACGGGTCATTCCCACCACGGCGTGTTTGGTGACGGTGTAAGCAAATCGAGCTTCCATTCCCATTACGCCGGCGATGGAAGCCACATGAATAATCGAACCAGACCGTTGAGCGATCATGGCTGGCAACACCGCGCGACTGAGAAAATAAGCCCCTCGCAAATTGATCTGCCAAAGCCGTTCTAGATCGGATGGGTCCGTGGTCAAAATAGTCCCAACGTGCCCGACTCCAGCGTTATTCACCAGCACATCGCAGCGCTGGTTATTCTCCAAAAGCACCTGTTCGATGAGTGAGTTGCACGCCGATTGTTGAGCGATATCCACGAACTGAGCGCGGGCCCAACCTCCCTTTTGCTCGATTATTTCTACCGTTGCTAACGCGGCTATTTCATTACAATCAGCCACATACACTCGAGCTCCTGCCTCCGCGAAACAGACAGCGATCGCCGCCCCAATGCCAGAGCCGGCCCCAGTAACGATCGCAATTTTATCAGTTAAGTGAATCATCAGGGCGATGAGTAAAGTTTAGGTCGGTTTTAAAAAAACACAGTATCGAAATGCCTAAATCGTCTATTTACGCGTCGGTTTTAGTTCCAGAAGCGCGTCTGTCGCGGCTTGGACACTTTCAAATCGATCGGCATTAGAGGACTGTTTTAGGTCTTCGTCATAGGTGGGGATCATCGCTTTCATCCGTGAATGCCCTAAAGGGGTCTCGAGCAAGTGGGGCAAACATTTCTTGATGACTTCGAGAGCAATCGGCACCGAGACGGAAGCCCCAGGTGAGGCACCTAAAAGAGCGGCCAGCGACCGGTCAGCAGGGGTGAAGACAGAGGTCCCAAAAGAGAGGGCACCGTGATCCGATTTTTTGAGAGATTGCACTCGAATACCCGCCTCAATTAAACGCCAGTCCGAAGCCTGTGCTCGAGGATAAAATGTCCGCAAGGTCGCAATACGGTCGGACATACTTTGCAACCCTTGCGCAATCAGATAGCGAACGAGAGGATAAGCGTGTAGGCCTGTCTTGATTAAAGTACTCAGATTGCCGGGCCGGATTGACAAGGGAAGGTCGGTGTGGCGGCCTGTTTTATGGAGAAACTGAGTGGTCCAAGAGGCAAAAGGCCCAAAGAGTAATTGGTTCTGCTGGTTCAGCCTTCGACGATCCAAATGGGGGCCCCCGAGACTGGGCATCGAGGGAGGCACTCGGCCATAGACCTTAGCAGCATGACGCGCCACCACTTCGGGGGTATCGCACACCAACCATTGGCCCCCAATCGGGAAGCCAGCCATCCCGTGTGTTTCGACGAGATGAGCCGTTTGGAGGAGAGGTAAACTCCCACCGCCAGCACCAACAAAAACAAAGGGAGCGCGATGCAGTCGTTGCTCGCCCGAAGCGACCTGGGTGACCGCTACGGTCCAGCCTGTGGAAGTTTTACGCAAACGGGTGACCCGATGTCCGGCGGCGACACTACACCCCTCCTGTTGCGCAAGCCAACCCAGCAAACTCCGCGAGAGTCTCCCGAAATCGACCTCGGTACCCCCAATGGCTCGGGTCGCCGCGACTGGGCCGGCCTCCCGACCTTCGATGACTAAGGGTGCCCAAGCGGAAAGGGTCTGTGGATCGACAGAATAGTCCATCGACTTGAAGAAGTGATGATCCGCCATTGCTTGATGACGCGCTCGTAAAAAGTCGACGTCCTCTTGACCTTCAGCAAAACCAATATGGGGGACACTATGAATAAACTCTCCAGCACTTCGCGCTAACCCTTTAGCAACCGCGTAACTCCAGAACTGCTTTGAATGTTCGAATTGCTCAAAGATCGAGATCGCGTTGGAGACATTCACCGAGCCGTTAGCTTCACGTTTCGGCGTATAACTCAGCTCGCAAAGACCTGCATGACCGGTACCCGCATTATTCCAACCATCGGAACTTTCCTGGGCCAAATCGTCCGTGACTTCAAACAACTGAATCTTCAACCGTGGCTCCAAGCACTTGAGCATCACCCCGAGATTGGCCGACATAATCCCGCTGCCAATAAGAATGACCTCGGGCGTATCAATCGACGGCTCTGAATAGGAAGAAAAACCGGACACAGGCTAATGAAAGCAAAGAAGTTAAATCAGCCAACTATTGAACGGCGGAGCGTCACGCCATTGACGACATTAGGTAAAGGCTCCTCGTGCAACGCCTTGAGTGCAATCCGTGCGGCCGTTTCCCGCAGTGTCTTCACCGCTGTTGGACTTACTGAGGCGACGTGAGCAGCGAGGATGACATTGGGCCTCTGCAAAATCAGGCTGTCGGTGGGGATGGGTTCAGGATCAAACACATCTAAAGCTACGCCACCGAGTTTACCGCTTTCTAAAGCCTCAATCAACGCGTTGCTCTCGATCAAATCTCCCCGACTTACATTGATAAAAATGGCACCTTCCTTCATTTTTGCGAAGGCTGCGGCATTGAACATTTTTTTGGTTTTTGGCGTGGAGGGACAATGAGGCGAAACAATATCGCTTTGGGCTAATAGTTCCTCGAAAGACGCTGCAACTACCGCACCGACTTTTGTAATTTCTTCCTCTGCAACCACCGGGTCGAACACCAGAACGCGCGTCTTGAAGGCCAGAAGTCGTTGAACAACTTCGCGCCCGATTCGACCGAATCCGATGATGCCGACGGTCAAATATTTCAATGCCTGCATAGAGCGCACGGGCACGGCCAATCCCCATTGCTGGGCGCGCAAGTGGAGGGTGTTTGGGATCACCTGCCGCGTCGTCGCTAAAATGAACGCCAAGGCGTGATCAGCGACTTCATCGACACAGTAATCAGGGATATTACACACCGGAATGCCTCGCCGCCGAGCGGCTTCGATATCGACGTTATCAAAGCCAATTCCGTAACGCACAATCACCCGCGCTTTGTTCATCGCCTGGATCACTTCCTCATTGATCGTGGCAAACTGGGTGATGACAGCATCGGCGCCGTGGACTAACTCGGCCAATTCAGAGGTCGACCGCTTCGCTTTGAGCGAAGTGACCTCGGCCGAGGGCGCCAAGATCGCTAGCTCCAAGTCAAGATCGGCAAAGGTATAATCGGTAATCGCAACTTTTAACATAAAGACAAATTCGGAAGTGATCTCAAGAGGCAGAGTGCTCGATTATTCGCCGAGGACCCGAACCGTGGTCAGCGATTTAATAAAAGTATGATCCGTCCATTTCCAGACCACTTTTTTCTTGCGCGAAACCTCAAATGCATGAGCGCCGTGGCCCTCTTGACCGCGTAGAAAATTACCAATCAAGAGATTGCCATTTTTCAACTGTTGCAGGCTAGAAACCCAGGTCAGATTGAGTTCTGGGGCATCGTTCGGGCCGAACTCCCAGACGATCTTTTTATCTGGAGTGACCTCGATCACCCGCTTTTGTGTGCCGCAAGAAATCAGGGTATTCCCGTTAGAAAGTCGCTGCGCATCCCCGGCATTGGTCACCCCCGTAAACTCCCAGACAAGGTGCCCCTGAGGATCTACTTCGCGCACCGCCCCTTCCCCCTCGTGCGCAGCGAGGATGTTGCCATTGGCAAGTTTGTGAATATTGCGAACCTGCAGATGATACTCTGACTGACTGGTCAGCAGCGGGGTTATGTGGACGATTTTACCTTTGGCATCGACCTCGACCGCCTGCGGAGGCCCCTGCTCGGCTACGAGTGTGTTCCCATTAGCCAAACGTTCGGTGCCAAACACTTGTTTAGATTGACTCTGATAATCAAAAATAGTTTTCCCTCGTGAAGTAATTTCACGCACCCCGGTCGGCTTGCCCCCGTAGCCAAATAGAATGTTTCCATTGGTCAAAACCTGAAAAATAACGGTCGTACTCGGGGGAGTGAATTCCCAAATTTGATTCCCATTTTTGTCCAACTCGATGAAACGGTTTGGGCCTTGACCGTATTCGGTGAATAAGAGCCGGTGTTTGATGGGGGCATCCGCAGCCTGCGCCACGAGGGACCAGGCCAAAGCTCCTCCGATGGCGGCAAAAGATGCTCTGGAAAAGAAACGGATCATAGTGATGTCAATTGGAGGTTTTAACGCAGAATTTAGAAACAAGAAATACGTCCATCAGAACACCCTGAAACCAGCTGAAAGAAGGCCCGATGCCGAAGTGGCCAGAGCAGTATTCTAACAGGAAAACCCTCAAAACTAACTTCAAGGGTGTCGATAGAAAGGTCCATTAGGCAAGGATTGCAGGGTTGAAGACGGAGAATATGCCCCCCGGGTCCGCCTGTAAATGGAGGTTATTTAAAAAGACGAGTTTTACTTTCGTTTAGAGCATTGCGGAATCCTTTTTCACAGTCACAACCACATAATTTCGTTTCCCTTTTCTGAGAAGGAGATGCTGGCCAAACAGCAAGTCGATGGAGGTCAGATGTTGCTGGACACCGGTTGATCGAACGTTATTGACGGAAACTCCACCCCCTTGAATGTCAGTTCGAGCCTGTCCCTTACTGGCACAAAGCCCGGCTTGAACCAAGAGTTCAAGCAGGGGCATACCCTCATTTTCCAAGCGATCCGCTGCCACAAAGTGAGTGGGTACTTCGCCTAGAAGTTCATTAAAAGTGCTTTCCCCCACTCCGGTGAGGTCGCCGCCAAAGAGAATTTCACTCGCCCGAATAGCCTCTGAGGTCGCCGCCTCACCGTGAACTAAATCGGTTACGGCTCGAGCTAAAGCCTTGTGCGGAGCTCGAGCACCCGGGTTAGCCACCAATTCGGACTCCAAAGCGACAATCTCCTCTTGAGAAAGAAAGGTAAGAACTTTTAGTAGTTTGATGATGTCGCGATCGTCGCTCTGCACAAAGAATTGATAGAAGCGATAGGGACTGGTTCGTTTAGGATCTAACCACACTGCCCCCGAGGCACTCTTACCATATTTTGTGCCGTCCGCTTTGGTTAGGAGAGGAAGGGTCAGTCCCCAGACGGTCGTGCCCAAGCGGCGACGGCAAAGCTCCGATCCAGCGGTAATATTTCCCCATTGATCGGTCGCGCCGATCTGTAATTCGCAGGTCATTTCCTTGCGCAAGTAATAAAAATCATACGCTTGCAGCAGCATGTAGCTAAACTCGGTGTAGCTAATACCATTGTCCCGATCTTCCATTCGGGACCTCACAGATTCCTTGGCAATCATCCAATTTACCGTGAAGTGCTTGCCCACATCGCGGAGGAATTCGAGGTACGAAATTGGTGAAAACCAGTCGTAATTGTCCACCAATCGAGCTGGATTTCCCGGAGCCTCGAAGTCGAGGAATCGAGCGAGTTGCCCCTTAATTGATGCGATATTGTGTTGAAGAACCTCCGATGTAAGTAGATTTCGCTCGGCTGATCGACCACTAGGATCTCCGATCATCCCCGTTGCCCCACCTGCTAAGGCAATTGGAAGATGGCCCGCTAATTGAAAGCGTCGGAGACACAAGAGCGGCACCAGATTACCGACATGCAGAGTGTCAGCCGTGGGGTCAAAGCCACAGTATAAGGTCAAGGGCCCCTCGGCGAGGCGTGTCGTCAAGGCATCGGTATCGGTGCAGTCGGCGAAGAGCCCACGCCAGCGCAGTTCATCCAAAATGTTCATCGGCCCCACGAGTTAATCCTAAAAGCCGCCTGAAGTCAGCCCTCAGGGTGAATCAGTTTTATAAAAGCTTAACCCGATGACAAATCCCCCAACACCGTGCCCTCGGCTCCCACCGTGATGTTCGTCCAATTATTGACAGGAAATTGCTTCTTTGACGTGGAGGGTAAGATGAAGCGGCGCAAGTAAAACGAGGTGGCAAGGGCTTTCTCGCACGCGACATCACTGAGGAGGAACAGAGAGCCTCCTCCATCGTTTAATCCTTTGGCCCTCAGATCGGCTGGATCGGCCACAGCTACGCGCCTGATCACGGACCAAGTACCGGCGGCCCTCGTACCAATGGACTCGCAAGGTCAAAGCCAAATCCGTTTCCGTAGCACTATCCCAAGAACAGTTCCAGGCGCTCGCGCAAGTCATCGATCACTGGCAGCAAACCCCAGAACTCCTGCGCCCAATGCAGGCCCTCTCTAGGCGTTTTATCTTCGAAACTTTCCCCAATCCGCCTAGACGCAAACGTCTAGGCCAGAAAGTAGTGGGCTCTAACAAAGGCCATTCAGAACTGACTCCTTTACGCTTCAGTTCGCTAAAAATAGCCGCATCCAACCCAATTAGTCTGAGACAAAAAGCGGTCAGGTAAGATATTACAAAGTTTCTGCCCCCTCCTCTCGAAAAGCTTTTCTTCCCACCGTTGAACCGCCGCCAAGACATCCCTCAGAAGCAAATCAAAGGCCTTGCTGATCCACCTTTGCCTTCACCGCAGGATCCATGCGGATCAAAGGTGGCCAGGATCGCTTGAAGCCTTCACCCGGCAGCTTGCGGGTGGCATCAAATCCCATCTTGCTGCCCACGCCAATTTCGTTCGTTGCATGATCCAGGACATCCGAGGGGCCTCGAGTGAAAAGACTATCTCGTTGAGGATCGGTATCGGCAAAAAGATGGAACAAAACTTCAGAGGTCGTGTGAACATCAACGTCGTGATCTACCACCACGATATACTTCGTGAACATCATCTGACCCATCCCCCACAGACCATGCATAATTTTGCAAGCTTGATAGGGATAGGTCTTTCGAATGGAGACAAAGACAAGATTATGAAAGGTCCCTTCAGCCGGGAGTGCGATATCGACAATCTCAGGAAAGTTCATTTGGAAAATAGGCAGAAACAGCTTCACGGAGGCCGCGCCGATATAGAAATCTTCCATCGGAGGAATACCAACAATGGTCGCTGGATAAATGGCATGGTGGCGGTGAGTAATCGCTGTGACATGGAAAACGGGATACGGCTCGGGTAAAGTATAGTAACCGGTATGATCCCCGAAAGGACCTTCCATTCGCAGGGGTTCGATCGGGTCCACATAACCTTCGATCACGAAATCAGCGTTCGCCGGGACCTCTAGGTCATTGGTTTCACACTGAACTAGATCTACCGCTTTTTTTCGCAAATAGCCCGCTAACAAAAATTCATCGAGTCCATCGGGTAAAGGTGCCGTGGCCGCGAAGGGGTACATTGGATCCCCCCCCAGAAAGAGCGCTACTGGCATTCGTTTACCCGTCTCGTAGTAGCGGCGGCCGTGCCGAGCGGCGACCTTTTGCAACTGCCAATGAACACCGGTGGTCCGATCATCGTAGATCTGGATTCGGTACATCCCGAGATTACGGTCTCCGGTATCTGGATCCCGAGTGACCACACACGGCAAAGTCATAAAACGCCCCCCATCGAGAGGCCAACACCGAAGAATTGGCAGATCAAGAAGGGTCGGTGGTTGTCGGTTCAATGATTCCGGCTTCTGCCAATTAGGCGCATCGGGCCACGGTTCAGTGCGAGATGCCGGCGCGTCGAAGCGATGGATAACCTCCTTACAAGGTCCGGTCTTCACCCGACGCGGTTTGGCGTGCCGCAAGTCGAGCGCAAGCCCGAGTAACTTCATCGCTTCTTTTATGGAGGACGGCGGCTTTGCTTTCATCAACCCCCCTAATTCAGCAGCAACATCATCCACGCGAAGAGCGTTCATGCTCATCGCCATCCGTTTCCAAGAACCGAGGGTGTTCATGGCTACAGGGAACTGCGAAATAACGCCATTGACGGTGGGTTTTTCGAAAAGAAGCGCTTGACCACCGCCCGGTTTTTTCATTTCCCGATCGGCGATTTCGGTCATCTCCAACTCGGTCGCTACCGGGTAGGAAATACGACGCAATTCACCTGCTCGGTCCAGATGTTCAATCCAGTCACTAAAGGAATCGAAAGCCACGGGCCAAGACTATCATCGGAATGAATCAGAGCCAAGGATTCGAGACTTTACTCTGACGACTTTGACTCAGCGGATAAACGTCCCCAACGAACGGCTAAAAGCCCACAGACGAACAACTGGAGTGGATGATAAATCAGCACAGGCAGCACGATCAGACCAAAGGCAGGGTGTCCATCAAAGATGATTTTGGCCATGGGAAGACCCGACGCCAAGGTTTTTTGCGGGGCACAAAAAGCGGCAGCCAAGTGATCGGCTCGATTCAACTTTAACAGGCGCGAAGCAACTTCGGTCAGTCCCGCTACGATCACAAAAAGAAGAAGAACCCCTGCAGAGGCAAGGGCCAGAACACTCGGTCCTTGGAGCGTCCACAGTTTGGATTGAACCGAATTACAAAAGGCGGCAAAGACAAGATATAAGATACATCCGCTCGCTAAGTTAGCTGCAATTTTTTTGCGGCCATCCATAAATCTCGAAAGGCGCAGGCGAAGAAGTTGCCCGAGGATTAAGGGAGCCAACAGCAGGCTCAGAATTTCAATAAAAAGAGGACCCAGAGGCTGCGAAGTTCCTTCCCTCCGCAGGAGCCAAGCAATCCAGAGGGGAGTGATAAAAACTCCCAGAACATTAGACAGAACGGCATTAAAAAGAGCGCCCACAGTATTTCCACCGGCCACCCCAGTGAGAACGACAGAAGAAGATATGGTGGACGGAAGAACACAAAGATAAAGAAAGCCGAGGGCAAGATCCGGGGGCAGGAAGCGTCCCAAAAGCTGATTTAACCCAATGCCGATGAGAGGAAAGGCAAGAAAAGTCACCCCTTGAACCAGCAAATGCAATCGCCAGTCGGTGAGCCCTTTCCTCAAGGTGGAAGAAGGAAGGGTCAATCCTTGGAGTAAAAAAATGCAAACGACCGCAATTTTGGTCGTGGACTGCGATTGAAGCCACCCGTGAGCGGCACCCACTGTGGGAAAGAAAAAAGCCAAACCGACACTGAGCGGCAGGCAAAAAAGAAACCAATTACGAGAAAGAAACAACATGATCAGTTTGAACCGAATCCGCCCGATGAGATGCTCCTGATTGCTCCACTTTGGCAAGTCTAGGATGAGAACCTGCTCTGATCGATTGACTGTCCGAGTCGCAAGTCCAAGCTGGATCCTCTTAGCAAGGCCCTTTTATTTTCGCACCTATCCAACACCCAAGATCACTTCGTCGCGGAAAAATCGGGAGTAATGACACTTGGAATCGGAAACTGACTCGTTCCAAGCTTAACCCCATTCGATTGAATTGAGCACAAAATGGACGAATTGATTCCTGTGTCGGCAGTAAACAGATCGGCAACAGCGGCTCTGAGGCCTGATTTCCCTGAATCTGGAGGAGTACCGCTCTGGATGGATGCATCAGTCCGGCCTGACCAGCAAGTTCGACGATTGCATCGATCCCTTGAATCCGGAACGGTTCCAACAGGAGAGCTCTACACCTCCCCCTATCAAGCGTCGAAATGGTTAGCGGTGCACGAAACGTGGTCACCGGCACGGCAATGTTCAACAGTCCAAGACCTCTACGACACATTTTTTGAAGCCTTGAGCCACAAGATCCAAGGGCAACCTTGGGCTCTTGTCTCATTGGGATGTGGGGGTGGACAAAAAGAGGACCGTTGTCTGAAAGCAGTAAGGCAACCGCCTGAAGTCGCTTTGCTCCTCGATATCAGTCCCACGCTGGCCATGGTTAGTTACCAGCGAATTTCCCCATGGTGCCGCACGCATGCGGGGGTCATCGATCTGGAGGCAAATCTGGGCCAACCTAACTGGTGTCACTCGTTAGTGGCGTCTAATGGCCTTGGCGATAACCGTCCCCCTCTTCGAAGGGTCCTTTTTTTCCTCGGACTTTTACCCAACTTACCCATCACTGCTGCTTGGAGTTTAATGCGTGCTTGGACGACTCCTGGAGATTATTTGGTGGTCAGTGCAAACCTGGCTTCAGAAGGGGAAATTGCTCTCGGACTTCCATCCATTCTGCCTCAGTATGATAACTGTGAAACACGCGAATGGATCGCTGCTTTCTTCGAACTTCACGGTCTACAAAATGTTGCCAATGAAGTTTTTTATAAGGTCGAACCTGTTCGTAAAAATGAAACTCAAATGGCGCGAATTCGAGTCGAGTGGCAACCAAAAATGCCAACCCGCGTCGAATTACCTGGTTTAACCCCAGTCATTTGGAAATCGGGCCAGACCATTTGTGCCTTTGAAAGTCTGCGTATGACCACAAGGGCGGTTGAGTCGCTCGCCTCTGATCACGATTTGGCGTTACGTTTCCAGAAAGTCGATCCATCGATGCAGGAAGGCGTGTTTCTTTTTGAGCGAACCTGAAGGCGAGGGTTATCAGTACCCTAACGGATTAACGGGGTAGACTCTGGGGGAAAACGACCGAATTATAGAGAGTCTTTACGGTGCCGACGGGTGAGAATAAGCGCGCAAACCCTCGGCCTCAAGCATCCTCATTTTGCGATCAGTTCCCCAGCGGTATCCTTCAATGCCTCCCGATGCTAGAATCACCCGATGACAAGGAATCAGGTACCCAACTGGATTGGCTGAACAGGCTGCCCCAACCGCGCGCGCCGCTCTCGGATTTCCAATTTTTTGCGCTAAACAGCGATAACTAACGACGCTGCCGCAATGTATTTGGGTTAAAGCCTGCCAGACCGTCCTCTGAAAAACGGTTCCACCAACCAAGACAGTCAATGGAGTGAGAAACAATTCGGGCTGATAAACCCGGTTGCCGAAAGTCTGAGCGGTCGCGTCATCGCGATTTGAATCAAGCAAAGCCCAGTCTTGGCTTCGGTGACTGAAGGTAGGCCTGTGCACATTGCGATCGGTAAAATCAGCATGAAAAGCTAAATGAACAATCCCCTGCTTTGTCCAACCCAACGAACACAACCCAAAAGGGCTTTCAACCCAGCCCCAATTCATCCGCTGACGCAGGTCAACAAACTCAGAATCAGAGAGGGTCAATAAGTGGATCACTGGACTTAAGCGAGCGTTGAACAAATAGATCAATGAACTTTGGGGTCAGAAGAAGAAGGGACTTCCTCTGGCGACTACAAGTGATTACCAGGCACTTCTGTCAACTCAGCGAATGGCTCCAATTCCCCTCGTTCAAATCAACTCCTAGTAATCGTAGAGCCCGGCGTCTTTCGAATATGGCCCATCACCCCCGTCCGCGGAAGGAGTCCCGTCACCCATTAAACCACCTAAAACATCGCCCATATCCGCTTCGATTTTATCAGGATCTTCACCCGCCTCCAGTCTCTTTAGTGCCACATCAAATTCTTTAGGAATCGAACCCTCCGGCATGACATCTTTCATCTTGCGAAGCATCACCGCCATATGCCGCGGATTATTTTCGTCCAAATGATCCATTGCATTTTCCATTTCAGACATGGCTCTTGCTACCTTTGGATCTTCAAAATCCGGCATCGGCATATCCTCTTCGGCCCCGGTTGGGGTCGAAGCAACGGGTTCCGGGGCACCTGAAATCATAGCAAAGCGACTTATCTCTTTGCTCAGTTTTTTAGAACCGCATTTAGGGCATTTAGGAGTTCCCGTTACGGCAATGCGTTTGCTCAGGAATGAGAAAACTTTGCGACATTTAGAACAGGCAAATTCGTAAATCGGCATAGAAATTTTGAGTCATCCGATACAAAACTGATTGAAACTCTCATTTTGCTAAACTCAATAGGATGGACATACCTCGTCTGAGAATTCCAAGCAAGCGCTCGACGATCTCAATTGAACCGATCTCACCTAAGAAGTTCAGGCCCAAACCCAGCAACCAACCAAAAATTGGGATACAACAAATCCTACAATCTCCATAAACGGATTCTCATTCTCACCTTTGCCCAAAGCTGTCAAAAAGCGCCTCTTTCCTGATTCTCGTCGAGCAGAATAAATTACGGGATGCACGGCCCAGTTCTCCGTGCATCCCGAAGTTGTTGGTGGTTTAGCTGGACTATCTCTTCGGTACGGGCCACAGTCGGCGCATCGAAACTGAATTTGCATTACAGGGGCGTCAAATTGCGCCCGGGGATTTACCATGGCTGCAGGGCTGGATTGATGCGAATC
>CAMDGV010000012.1 GCA_945898055.1 Akkermansia muciniphila | reverse complement strand
TCCCGCTTCCTCGTCTTACCCGAGCGCGAAAAGCTGCCCAACTTGGCCTCTCGCGTCCTTGGCCTCGTGCTGCGGCGGCTCAGCGACGACTGGCTTAAGCTCCACGGCAAACCCATCCTCGTCGTCGAGACCTTCGTCGACGAAACCCTTTACCGCGGCACCTGCTATAAAGCCTGCGGCTTTGTCGCGATCGGTGCGACGGCTGGCTTCGCTCGATCAAGCCGCGACTTTTACACGGAGCACGGCAAACCCAAGCAACTCTTCGTACGCGAGCTTCATCCCCGGGGCTGCGCCCTCCTGCGCCAGGCACGGCTGCCCGAGCCGCTTGCCGACTACGAGACGACGGTCGCCGGGCATGAAAGACTGGTGCGGGTTGAACTCGCTGCGCTGCGCGTGCTCGGATTGGCTTCGTCTTCCGGCCATGGAGCAGGGTCGCGGTGGCGGCTCTGGTAGCAATGGAATGTCTTATTCTGTCTTATTCTGACTTATTCACTCCCAATGAACTCCAATTCGACTTCGATTGGTCGGAACGAATCTTAGCGATGAATTTAGCAGCTCCATTGTTTCGTCCGGCGGATATCCGGAGACCGCTGTTTTCTGGGGGGTTCTGGATCTTAAGAGCCATCTTAGCAGTCGGCGGCAGCGCAATTTTTTTCTGTAAATTGTGCTAATTAGGTTTGGGACAGAACAGGTGATTGCCTGTTGATGTAATTTTTCCGATTAGCCACTCGTCGGTAGTTTTGCAAAGGATGGCTGAAACTAGGCGCAGGAGAGAAAGCTCGTGAGGGAAGATAGAGGCGACGTGAGTTCTTCGATTGATTTCCCTGTTAACGCGTTCGAGGGCGTTGCTGGTGCGCAAGCGGATCTGATGAACAGGCGGCAAGGCAAAGACGGCAAAGCCTTGGGGCAGGTTTTCTTCCATCCAGGAAGCGAGTTTTGGAGCGGATTTGAAATAAGAGGCAACGAGTTCTTTGAGGCGAGCGTTTGCGGCCAGAAGATCAGGAGAGTTGAAGATGGAACGGATATCGGAAGCCACCCCCACGCATCCAAGATCAGGTAAGAGCAGGCACCGAGAGGACGTTGCCGCCACGAATCAAGTTCGACATCAAGCTTGGCGGCACATTGGCTGACCTGAGTGGAACTTACGGAATGTCCGCAGAGCTCCTCGACGATTTTGGTGACCTTTCTGGTAGAAGCGCCTTGGATATACCTTTCGGCCATATCGAGCTTGAGGGCCTTTTCGCTGCGAATACCTTTTTCCAGAGAGCTTGGATAAAAGGCGACGCCGTCCCGGACCTGAAGAACGCGGAATTCGATGGGGCCCATGCGCGTGGCGAGGGTCTTCGGCTTGAACCCATTGGCGCGGCCAAGGCGGACCTCAGAGGCAGAAGCCTATCCACAGCAAAGACGCACGCCGCAAGCTGACCAACCGGTTCAAGGACGCCAAGGACCCGTTCAAGATCGTGATCGTGCGCGATATGTGGCTGACCGGCTTCGACGCGTCTTGCCTGCACACGATGTATGCCGACAAGCCGATGCTGGGCCACAGACTGATGCAGGCCATCGCTCGGATGAACCGGGTGTTTCGCGACAAAACGGGCTGACTAGTGGTGGATTATCTCGGGCTGGCGGATCAGCTGAAAAAGGCGCAGGTCACTTACACCGAAAGTGGCGATCAGGGCGACCCGACTTTCGATACCGCGCAAGCTATCGCGGTGATGCTGGAGAAACACGGCATCGTCTGCGGCCTGATGCACGGGTTTGATTGGGACCACTGGATGACTGGCAAACCGACGGAACGTCTCGCGCTCATTCCAGCTGGGCAAGAGCACCTCCTGGAACTTGCGGACGGCAAGAAGCGTTGGGTGCAGGTGGTGACGGAACTTTCCCGCGCGTTCGCCCTCGGCGCCACCAGCAATGAAGCGCCGTCGATCCGCGACGACGCTTCCTTTTTCCAAGCCCTGCAAGCCGCGTTGAACAAGCAGAGCGGCACCAACCGGAAGACGTCCGAGCAGATCGACGCCGCCATCCGCCAACTCGTGAGCAAGGCCATCACGACGACCGGCCAGGTGATCGACGTCTTCACCGCCGCCGGATTGCCCAAGCCGGACATCAGCATCCTGAGCGACCCGTTCCTTGCCGAAGTGCGGGGGCTGAAGCACAAGAAGGTTGCGGCGGAGTTGCTGGAAAAGCTGCTGAAGGACGAACTGAAGGTCCGGGCTACGCGGAATTTCGTGCAGAGCCAGTTCTTTAACGAAAAGCTAAAGAAGGCCCTCAACGCTTATCACAATCGGGCGATTTTGACGATGCACTGGCTTCCAACGACAGCGCGGTGCTGGCGTTGGGCGACGATCAACTGAAGTTCATTGCTGCCGAGTTGATTGCGTAGGTGAAGAAGAGTGTGACGGTTGATTGGACCCTTCGCGAAAGTTTGCGGGCGCGGATTAAGGTGAGGGTGAAGCGGATCCTGAACAAACACGGCTATCCGTCTGATTGGGAGGCGGAAGCGGTGAGAATCGTGCTGGCGCAGCCGGCGTTGCTCTGCGCGGAGTGGATATGAGGGGGAAATGCAAGGCGGTGGATGAACTTTCCCCTCAAAAAGCAATTTCCTATCAATTTCACGAAATACAGCCATCTCCCAAGCGCACCGAAAAAAATTGGCCGCCGGGCAAACTCCTGTTTGCTCGGCGGCACACTCAATTTGGAGTTCTTACCGAATTTGAATTCTATAGAAACTGGCAATCGTCTCGGGCTTAGCAAAAGTGGCGGTCAACGTTCCGCCTGCGCCGGTGGCAAAGGTGACCCCACTTACATCAGTCCACTGTGGATTGGTGAGGCTTGAGGCAGCCCGTACGCTATAGCTCGCAAGCGGGATCGTGCTGGTATAAGTAATCTGAAGATTTTTTCCAATCACCTGAATCTGATTGAGGCTAACTTTGCCTCCCCCGGTCAAACCTGTCGCCAGTGTGATTTCACCGTAGGTGAATTCATTGTGAGGCCGCCCGCTCCAGTTGAGCTGGGACTTTCGATTGGCACCATCGTCATCATTCACAGCGATATTGAAGCCCAGCGTCCCGCCATCCTTGGCATTTAGTAGGGCGGCACGTTTTACTTTGAATTCCGCTTGGTAACCCTTGAATGAAGGTTTGGTGACTCCATACCAATCCCCCGATTCACCGTACGTTGGATTGTTGGCCTCATTGTCTCGCCAAGCCCCATTGGCGGTAAGAACGAATTGGCCTTCAAAATTCTGAACACCGCGCCCCTGATCACGACTCTTATCGGCATCAAAGAAGATTTCCACGCTATCATCCTCCCATGTGGTTTTATCCTCCGAACCTGCCTCAGCACTATCGGTGACAATCTTGTCGTCGGTGACATCCACAGCCACATGAATGGCATCGGCGGTATAGACGGCCCAAGCACGAAAACTATGGTCGGAGGGCAGGAAGCCATCCGCCAAACCATTTAGTTCATAATTTCCGCTACCGGGACTCACTCGAATCTCCGTTGCGCCGGCGTACTCATCGCTATGGATGACCCCGTCGACTATGGGCTCCACGACGGCCTTGGGAGCTGCATAACTACGACGACCGATTACCAAATTGCCATAACTGGATTCCGTGTGGGGTTTTCCAACCCAAATTATCTGCCGTTCCCCGCCGCTGCCATCGTCGTCATCGTTTACGCCCACAGTGAAGCCGATAAGTTCGCCGGGCTTAGGGTTTCCAATCGCTTTTAATGAGATTCGGAACTCGGCGTCATAGCCACTGCCATCGCCTCGTACCGCAGTTTTTGCATACCATTTGGAGCCCATTCCGAAGCCCGGGTTGCCTGCCTCGGCTTCGCGATAGGCATTGTTGGCGGTGATCACGAATTGGCCACCACTGCCGACCACGTCGGGATTGCTCCCGGATGTATCACGGCTGGCGAAATTGCTATTATCCCCGTCAATGAATAGTTCCACACTGTCATCCATCCAGGTGGTTCCGTTGGAAGAATTGGGCTCCGCATTGTCGACACTGATGGCACTGTCGTTGACATGCACCGCGACATAAAGGTTTTCAGCATCATAGCCGGCATAAATGTTGAAACTGAGATCCTTATCATCTTCCGGCGGTTTACCGGCATCCCCGATGGACCCACCGCGAATCTCGGAGTTCCCCTCCGGATCCACCCGGTTAGAAATCTTCCACTCCCCGAGGCCACCACCAGCCCGTTGCCACTCGCTCGACTCGATCACACCATCGATCGTGGGAGGCGTCTCCATTGGCAAGGCGAACTGAGTCTTGGTATCATCCAAGATCATTCGACCGGGAGGCGTTGTTGAGCCGGCGACTGCTGGGCCCAGTTTGAGGTCCCCGTAGGTAAACTCATTGTGGGGTCGACCGCACCAGTTCAGCTGTGCTTTCCGATTAGCGCCATCATCGTCATTAACCGAAATATTGAAACCCAGAGTCGCGCCAGCGGCGGGATTTAGGAGCGCAGTTTTTTTGATTCGAAACTCTGCAGCATATCCTTGGAAGACAGGTTTGGAGACTGCAAACCAGTCACCGCTCTCGCCGAAGGTGGGGTTGTTGGCTTCGTTATCCCGCCAGGCACCGTTGGCAGTGAGAACGAACTGACCTTCAAAGTTTTGTGTCCCCCGGCCCTGATCTCGACTCAAATCTGCGTCGAAAAAGATTTCGATGCTATCATCCTCCCACGTACTCTTGTCCTCCAAACCTGCTTCGGCACTGTCGGTGACAATCTTGTCGTCGGTCACATCCACCGCGACATAAATCGAATCGGGTGTGTGCACGACCCAAGCCCGATAGCTATGGTCGGACTTGGCAAAACCGTCGCTGAGTCCATTAAGTTCGTAATTACCTCGGGTGCCATCGATCCATATTTGTTCCGCACCGGCGTACTCGCTGGCGTGGATGATGCCATCCACTGTCGGTGCCGAAACAAGTTGCGGGGCGGTATACGAGCGCCGGCCCAAAACCAAGTTACCGTAGGTGCATTCGGTATGAGGTCTGCCGACCCAAATGACCTGCCGCTCGCCGCCGCCTCCATCGTCATCGTCATTCACTCCGATGGTGAATCCTAGGTGATCGCCCGGCTTGGGATTCCCGATCGCTTTGAGTGAGATTCTGAATTCAGCGTCATACCCGCTGCCATCATCGCGCACCTTGGTTTTCGAATACCATTTTGCAACCGGTCCATAGCCAGGATTCCCTGCCTCGGCTTCACGATAGGCATTATTGGCCGTAATAACGAACTGACCACCGGATGCCACAACGTCTGGGTTGACGCCAGAAGTGTCTCGGCTGCCGAAATTGCTATTATCGCCGTCCACAAACACCTCAATGCTATCGTCCATCCAGGTCGTGCCGTTGCTTGAACCCGCTTCCGCATTGTCGACGCTAATTTTGTCATCATTGACCCGAACCGCGATGTAGAGATTTTCAGCGTCATAGCTAGTATAGACGTTAAAGCTTAGGTCTTGGTCATTGGCTGGAGGCGTCCCAGCATCGCCGATCGAACCACCCCGGAGCACTGAATCACCGTTAACATCCTTCGCATTGCTTATTTTCCAGTCCCCCGCACCACCGGCAGCTCGTTGCCATTCGCCAGGCTCGATCACACCGTCGATATTCGGTGCCGTCTCCACGGGCAATGCGAATTGAGTCTTCGTAGAGTCCAAGGTAACGCGGTCGGCGTGGAGAGAGTGACTGGCCAGTTGGAATAGGACGGCGATTAGAGGCGGTAAAAATCTTTGATGCATCACAGAGTATCCTTTTTTCGATGGTGAAATAGTGTGCTCCAGCGGTCGAAATAGCGTGTTCCGATCGCGGACATGCATCGGACTAACTAAATTAATTGGGGAACTCCCGATGAGTAATGATTGAAAAACCACATGTCAATTCCTTTAGCTATTGATGTTCCAAATAATATCGGCGTGGTTGACTGCGTCGCTCTGACGTTCGAAACCAAGGGGTGACTCGCCGCTTCGCCTCTTGGATAAGGCAAATCCGAAACGGAATCCGATCGGTGGCGCGCACGAGCTGAACGAATCCTGGGCCAAACCCTGGCCATAGCCAGAAACGCGAGCGGCAGCCACAACCGCCAAAGATTTTCCCCTCCAAGTCAAAAAAGCAATTTCCTGTGAATTCGAGGGCCTCCCGAAGTGAAAGAGCGGCGGCGGACGGTTCAGCGTAGAATTCAGCAAGCCAGCGTCAGGCACGCCGCCCACGCCGCCAAACTCCGAAAGCGGCTCTTCCTGCAAGGCCAGCACGGTTACACGCAGAATCCACTGCGGCTCCTTCAACGGGCGAGTTCGCGGAGGATATTGCTCTAGCGCCGGACGAGGCCTTCCTCCGCCTAGGGTGGTGGAAGACGCTCTGAGCAAAAAGTAAGAATCGAACGGCTACTTGCGCCCGACGTTCGCTTCATTGATCTGTGAATTGAACGTCCATAGATCGTAGAGATAGCCGATCCCGAGGAGGCCGCCCGTGACCAAATAGAGCAGGCCGGTCAGCCACTTTCGAAGGAAGAACCGGTGGACGCCGAAGATGCCGAGGAACGTGAGGAGCAGCCATCCGACGGAGTAATCGAAGGCACCGGCGACGTATCGGCGGTCTGCACTGCGATTCATGCCGGGGATCAGGAACAGGTCGATCAACCACCCGATTCCCAGCAGGCCCAAAGTGAAAAACCAGATCGTTCCGGTAATCGGGCGTCCATAGTAAAAGCGGTGCGCGCCGGTGAATCCCACCAACCACAGCCCGTAACCCACCACTTTACGATGCGTCTCATTTGTTGTCGTCATCTCAAACGCACGTTACGCAACTCTCGTTGGGCAGCCCACTACAGAAACAAGTCGCCTTTGGATTTCTCGACTCGAATTGAGTGAAGCGGTGATAAGGGGGCTGAGCGGCATGTCGATGAATCGAGACGCGTTGGTGCCGGTGTGCATCCCTGCCCCAGCACGTCGATTATGAGTGTTTTGGACCGTCGTCTCAATCCGTCACAACTCTTCGGTCAAGGGGTGTGAGTCTACGGACTTTCTAGACGACCCGTGGCGAGCCGAGATTGCGTTGTTGAAACCTCCTCCAGATCATCGAGCTAAGCCCGTGAAGGATCGCCAGTGGGGTGAATTCCCCTCCACGTCAAAAAAGCAATTTCCTATCAATTCAATTGCATGCGTGACGAATGGCGCAGGTCTGCTATCTCGGGGGGCATGCTTCTGAAACTTCCTACCCGAGCCACCGGGGCTGCCTCCATGCTCGGTCTACTCTTTGCCCCCCTTTTATTCAGTGCTGAGACCCTCTTTATTGCGACCCCCTTAACCTCGGGCGAATTTACCAATGGAATTGAAGGCCCAGCCTGCGATCGCCAAGGAAACATCTACTGCGTGAGCTACCTCTATGCAGCTAACATTGCTCAAGTCACGCCACGGGGTCAGACTAAACTCTTCGTTACCCTCCCCAAAGGTAGCACCGGCAATGGAATCCGCTTCGATCCGAATGGATCCCTGTTCGTTGCTGATTATACGGGTCACAACATTCTCCGCATCGACTCATTTTCAAAGAAAATTACCGTATTCGCTCACCAATCGGCGATGAATCAACCCAATGATTTGGCCATAGCCTCGGATGGCACCCTGTACGCCAGCGATCCCAACTGGAAGAACAACACCGGTCAGGTCTGGCGAATTACTCGTGACGGTAAGACTCATTTGGAGGCGGCGGACATGGGTACTACTAACGGTATTGAGGTAAGTCCGGACGGACACCAAGTTTACGTGAATGAAAGCGTTCAAAGAACCATTTGGGTCTTTGATCGCGACATCAATGGGGCATTAAAGAACAAGCGCGTATTAAAGAAATTCGATGACTTTGGATTCGACGGGATGCGCTGCGATATCGATGGCAACCTCTATGCAACCCGCCATGGCAAAGGAACGGTCATCAAACTTTCGGCGACCGGCGAGGTTCTGCGGGAAATCGACATCCTTGGACCTAATCCTACCAACATCTGTTTTGGTGGGAAGGACGGTTGTACCGCCTATGTGACCGAAGCCAGTGCAATGCGGTTGGTACAATTCCGCGTCGATCGCCCAGGCCTAGAGTGGGCAAGGTGGAAACGATGATCTCCTTCGCCAGTTGCGACTGGGGAACCTCTACTTTTCGATTACGTCTTCCCCCAGGAGTCCGCCCGAGAGAGATTCGCAATCAAAGTGGCGTCGCTAGTTTGGCAAACCGAGGAGGAGACCGAGCGCAAGGTTTTCGAGATACCCTCAATCAAGCACGCAGTGCCTTGTCTATCCCAACGGAGATACCGATCTTGATCTCAGGGATGGCCAGTTCAAGCCTCGGTTGGAAAGAACTTCCTTATGCAGAACTCCCTTTTGCTCTCGATGGGAGTGATGCCATTTGGACCGACCTTGGGGAACACCTTTACTTAATTTCAGGGGCCCGTGGTGCTACTGACATGATGCGTGGCGAAGAAACCCAAGCGTTAGGCGTCGCCGCGCTTCTCGGAAAGACCTTGCCACCGGAAGCCATCTTGATTCTTCCAGGGACCCATTCAAAACATTTAACTTTAAGGAACGCTCAAATAACCGAAATACGAACCTTCATGACCGGGGAGCTTTTTGACCTCCTGATGCGGCAGAGTGTCTTGAGACATTCGACGACCCCGGATGCCACCTTTGACGCGACTTCCTTCCAAGATGGCGTTACAGCGACGCGGACACACTCCTTAATCGCCAAGTTGTTCCGCGTTCGAACTCGACAGGTCCTCGACCACAAAGATGCCGAGTCAAACACCTCCTTTCTCAGTGGCCTCCTAATTGGCACCGAACTGGCTGAACTCGCTGAAAATAAACATCCGCTCCTCGTGGCTGCAACAGAGCCTCTACTGCAAGCCTATCGTCTCGCGGTCCAAGTTCTTGATCTGCCCACTCGGGTCCAGTTTCTCGATGCAGATCAGCTGACGGAACTGGGGCAAGCGGTCCTTCTGCCGCAGATTTTGCGAGCTTCTGGCTGAGTCTAAGAAAAAGCTTTGCCGTGGGATCTTCCTTTAACCGAGTTTTATTCGAACGTTGCCCGATCGTCGGAATCTTACGATCTTTTCCACGAGATCAGTTGGAACAGATGGTGATCGCAGTGACGGAATTCGGAGTGATCAACCTCGAGATTACGCTAAATAGTCCGGGTGCTGAGGATCTGATCCGACTTACTCGCGACCGAGTAGGGAGCCAAGGCAATGTCGGAGCGGGTACAATATTGAACCTCTTTGACCTCGACCGCGCACGGGCGGCGGGGGCCTCCTTTATTGTAACGCCGACCCTAAATCCGGAGGTCCTGCGTGCTTGCGCGACCAGCGGTATGCCAGTGATGTCGGGGGCCTTGAGCCCAGGAGAAATTGTCAGTGCTTGGGAATTAGGGGCGGCTTGGGTTAAAGTCTTTCCTGCGGATCTCGGCGGTCCCGCTCAGATTCGCGCAATTAAGGCTACCTTTCCGGACATTCGCCTGATGCCTACCGGCGGAGTCACCGTAGAAACGTTGCCCGCATTTTTGAAAGCAGGCGCTGATGCCTTTGGAGTCGGGAGCCCTTTATTTGATCCACGACAAGCCTCTGCGGGCAACTGGGACTGGTTCCGAAAACAAGCTCAACGTTTTGTCGCTGCCTTTCAAAGCGCCGTCTGACTCATTGATTCGCTCAGGACAACAACTGGAGATCTTTCGTTCAAAGGCACCGCCAGTGCACGAACCGCACTGTGCAACTCACGGGCTAAAGCCTTCCGGTCCGGATTAACCAAGGACTCACCAAAATGAATGACAGCCTTGATCCGACGCTTCCCAAGAAGGTTTAAGAAATGAGGTAGAAAGATCATGTCGCGCCAGTAAGCAACCTCATTTTCAACTGAGCCCTCTTCCAAAGAGTAACCAATCCAAGCAGGGGTCACCGGCCAGCCCCGTTCCGCTGCTGGTGCGAGCAAAGAACTAAAGAAAGGCAGAACGCGATCGCCACCCGAGCTGGTGCCTTCGGGGAACATCGTCAGAACAACTCCTTGTTCGATGACCGCAACAAATTCTGGTTCAAGATCGGCGACGTCCCCACGACGTGACCGATTAACAAAAAGTGCGCCGCTCGCTCGAGCAATCTGTCCAATCAGAGGCCAGTCACCGACTTCGATTTTTGAAAGGAAGACCATCTCACCTGCCGACGTTAGTGCGAGCATATCCAGGTAGCTTAAATGATTGCAGACCAGCATGCCTCTCGTCGGGGGGCGCCCCCGGCATTCAACCTGGAGCCCGATGATCGATTGAAGTCGTCCGCTCCAAAGCCGGAGCCACCGCGCACGGCGCCGGGTTGACGGCAGCAAACGTTCAGCAGGCTTAGGGCAAGCCACTGCAACCAAAGCACAAGCGGCTAAGCCGAGAAAAAGGATTGAGCGCCAAACTGAGCGAAATGCAGCGGACAACTGTCGCATAGTGGTCAGTCAACGAGTTCATCCGCCAGCAGGTCCAAATCGAGGACCGTGAGAAAATCAATGGTTCCAAACTCACGATCGAGTGCCGGCGGACCGCAAATTTTCGCGCCCAGGGATAAATAGCCGGCCAGCAGACGCGGCAAGCGGAAGGAATCCATCGACATCTGGTCCATCGGACACTCGTAAGCGGGCAATGGCAATGTCCGCCAAGGCTCGGAAGCGAGGTGGTTCCTCATGATCTGCGAATAGGCCGCAGTGCCCATGGCTGGATCCGTCGTGGGAAGCGAACTGCAACCGACGATATAACGTCCACCTCGTTCACGCCCATAAGAAATAATACTCCGCCACAAAAGGCCAATGACCGCGATGTTGCGATGTTGGCTATGGACACACGCACGACCGGCCTCAACGGTTTGTAAGAGATGCGATTTGAGGGGATTGAAATCAAACTCGAGCCCACTATAAAACCCAAGATTAGACTGGGCCATCGAGCCAGTTTGTAAGCGATAGGTGCCAACAATGTCGCCCGTAGTAAGATCCTCAACCACCAAATGATCACATACTTCATCGAAAGGATCACTATCGAGACACGTCAAATAGCTCTCCTCTAACCCCTCGTTCAATTCCACGTTAAAAACTAAAAATCGGAGAGATTGAGCGGCACGAAGGTCGACGCGGTCACGGGCGAGCCGCACACGGTATCGGTCGGAAGTTGCACCATAAGCTAAAACGCGTATGCCAAGAACGGACGATTTTGGGGCTTTGAGCAGTGAAGTCATTGACGTCGCAGCGAGTAGAGGTGTGGTTAAACTGACCACTGATTCATACCAGATGAATTTCGCCTTTGAACAGTTGACAAGTGCAACGTTGACGCAACGACCGGGTGACGAGAAAGCCGCCAAGGGTCCGGATCACTTCCGGACAGAATAAGAAGCGTAAAGTGTAGCCAATCCGCGGCCTCAATCCTTTAAACGCGGGACGCCCCGCCCTTGCGAATTACTCGGCCCCTTTCCGAATAGCGGGATGCCAGCGATACCCCCGTCTCTGTTCCTTTTAGAGAGTCGCATCGTGGCCCGAAAACGACCTGATCACCCCCCGTCGCCTTTAATCAAAGCTCTCTCCGAGGAAATCCTTCGAGGGATGGCGCCCCTATCAGCGCGTAAAACCCGCGAAATTAAATCAAACCGCGTTCCTCTAATTGGTCTTCATCAAGCCCAAGAAAATGCCCGAATTCGTGGAGAAAGGTCACACGAACTTCCTCCCGGTAAATTGCCTCCTCTTCGGCGGCGTAATCCCAAATATTCTGAAGGAACAAACGAATCTCTCGAGGGCTGGATCCCGCATCGTCGCCACCAATCCCAACTGGGTCGCCGGTATAAAGTCCCAATAAATCTGGGTCCAACCCCTCGCTTAGTAGGGCGTCGTCTGGGTAGTCCAAGTAAAGAACCGGTAGAGCTAAGGCGAGCGGTTGAAGGTCCGAGGGCATGGCTCTAATAAGAGCGGCCACCTCATCGGTGGCGATGCGAACAATGTCTTCCCAATAATTTGCCATCTCGGCCTCAGAATACGGAAGAGAGAGGAATGTGTCAGCCCTAGTCGAAAAGGGATCTCAATCAAAAGCACTTGTAAAAACTTTCACAATTAGAAATCATCTTGAAAGTTCGTCGACTTAGACCTCAACACACTTGAGCCGGATTAGCTGGGAGGTCGGTTGTTAACACTCAATTTCATGCGTTGGTACAAAACTTTTTTAGCTGCCGTCCTCCTGATAGGCATCCGGTTCACGGCGATGGCCGCGGAAACGGGCCTAGCTACCGGAGCCCATGCCACCTTGGAGCATGTGGCATCAGCGGAGCAGGGCCTTCCCTCAGCTGCACCGATTCTTTTTAAGATTGGCCCCCTGCCAGTGACCAACTCGATGGTCCTGACTTGGGTCGTTTCGCTTCTCTTGATTGCTGCGGTCCGTATCGGGATCGGCAAACTTCAAGCGATCCCTGAGGGTGCCCAGAATTTCTGGGAGTGGTTGGTTGAATCCCTGTATGACTTTTTAGAAGGGCTCATTGGCTCGGATTTAGTCAAAAAGACCTTCTGGTTTTTCTCGGCTCTTTTTATCTTCGTGCTGACGACCAATTGGTTCGGCCTGCTGCCGGGTGTCGGCACCATTGGATATGGCGTTGCAACCGATCATGGATTCCATGTCACTGAACCTCTTCTAAGAGGCGCCAACGCCGATTTCAATATGACCCTCTCGTTATCGCTGGTGTTCTTCTTTCTTTGGATTATTTGGGCTTTGCAGGCCAATGGGCCTATCGGGTTCGTGAAGCACCTTTTCGGAGCGAAAGGCGGCTTGGGAGGTTTCATGGGCCTTCTTTTGGTCGTCGTCTTCTTTGCGGTCGGCCTCCTCGAAGTTGTTTCTATTCTATTCAGGCCTGTTTCCCTTAGTTTCCGGCTCTATGGCAATGTGTTTGCCGGCGAAAATATGCTCGAGTCGATGACCCATTTAGGCGGACCCATCTGGGGATTTCTAACGGCCTTACCCTTTTATTTCATGGAACTTTTGGTTGGCTTGGTCCAAGCCTTGGTTTTCATGTTGTTGACGGCGGTTTTCACTCTGCTGATCTGCTCGCATGACGAAGATCACGCTGAGGAAGGCTCTCACCACTAACATTTTGATCGTCAGACGGTGGCTAGTCTGCTGGGGCGATCAGGTAACAAAAAAAAGCAAAGATCATCATGATGCTCGCAGAAATATCTGGTAATATCCACGTTGCCGCCGCCGCGTTCGGGGCCGCCATCGGGGTCGGTTTAATTGGTAAAAGCGCCGCGGAAGCGGTCGGTCGCAACCCGGGTGCGGCTACCAAAATCCTAGTTCAAGCGATCCTCAGCACGGCTTTCGCCGAGGGAATCGTGTTCTTCGCCCTGTTCCTTTGGAACGGTAAGTAGCCCCTACGGCGCGGGACTCACCTCCCTCGCCTTCCCTTTACTCTTTTCCCATTCTCTATAGATGAGCCCGCTTCTTATCCTTGCTGCCGCTGATGCTGGTCCGATCGGTCAGATCGCCAAGACTTTTGGTGCAAACGTTCCGGCGTTGATCGCCAACACGATCAGTTTTGTCTTGGTTGCTTTGGTCCTGAAGAAGTGGGCAATCGGCCCGATCCAAGCCACTCTTGAGGAACGTCGTAAAACGATCGCTTTGGGTTTGGCTAATGCCGCTCAAGCCAAAAGTGAATTGGCTGGTGCTCAGCAGAAGTCTCAAGAATTGCTCGTCGCCACCGGACTTCAGACCACGCGTATTATTGAAGAAGCTCGCGTTGCTGCTGCCAAACTCACCGAAGTGGAGATCCAGCGAGCCGTCACGGCTGCCGCAGATATCATCGCCAAAGCAAAACAAGCCAATGAAGCGGAACTCAATCGGATGCGGTTGGAACTCCGTAAAGAAGTGGGCCGCTTGGTCGTTGCCGCAAGTATTCAAGTCACGGGCAAAATGCTAACGGCCGAGGATCGTCAACGACTCGCGCAGGAGACACAGCAGCAATTCAGCGCCTAAACCTCTTCGCTAAGTCACTGTCACCAAGATGAAAATCGGAAAACAAGCACGTCGCGACGCGAAGGATCTCTTTTTAGCCTGTCGTCGTGAAGAGATTCTGGATTCGAATCGGGTGCGTCAAACTGTTACTCAGGTTTTAGCCGCTAAACCGAGGAATTATCTCGCTGTTCTGTCCCATTTTCAGCGCTTAGTTCAGATTGAAATCGAAGCCCACACCGTCCGGATCGAGAACTCTGTTCCAACTTCCGATGCATTGATGGCCGAGTTGAAGGCTTCACTCACTCGACGGTACGGCCCCGGCCTCGAATTTGAATTTCACGTAGATCCATCTCTTATTGGTGGCTTACGTATTCAGATCGGCAGCGATGTCTATGATGGCACCGTGAAGTCGCGTCTGACCGCCCTAGAATCTAGTTTTTAACGATCACTCCCAATTCACACAGAAGACATGAGTTCCCTGCTCCAAGAAATTGAGGCCCAGATCGCCGGTGCAAAGGCATCGGTGACCCAGCAAAACATCGGGCATATCCGCGAAATTTCCGACGGTGTCTGCAAGATCGAAGGCCTCTCGGCCTGTATGTCGAACGAGATGCTCGACTTTGGCAATGGCATCATCGGTTTGGCTCTGAATCTTGAAGAGACCGAAGTGGGCGCTATCATTATGGGCGACTACACTTCCCTCCATGAAGGTTCCGAAGTTAAAACCACTGGGAAATTATTATCTGTGCCCGTGGGCAAAGGTCTCCTCGGCCGAGTAGTCGACGTTTTGGGTCGCCCTCTGGACGGCAAGGGCGAGGTGAAAGGAACAGCAATTTATCCAGTCGAAAAAATCGCCTCGGGTATCGTTAAACGCAAATCGGTCAATCAACCGTTGCAGACGGGTATTATGGCGATTGACGCGATGATTCCGATCGGGCGAGGTCAGCGAGAATTGATCATTGGCGACCGATCCACCGGCAAAACCACGATTGGCGTGGACACCATGATCAATCAGGCTCGGATTAATCGCCAGAATTCAGATCACAAAGACTTTCGCCCTGTCTATAACATCTACGTTGCGATCGGACAGAAGCAGTCAAATATCGCTCGCGTGGTCGCTGAACTAGAGCGCGCCGGTGCTATGGAGTACACTATTGTCGTCGCCGCTGCTGCATCCGACTCAGCCGCTGACCAATATCTAGCACCCTTCTCAGGTGCAGCGATGGGTGAATGGTTTATGGATAATGGCATGGATGCATTGATCATTTTTGATGATCTCTCCAAACAGGCAACAGCTTATCGCCAAGTTTCCTTGGTTTTGAAACGACCCTCAGGACGTGAAGCCTATCCAGGTGATGTTTTCTATCTACACAGCCGTCTTTTGGAACGGTCCGCTCGGTTGAACGAGAATAACGGGAATGGGTCATTGACCGCATTGCCGATCATTGAAACCCAAGCGGGCGACGTGTCTGCCTATATTCCGACCAATGTGATCTCCATTACAGACGGTCAGATCTATTTGGAGACCGACCTCTTCTATCAAGGGGTTCGACCCGCGATTTCTGTCGGTCTGTCTGTGAGTCGAGTCGGATCTGCTGCCCAGATCAAGGCCATGAAACAGGTCGCTGGCAAGATCAAGTTAGATCTAGCGCAATTCCGAGAATTAGCTGCTTTCGCTCAATTTGGTTCGGATTTGGATGCCAAGACGCAGGCAACTCTCGAACGTGGAAAGCGCATTGTTGAACTCTTCAAACAAGCTCAGTACAATCCGATTCCAGTCGAGATTCAGGTCTCCATTCTTTGGACAATGCAGAATGGGCTTTTGGATGACGTGCCGGTAGAAAAGGTGAAGAATTTCCAGCTTAAATTAACCGACTTCTTGACAACTCGGAAGGCGTCTCTGCTGGAAAAAGTTCGCAATGAAAAAGCATTCAGCGATGCGCTGGGCGCCGAACTAAAGGCAGCCGTTGTTGAGTTCAAGCAAAGCTATCGCTGAGTGGACGGTCGTCTGTAATCGTTCTTCCAAGCCATGCCCAGCACACGCGACATCCGGCGCCGTATTAAGTCGGTCAAGAATACAGCGCAGATCACCAAGGCGATGCAAATGGTCGCCTCAGCCAAGATGCGGAAGGCGCAGCAGTCTGCCATTTCGGGCCGGCCTTACGCCCTTCTGATGAATGAGGTGCTCGGAGCAGCAATCTCTGGCGCTGGGGACTTCAGTCATCCGCTTATGGAACGGCGTGAGATCAAAAAACGTGCTTTGATCATTATCAGCACGGACAAAGGTCTTTGTGGTGGACTGAACACCAATCTCCTTCGCGAGGCGTTCAAACTACCCGCCTCCACAACCGTCTATATTACGGCTGGACGAAAGGGTAGTCAGTGGGTAGCCCGCCTCCGACGCGAACTGCTGGCAGAATTTTCCCCTAAGGATACCCCTCGATTTGAGGATGCACGTGCGATCTCCAAATTCGCCCAAGAACTGTTTTTATCCGGTAAAGTTGATGCTGTGGATGTGGTGTTCACCAACTATATTAATACACTCACCCAGAAGGCTGAACTCACCTCTCTGCTGCCTCTTGATAAGATTCAGAAGCTCGACCCCGATATCCGTGGTGCTGGGATTAAGGAAGAACTCAGAGGAATCACGGGCTTAGACACTACCTTCGAACCCAGTGCGCCTAACTTTTTAGGCAATCTTCTTCCGCACTACGTCAATTTTCAAATTTTTCAGATGCTCTTAGAGGCGAAGGCTTCGGAGCATTCGGCGCGAATGGTCGCAATGAAAAGCGCGACCGATAACGCCAAACAGATCATTAAGGACCTGACCTTGGAGTATAACAAACTTCGTCAGGCGAATATCACTAAGGAACTTCTCGAAATTACCAGCGCCGCTATGGCGATGGGCAACTGACCCCTCTCGGACATGAATACAGGAAAGATCGTTCAGATCATCGGGCCCGTCGTCGACGTTGAGTTCACCGGAACTTTGCCGTCGATTTACAACGCCTTAATCGTTGATTTTACGCCACCCGGCGGTAATGCCACCCGACTTACTCTTGAGGTGCAACAGCATCTTGGCGGTAATTGGATTCGTGCGGTCGCCATGAGTTCCACCGAAGGACTCAAACGCGGCCAACCGGTCTCCGATTCGGGCAAACCCATTTCAATGCCCGTCGGCGAGGGTGTGATGGGCCGCGTGTTCGATGTCACCGGAAATCCTGTCGACGAGCGAGGTCCAGTCAAAGCCGATAAATACTACCCAATTCATCGTCAGGCACCGGCCTTGGTGGACCAATCGACAAGCCCCCAGGTTCTGACCACCGGCATTAAGGTCATCGACTTGATTTGCCCCTTTCTGAAGGGAGGCAAAGTCGGCGCCTTCGGCGGTGCCGGTGTCGGTAAAACCGTGGTAATCATGGAGTTGATCAATAACATCGCTAAACTCCATGGCGGAGTCTCCGTGTTCGCGGGTGTCGGTGAACGAACCCGTGAAGGTAATGACCTCTATCACGAAATGGCGGAGGCTGGGGTTATCAACGTCAAGGAACTAAACAAGTCCCGTATTTCCCTCGTGTTCGGTCAAATGAGCGAACCTCCTGGAGCCCGTCTTCGAGTCGCTCTTTCAGGTCTTGCGATTACTGAGTACTTCCGCGACGAAAAGAATCAGGACGTGCTTTTGTTCGTTGATAACATCTTCCGCTTTTCACAGGCCGGTTCTGAAGTATCAGCCCTCTTGGGCCGTACTCCTTCCGCGGTCGGATATCAACCGACACTCGCCGCTGAAATGGGCAATCTTCAGGAACGTATTACCTCAACGAAGAAAGGTTCGATTACCTCCTTCCAAGCCGTGTATGTTCCGGCCGACGATCTTACGGATCCAGCACCAGCGACAACGTTCGCGCATTTGGATGCAACCATCGTTCTCGAACGATCCATTGCTGAATTAGGTATTTTTCCGGCAGTTGATCCGCTGGCTTCCAATTCGCGGGCGCTCGCTCCCGAGTTTGTTGGTGAGGAACATTACGCGGTGGCTCGTGGTGTCCAAAAAGTACTTCAACGTTACAAAGATCTGCAGGACATCATCGCGATCTTGGGTATGGATGAACTTTCAGCCGACGATAAACTGACTGTTTTCCGGGCGCGCAAAATCCAGAAGTTTCTTAGCCAACCCTTTACCGTGGCGGAACAGTTCACCGGTCGCCCCGGTAAACAAGTCCCCGTCGCCGAGACGGTCCGTAGTTTTAAGGAAATTCTCGAGGGTAAATATGACGATATCGGCGAATCGAATTTCTACATGAAGGGTGGCATCGACGAAATCAAGGAGTGACGGTAGGAAACCGGCTTCGAGAAAAGGGGTCACATTGGCATTCCTGCCGATTGTGACAGTTCCTCGAGCCCAGTAATTGAGAACGCACTATGGCCACACTGAAACTTGAAATCGTCACGCCCGAAGCCCGAATTTTTTCGGAGGACGTCGATATGGTCACCCTTCCCGGCAGCGAGGGTGAAATGGGCATTTTTCCTATGCACATCCCACTAATGACGCAGATTGTCCATGGTGAAGTCTTAGCACGTCGAGGCGGACAGGACTTCCTTGTGGCTGTTGGCGAGGGATTTGTGGAGATCACGGCTGACCGAGTCGCCATTCTGACAGATATGGCGATCAAAGCGGATGATATTGACGAGATCCGTGCTGAAGAAGCGCGAAAGAGGGCAGAGGCCCGTCTGGCTGAAAAATTGGGGGACGAAGAGCAAGCTGCAGTGCAGTCCGCTCTGATGCATTCGTTAACTCAGCTCAATCTAAAGCGCCGCCTACGTCACTGAGTAGATAGGACACTTTTCCTGCGGGTAATTTCCACAGGAGGGTGCTTAATGCAGCAAGCCTGCCTCTCCCAGTTGCCGGCTAAAAATATCTGTCCGAGCTGGAAAATAAGTTCGTAGAAGCCGGCTTATCTCCGGCTTCCAATGTTCTTCCACGCTATAATACTCGAAAGGTCCAGTCTTATAAGAATCGACGGTTGCCCGGTAGTTACCCCAACGCGCCGCTTCCGCAACCATGGCGGGCGCCAACTGATCAGCTAACTCCTTAAAGCGTCCACCAGCAACGATTGGAGATAGCGCTCCACCTAGATTTAAGTGGCGTGCCGCGCGCAGCCTAAAGGTATCTTTGAAGGCAGAATTTAATCGTAGACGTTGAAACAGCCATGAAGGGGAGCCTTCAGTCTCTTCTTTGAGACGCGTGTCAGAGAGTCCTTCCAAGGTGCGCTCACCGTCCCAGATAAAGAAAAGCTGCCCACCTGCCGGCTTCCTCCGACGCCCACTATACCAATTCGAAGAACCGTCCCAATCGCCATTGGCTCCATAAAGATTCAGGATCATATAATCGACGAAGGCCTCTACATCCAAAAGGGGGATTATCTTCGCCCATATTTCAGGTTCTGAGGCGCGTGGCGCCAGTGCAAACAACTGTTTCCAAGCGGTCGCATCCCCTGAAACAATTTTGTCGCCATTGCGCGCATCCCAATCTTTCGGTTTCCCCCCAAGATGCGATGCTGCAAAGTGAGCATCGGGTCGTTCGGTAAGATTGTAGATGCCCCAGTAAAGGTCATTGATCGAGAGATGAACAAAACGGCCACGCGCCGAAAGATGCCCCATAGCGGCATAGGTCTGACGCATCCATTCATCTCGCAAGTAGTCCGCTCGATGCCGTTCCTCGCCGCTCCAATGGAGCCATGAATTATTATTGCCTCCGCGAAGGATGAGAGTGTTGAAGGTAGAAGGTTGACCCTCAAAGAGGGGAAATTTGAGAGTTTTAGCCCCATATTGATTACGAAAAATGAGGCGAAGAGAATGCTTTGGAGATTCTTCTGGTCGCCGATTCCACCCGCCTTGGATGCGTATTCCGCAACTGATAGTGAAGCCATTCGTGCCTGACACGGGGAACCAGCGGGCCTGAACCGGCCGCTCCCATAGTTCACCTTGCTCCATTGGATTCGAATAGATCCCGCGGCTCGGATCAAGGAGGTCAGCGGGAGCTAGTTTAAGCGCGAGAATCGGGAGAACTCGGAACGCGGGTTGGAGAAGTTTTAGGTCAATTTTGGGATCGAGAGTGTAGTGAACTGGAACGGGTTTGCCATTGCGTAATCCCCACTGGACCGGCCAACCGGCCCCAGTCTGGGACGACCAACTGTCCGACGGATGATCCCCTACAACGAGGCACGTCAGAAGGGAACCAAAAGCTAAATTCCAATGAAATAACTTTCGTAAAACGGAAAGATAACGGAAGTGTGTCGGAGAGGTCACAGGACAAGTTTGAACAGAACACCAAGAAAAGGCGACACTCCGTCAATCGAGCCATTTCCAAGGCACTTTAATCATCTTTCTCGTTGCAGTCGGGTAGGGTGGTTGAAATACGCTTTCTTAGGGTGACAAACGAGGCTCCTTCGAAGGTTTTCTGATGACACAGAAGAATGGGACTGCCAACTAGCGAGGGCGGAATATCTTTGGAGAGATTTATCTGAAACAAAAATGCTTCTTAGTGGGTCATGGTTTTTAACGTCAGGGCGTCGCCTTAGTTCGCCGCTTCTCTTCTGGAGGCCCTAGAATCTATCGTGAGGTACTCGGTGAGCAAAATTTATGAAACCAGACAGAGAGATTTCAAAATAGTGATAGGGTTTCAACCTTTCTCGGCAGACCTCGTTTCACCTTCCTAACCTTCTTTCCATCCTTTGCTTCCCCAATCAAAAATTTATGTGGCCGGTCATAATGGCCTCGCCGGAAGCGCCATTTGGCGAACGTTGGCTGATGAAGGCTTCTGCAATCTAATTGGCCGACGTTCATCGGAGTTGGATCTTACTGATGCGATTGCAGTCGAGGCTTTTTTCACTACTGAACGGCCTGAATACGTCTTTCTAGCCGCAGCTAAAGTGGGGGGGATCAAGGTCAACAACGAGTTCCCAGCCGACTTTCTTTTCCGCAATCTCGCGATCCAAAATAACGTTATTGATGCAGCCCGTCGTTTCGGGGTTCGCAAACTTCTTTTTCTGGGAAGTTCGTGTATCTATCCAAAGCAGACTACGCAACCCATTCGTGAAGAGGCGTTGCTCACCGGTCCCCTCGAACCCACCAACGAATGGTACGCCATCGCCAAAATCGCCGGCATCAAGTTGTGCCAAGCGTATCGGCGGCAATATGGTTGTGATTTCATCTCAGCGATGCCCACCAACCTCTATGGGCCAGGCGACAACTATCATCCCCAAGGTTCCCACGTTCTACCGGCTTTGATTCGTCGATTTCATGAAGCAAAAGTAGCCAGACTCACCACCACCACCTGCTGGGGATCTGGGACACCTTTGCGGGAATTTCTGCACTCGGAAGACCTCGGTCGAGCCTTAGTCTTGCTAATGAAGGTTTACTCTGAAGAACTGTTCATCAATGTCGGATCCAGTAGCGATCTAAGCATCCGAGAATTGGCAGAAATGGTTTCTCACGTGGTGGGCTATGATGGCGAAATTCGGTGGGATTCGACTCAACCCGACGGGACACCTCGTAAGTTGATGGATAGCTCCCGACTTCGCTCCCTTGGATGGTCACCGCAGGTTTCTCTCGAAGCCGGTATCCGAAACGCTTATCAAGATTTTCTCAAGCGCACGAGTGTTCTTTCCTGACGAACGGTGGCTTCGATCACCTTGTTCAGATAGAGGCTAGACGCCTCCAGTTGAGCGGTGGATTTACCCAAATTTGTAACTTTATTCAGCCGATGTCATTACTTGCAGATTCCTTAAACAAACTCTTAGTCATTGATTTACCTTTTTCCGCCTAAACATGCTTCACGCGACTCTCAATGATCCCGGTACTTGGATGACGCTCCTTGGGCATCACCAAGTTTGGCTCCGTTCCCTCGATTGGCTCCAGAAGCTGACCCCTGAAACACCTTTAGGAACCTATGAAATTTCTGGAGCAAAATGGTTTGCAATGGTTCAAACGTACGAAACTCTCCAGCGCGATTCCTGTCGGTTCGAGAGTCACGAGGAGCACATCGATATCCAGTACACCATCAGCGGCAGTGAGGTAATCGACTGGGTTGATCGAGGGATGCTACAAGCGGACGGAGTCTTCGCAAATGACGTCCAGTTTTGGTTGCCGCCGCTCGATGGGGCGTATTCGTCTCTTCTGCAAAGCCCGGGTCGTTTGGCCATCTTCTTACCCTCCGACGCCCACCGTCCCAAGGTAAATAATCCGCAGAATGTCAACATCCGCAAGGTGGTCATCAAGATCCATCGATCCTTGATCTAAGAATCCTGCTGAGGTCCTCAGTTGGGGCGACAGCGATCCGCTACAGAACGCGGCCGAGGCTGTACCTCGAACGGATTCGGACAGCTCGATTTAACAGGAAAATTAAAGGGTTCTGGCGCCTAAAAAGAGGTAATCTTTCCCCTCGGATGTTGAAATGTTGGGCGAGCAGATGTTTTTCCAGTTTCTCGAAGGGATTGAAGTTGTGCTGAGACACTATTATAAATCGGAAAGCGTTTTAACACTGAGGGAACAAATAAAGTCCAACGAAGCCCCTCCGATGTCCGATCGGTAAACTTGTGCAGCCACTAAGTAACACTTTTTAAATGCCTCTTCGAATCATTGTCACAGGTGCAGCCGGATTCATCGGTAGTCGGTTACTTGGGGCATTGGCCTGTCAACAGGGTGCAGCGGAACTTCTCGCCGTTGATCATCCTTTGCGTGATGACCGTGCCAACAACCTGCGATGCGCACCCGGCGTGGCCTTCATGGACCACTTCCAACTCCTAGCCGGACTGGAAGCGGGCATTCTTCAGCCGGAACTTATTATTCATCTGGGTGCCTGCAGTTCCACCACCGAGACGAGGTGGATTTATCTCGCCGACAATAATCTCGCCTACTCACAAAAGCTCTGGAAGTGGTGCGCTACCCACCAAGCCCGTTACCTCTACGCTTCAAGCGCAGCGACTTATGGTGATGGATCCGCCGGATTTAACGATAGGGCGTCGCTTGATTCTCTTGTTCCGTTGAATCTCTACGGTCAATCAAAGCACTCTTTTGATCTCTGGGTTCGGGATCAGGCTTTAGCGGGTGCCGTAGGTCCAAGACAGTGTGTCGGTTTCAAATTCTTCAATGTTTTCGGACCTGGCGAAGCGCATAAAGGTCGAATGGCTTCGATGGTGTACCACGGTTTTCATCAGATTCAATCGACGGGCAGCGTGCGCCTTTTTCAGTCACATCGCGATGGCTATGCTGATGGTGGCCAATTGAGGGATTTCATTTATGTCAAGGATGTGGTCCGAGTGATACTCGCTTTTGCCGCTCGACCTGATGTTTCAGGGTTGTTTAATCTCGGAACAGGGGTCGCGCGTTCCTTCCGTCATTTGATTCAAGCGACCTATGAAGCCCTAGATCGCAGCCCGAAGATAGAGTACGTTCCCATGCCCGAAGATTTGCGGGACAAGTATCAATATTTCACTCAGGCAACCATGGATAAAACCGCTGCTGCAGGCATTCATTATACCCCCACCGCTCTGGAAGAATCGGTGGCCGACTATGTTCAATATCTTCAGCATCGATCCGCAAGCGAGTGTCTATAAACATCGCAATTCTTAACCAAGAAAAATGAAAAAAGCACTGATCACTGGTATAACCGGTCAAGATGGATCGTATCTAGCCGAACTCCTTCTAGAAAAAGGCTATGAGGTCCATGGGGTTATCCGACGCGCTTCTTCTTTCAATACTGGGCGACTCGATCCTATCTACAGCGATCCCCATTTCCCCAAAAACAACCTCCACCTTCACTATGGTGATTTGAGTGATGGCTCCAACTTGTCGCGTTTGTTGGGAAAGATTCAGCCGGAGGAAGTTTACAATCTAGCCGCGCAAAGCCATGTGAGAGTTAGTTTTGATGCCCCAGAATACACCGCCGACGTCACTGGGACTGGGACTGTCCGGTTGTTGGAAGCAATCCGTGAAGTGGGTATCCAACCTCGATTTTATCAGGCTAGTTCCAGTGAAATGTATGGTCTGGTCCAAGAAGTGCCACAGAAAGAAACGACGCCCTTCTATCCCCGGAGTCCCTACGGATGTGCCAAGATGTACTCCTACTGGATTACCATCAACTACCGAGAGAGTTATGGAATGCACGCGAGCAACGGCATTCTCTTCAATCATGAGTCACCCCGCCGTGGAGAGACCTTTGTTACCCGCAAAATTACCCGGGCGGCGGCGCACATCAAACTGGGGCTGCAACAAAAACTCTTCCTCGGTAATCTCGATTCCAAACGCGATTGGGGCTATGCCAAGGAGTACGTTGAAGCAATGTGGCTCATGCTGCAGCAACCCGAAGGCGATGATTACGTGGTCGCTACCAATGAGACACATACAATCCGCGAATGCTTAGAGGTCGCCTTCGGTCGGTTAAACCTCGATTGGGAAAAATACGTCGAGATTGATCCACGTTATTATCGTCCGGCTGAAGTCGATCTTCTTATCGGTGATTATTCCAAAGCCAAAAAGAAGCTCGGCTGGGAGCCCAAGACGACCTTCAAGGGATTGATCGAATTAATGGCAGACGCTGACCTGAAACTCCTGGAAGATCAAATCTCCGGAAAAGTACCCCGAGTAGAATAGTCGACCGACTTTCCTGAAGTTTGACCGCCTAACTGACTGGATTCCTTCAAATTCGTCGATTTGTTCTTTCCTCCTCAATGAAGATTAGCTCTATCTGCTGTATCGGTGCCGGTTATGTGGGTGGCCCAACAATGGCGGTAATAGCTGACCGTTGTCCCAGTATCCGAGTCGTTGTCGTCGATATAAACGCCGAGCGGATTGCCGCGTGGAATAGCGATTCGCTTCCTGTTTATGAACCAGGTTTAGAGGAGGTTGTCCGACGTGCCCGCGGTCGGAATCTCTTTTTTAGTACCGAAGTTGATTCCTCCATCGCTGAAGCCAATTGCGTCTTTATTTCGGTGAATACCCCGACAAAAACCTATGGAAAGGGTGCGGGTAAAGCTTCTGATTTAAGATACCTCGAAGCGTGCACGCGTCGTATCGCCCAATTCGCAAGGGGACACACCCTTGTGGTGGAGAAATCCACTTTGCCCGTCAAGTCTGCTGAAACTGTCCAAGCAATCCTCAGTGTTGTCAGTGAAGGGAAAACATTCGACGTTCTCTCCAATCCAGAATTTCTGGCTGAAGGTTCTGCTATTCAGGATCTTTCCAATCCGGACCGGGTCCTGATCGGCGGACAATGTTCCGAGGCCTGTGCCGCTTTAGCTGCCGTCTACGCCAACTGGGTCCCGCTTGACCGAATCCTGACCACAAATCTTTGGTCCTCGGAAATGGCTAAGTTGACAGCAAATGCGTTCCTAGCCCAGCGGGTCTCCTCTATCAACGCCATTTCGGCTTTTTGCGAAGCCACAGGCGCTGATGTGGAAGAGGTAGCCCAAGCCATCGGAAGAGATTCTCGCATTGGACCTAAATTCCTCAAAGCGAGTGCCGGGTTTGGGGGGTCCTGCTTCAAAAAGGATATTCTTAATCTTGTCTACCTGTGCGAACATCATGGGCTGCCAGAAGTCGCCACTTATTGGGAACAGGTGGTCATTCTGAACGAGTGGCAAAAACATCGGATTGCCCGAACTATCGTTGGGAAACTATTTAACACGGTGGCTGGGAAGCGTATTGCTATCCTTGGATTCGCCTTCAAAAAAGATACCAATGATACCCGAGAAACCCCAGCCATCACCGTTTGCCTCGATCTGCTTGAAGAAGGCGCACAACTCGCTATCTACGATCCCAAGGTCTCAAAAGCATCTGTCTTTTCTGCTCTTGCACCGGCAGGACCTGCCTCGACTGAGCAAATAGTATCTGTTCCCTCAGCTTTAGAGGCCTGTGCGGGTGCCGATGCCGTGGTGGTTCTCACCGATTGGGACGAATTCAGATCCCTCGAGTGGAACAAGATTGCCTCGAGTATGCGCCAACCAGCTTGGGTCTTCGATACCCGCAACTGTTTAGACGCCCAATCTATTCGAAAATCTGGCATTAATCTCTGGAGTGTTGGGAAACCCTCAAACACCCAAAAATAATTAAATTATGAAATTCCTCGTCACTGGCGTTGCTGGCTTTATCGGGTCGCACGTCGCTCAATTACTTCTTAACCGAGGTGATCAAGTCGTCGGTCTTGATAACCTCAATGATTACTATGATGTCCGACTCAAAGAGGCGCGACTGGCACGCTTGACGGGTAGGACCGGATTCAGCTTTCAGAAATTAGATGTCGCCGACCGCCCAGGGATGGAATCCTTTTTTGCCACCGAAAAGCCTCGTCGAGTCATCCACCTAGCCGCCCAAGCTGGAGTCCGCTATTCATTACAGAATCCACACGCCTATGTGGATGCCAATTTGGTGGGCTTCATGAACATTCTTGAAGGATGCCGCCATAACGAAGTTGAGCATCTCACCTACGCTTCTTCGTCTTCTGTGTACGGGGCCAACACGGTCATGCCTTTCAGTATTCATCACACAGTCGACCATCCGCTCAGCCTTTATGCGGCCACTAAAAAGGCGAACGAACTCATGGCTCATACTTATAGCCATCTCTTTAACTTGCCCACGACGGGTCTTCGTTTTTTTACGGTCTACGGACCTTGGGGACGTCCTGATATGGCTCTGTTCCTTTTCACTAAAGCAATCCTCGAGGGAAAACCCATCGACGTCTTTAATGAAGGCAAAATGCGACGTGACTTTACTTATATTGACGACATCGCCGAGGGCGTCGTTCGGACCTCAGATAAGATAGCAGCAAGTAACTCAGCTTGGGACCCTTCGCAACCCGATCCAGCAACATCCCGCGCCCCCTATCGGCTCTATAACATTGGCAACAATCAACCGGTTGAGTTGGATCACTTCATCCGTTGCCTTGAAAAAGCTCTCGGTAAAACTGCCGAGAAACGACTGATGCCCATGCAACTTGGAGATGTCCCGGCCACCTATGCCGATGTCGATGACCTCATTCGAGACGTCGGTTTCCGCCCACAAACCCCGATTGAGACTGGTATCCAACGTTTTGCCGATTGGTATCGGCAATTCTATCAAATAACGCAATAGCGCTCAGAAACGGGTACAGTATCAGCAACGACGCTCTAAAAAACGGTTGGTAGAATTCCGAGTCAAGAATTCTTGGGCAGGCCTTGACGGTTCTGATGCTGGAGCAATATCTCCTTTTCGCCTTCTGCTGCTGAGCCAGAACTCCGATCGGCGTTTAATCTTAGAGCACAGAGAATCCTCCGGAGTCTCCGAGAAAACCACCGATTATCCGGGCGAATTCGAGGTCAAAACTAGGTTAAACTATTTTTAAACCTTTCAGATTATGCGAGAAAATCGCTTCAATCTCTTTAGGACGCGCCCATCAGTCGAGTTTCCGCAATCTCTGGAAAATAAAAAGGCCGCCAGGTTTCCCTAGACGGCCTGAAAATAAATCTCGAGCGATTAATTTCTAGATCTCTTAGCTGGAGCCTTGGCTGGAGCCTTGGCTGGAGCCTTAGCTGGAGCCTTAGCTGGAGCCTTAGCGGGTGCCTTAGCGGGTGCCTTGGCGGGTGCCTTGACTGCGGCGCGTTTTTCCTCGATCGCAGCTTGAGCCGCCGCAAGACGAGCCACAGGCACGCGGAACGGCGAACAACTAACATAAGTGAGACCGACCTTATGGCAGAATTTCACCGAATCAGGGTCGCCACCGTGCTCACCACAGATGCCCAACTTAATACCAGGGCGGGTCGCGTTGCCCTTCTCTGCTGCAATCTTCACCAATTGACCCACACCCGTCTGATCAATCGAAGCGAACGGATTCTTCTTCACAATTTCATTCTCAGTATAAGCACCGAGGAAGGAACCGGAATCATCACGCGACATCCCGAGACAGGTCTGGGTCAGGTCATTGGTGCCAAAGCTGAAAAACTCCGCTGATTCAGCAATTTCATCTGCGGTCAGTGCCCCACGGGGAATTTCGATCATCGTACCCACCGAATAAGAGATTTTAACCTTCTTCTCTTTTTGAACCAAAGCAGCGACCTCATGGACAACGGCAACCTGAAGATCGAGTTCCTTTTTAAAGCCGACAAGCGGGATCATAATTTCCGGCTTGGCTTTGAAACCTTTCTTCGTGGCATCGGCAGCAGCCTCGAGGACAGCACGCGCCTGCATGCGAGTGATCTCTGGGTACTTGATTCCCAGACGGCAACCACGGAACCCAAGCATCGGATTAAATTCATGCAACTCGTGCACCCGAGCCATAATCTTCTCGACTGGAATGTTTAACTTCCGAGCCAAATCCATCTGCTGCTCCTTGGAATGCGGAAGGAACTCATGGAGCGGGGGATCTAGGAAGCGGATAGTCGCTGGGTATCCCTTCAAGGTCTTAAAGATCCCGAAGAAATCTTCACGTTGAAACGGTAACAATTTCGCCAAAGCCTCCTCCCGAGCAATGAGAGTGTCCGCCAAAATCATTTCACGCATCGCATCAATACGATCGCCCTCGAAAAACATATGTTCGGTGCGGGTCAGACCAATTCCCACCGCACCAAAGGCCATTGCCTGACGGGTCTGCTCAGGGGTGTCGGCATTGGTCCGGACTGACATACGGGTGGCCTTGCTGCACCACTCCATCAGTTGCACGTAATTTTTGAACTTATCCGTCTTCTGAGCCGCTTTATCATCGCTGATCAACCCAGACACAATCTCCGACGGCGCTGTCTTAATCTGTCCGGCGTAGACCAGTCCTGAGGTACCGTCGATGGAGAGAAAGTCCCCTTCTTTGAAGGTCTGACCCTCAATCGTGGTCGTCTTCTTGTCGTAATCAATGACCACACCCGCCGCGCCGCAAACGCAGACCTTGCCCATCTGACGCGCAACCAGAGCCGCGTGAGAGGAGACCCCACCACGGGCCGTAAGAATACCTTCGGCAGCGATCATGCCACGCAAATCTTCGGGAGAGGTTTCAACTCGGACGAGCAGAACCTTTTCGCCCTTCTCGGCAGCGATCACCGCGCGTTCGGCATTAAAATAGATTTTGCCCGTGGCCGCACCCGGACCGGCGGGAAGTCCACTCGCGATGACCTTCGCTTTTTTGACTTCAGCCAAATCAAAAATCGGAGCGAGAAGCTGTTCGAGTTGGTCGGCTGGATTGCGGAGGACGGCAGTTTCCCAATCAATCAACTTCTCCTTGACCATATCAGCAGCAAACTTCAAGGCGGCGGCCGCTGTCCGCTTACCGTTACGCGTCTGCAACATGAACAATTGACCTTCTTGAATGGTAAACTCGACGTCTTGCACATCTTTGAAATGTGTCTCCAAAGTGGCACGTACTTTGAGCAATTCAGCGTAAGACTTCGGCATCACGTCCCTGAGTTTGAGGACGGGTTCTGGGGTGCGAACACCCGCAACAACGTCTTCGCCTTGAGCGTTGATGAGGAATTCGCCATAGAATTCATTCGTCCCATTCGCTGGATTGCGAGTGAAAGCGACACCGGACCCAGATGTTTCACCCGTATTACCGAACACCATGGCCTGGACGTTGACGGCCGTTCCCCATTCGGTGGGAATATTATACTTGCGACGATAGACCATCGCGCGGTCGTTCATCCAAGAACCAAACACGGCACCCGCCGCACCGCGTAATTGGTCCCAAGGGCTATTAGGGAATGCTTTACCGGTGCGATCCTTCACCAACGCCTTGAATCGTTTAACCAATTCTTGCTGGTCTAAGGCCGTCAGTTTGGAGTCTTCGATCTCTCCATGATACTTCTCGTGCTTGAACATCTCGATCACCGTCTCGAACGGTTCGTGATCTTCACCTTCTCGCTTTTGAACACCCATTACCACGTCGCCATACATCTGAATAAAACGACGGTAGCAATCCCAAGCGAACCGTTCATTGCCAGTCGCTTTAACCAAGGCAATGACCGTCTGATCATTCAATCCAAGGTTCAGAATCGTATCCATCATGCCCGGCATCGAATCACGTGCCCCCGAACGAACGGCCACCAGCAGCGGCGTGCCGGTGGTAGCTCCGAACTTCGCACCCATGATCTTTTCCATGTTCACCACGCCCGCTTCCATTTGAGCCTGTAGCTCCTTGGGGTAAGTCCGTTTGTTCGCATAGAAGTAAGTGCAAACTTCGGTGGTGATGGTGAATCCTGGAGGTACCGGAAGACCAATGCGGGTCATTTCGGCTAGGTTGGCACCTTTGCCACCGAGAAGGGCCTTCATCGACCCATCACCGTCGGCTTTTTTGTTGCCCCAAGTATAAACGTATTTCAGTGCTTTCGGCATAATCGCTGTGTGTATCTTTTAAGGAATCGCGGGATTCGCGTCAGAATCAGAAGGACGGATAGTATCGGCGACAAGAAATGCGTCAACGCGGGAAAAAGTCTAACCTACGTCTATTCCCATCTAAATTGTCGCCAAATCTCCTCGTGTAACTAAAGTTGGACTATGTCGCCGCGACAAAAACCTCTTTTCATTGCCCTCGGCGTGCTGGGACTGGTTTGGATCCTCGCCCTTGGAGGCTTCGCGATTGCGAGATCTCGCAAGGTCACGCCGGAAAAGATAATCGCCTTTTTGAATCGCACTCCGTTTCAAAGCCTCACGACCCAAGCCCGACAAGATACCCTCCGGCGTTTGGCTGAAATGCTCAATTTATTGAGTTCTGAAGATCGACGATCTGTCCGACTCACCGGAGCTTGGCGGACCTGGTTTTCGTCGATGGATGCCAATGAAAAAGGGGAGTTTATGGAGCTCACTTTGCCCGTTGGATTCAACCAAATGCTCACTGCCTTTGAACAGATGCCTCCCGCGAAACGACGTGATACAATCGACGGAACCTTACGCCGATTACGGGAGGCAGAGAGTCGAATGGCTTCCGAATCACCGGAAAGCACGGGAGTTAGGGGAGGTGGGGGAGATCCTACCGAGCAGTTAAGCCCTGAATTGCGGAACAAAATGATTTCCACTGGGCTCAAAACATTTATGGATCAAGGCTCATCGGAGACCAAGGCTGAGCTTCAACCGGTGCTTGAAGAGATACAGCGATCGATGGAATCAGGACGAATGCTGCGCCCTCGAAGACTGCCCTAATCGGACCCCTCATGGCTTCCACTTTCCAGCCAGAAAAAACGAAAACAGCCGACAACGGCCCATTAGCTTTCACCTTAATTGAACTTTTGGTGGTGATTTCCATTATTGCCCTATTGGCTGGCCTCCTCCTTCCTACTCTCTCCCAAGCGACCGCACGCGCACGCGCCACTGCTTGCGCATCGAACTTACGGCAAATCGGGATCAGCTTGCGCTTGTACCTCGACGAGAATGCAAACCGCTTTCCGATTATGTTGAACCGCACGGCGGGGACCAATCTAGTGATTATCAACCCCGTCGAAAAAGTGCTACTCCCCCAGTTAGGTTCCCCCGCTATTTTACACTGCCCCTCAGATCGAGAAGGCCTTTTTGAATCCACTGGCTCTAGTTATTTTTGGAACTTCCTTTTGAACGGGCAAGACGCCGTTTCGCCTCGAATTCTAACTCTCCAAGTGAAAGGAACTGGCATCGTCTTGTTCAGCGATAAATCGAATTTCCACGCCGCGCGCGGAAACGGAAAAGGGAAAAATCATCTGTATGCCGATGGTTTGGTCAAACCGTTTTTTGTCGTCGAAACCAGTCCGTAACTGTTTGCCACATGATCCAGATCAACGACGTTTCCAAATCCTTCGGCCACCGTTTAGCTGTGGATCACTTAACCCTCCATGTCCCCCGCGGAGTCACCTTCGGTCTCCTCGGTCACAACGGTGCAGGCAAGAGCACCGCGATCGGAATGATGCTGGGACAGGTCTGGCCGAGTGACGGAAACATCTGCATTTGCGGTCAAGATATCAGCCATCACCGAGCTGCCGCCTTAGCTAAGGTCGGGGCAATTTTTGAGGCCCCTGTTTTTTACGACTATCTGAGTGGACGCCGAAATCTAGAAATTCTAGCTGGTTATTCGGCTGAGACGCCACCTGCCCGAATTCAAGAAGTTGCGGAATGGGTGGGACTCAGCGGGCGAGTCGATTCCAAAGTTCAAACCTATTCCCACGGAATGCGTGCCCGACTAGCGTTAGCTCAAGCACTCCTACCTGGGCCCGAACTTTTGATTCTCGACGAACCTACCAACGGACTCGATCCAGAGGGGATTCACGAAATGCGGGAAACGATCCGTCGTCTTAATACGGATCTCGGACTGACCATTTTACTCTCATCTCATCTCCTCAGTGAAGTAGAACATTTATGTTCGCGAATCGCGGTCTTGCACCAAGGGCGCAAGGTGTTTGACGGTCCCCTATCTGAAGCGCGGCAACCCCAAGGCTGGGTGCGATTAGTGACCGATGACTTTGTCGCGGCCACCGACTGGTTATCGAGCCAAGGTCTGATCCACAGCCACAAGGAAGGGTCGAAGATTGCGCTCCCCGAGGGCACCCAGACTGGGACGGTGGTCAAACGCTTGGTTCAGGCTGGTTTTACCGTTCATGAAATCGCCCACGAAGAACAAACCTTAGAACACTTTTATCTCTCTTTAGTCCGAGCCAACCGCCCTCCCTCTTCCGTCCAAGAGTCTCACTCTTAACTCAGTTTTCTGATTGAAATTTAAGCCCTATGTTTCTGCATCAACTTCGTAACGAACTCTCGAAATTATACGGCAAGAAGCGGACTTATATTGGCTTCGGGATGTTTCTAATGGCGCAATTAGTGATCCTGCTGGTGTTCCGTTTTTCAAAAGCATCGAGTGGAATGTCTGACCTCCTCGAAAACAACGGTTATAACTTTCAAGACTTTCTGTCACCCCTCACCGCAGCTGCTTTCACCAACCTTTGGCTCGCCTATCTGCTCCTCCCTCTTTATGGAACTTTAGTGGGTGGAGATCTCGTGGCAAAAGAAGCTGAGGATGGGACATTGCGAATGATCCTTGCTCGTCCCATTTCTCGATGCCGATTACTCGCATTGAAATGGGTAGCTGGAGCCATTTTTTCAATCAACCTCGCTCTCGCTCTTGGTGTCTCTGGGCTTATATTAGCTCTCCCTTGTTTTCCATGGGGCGGGCTTTTCGTCTTTATGCCCGGAGAACTGTTCGGGGTTTTTAGCGCTAAAGAAGGTCTTTTTCGCTATGCTGCAGCTCACGCACTCATGGCAATTAAAGCCGTGAGTATCATGGGCCTTTCCTTCTTTTTCGGTTGCTTCAATGTCAAACCTGCCGCTGCCACAATTCTGGCGTTATCCCTTATTTTCCTGAGCTTTATTCTGATGAACATCCCTTGGTTTGCTGACTTGAAACCGTGGTTTCTGACCTATCATCTTAACCTCTGGCAACGCGTCTATGCCGAGCCTATTCAATGGGAAAAAATCACCGAATCACTCAGCCTTCTAGTTGGGTTTAATGGGACTTTTTTTATCGCTGGATACGCAGTGTTCAGTGTTCGAGACATTAAATCTTGAGCGAGTCCGATTACCACCCTCCTCAGTCTACCGAGCGACGATCAACCTGACCAAGGGCATCCCCGGTGCGGCGAAAGGTCCGATAACCGGCCCAGCAAGAGAGAAGGGCTGCCACGCTAACAAGGTAGGAAGAGGACTCAGGCACCGAAGTCAAAATCCATTGCTGATTGGAGTCTGCTGAAATTCGACTGACCACGAAGGAGGCTGGGATATCTGTAAATTCATCTGCAATGATCAATTGCCCACTCGAGGCCCCATAGAGCCCGCCGAAATCATAGATGGCACCATTCACTGGCGTCCCAGTTGGCGTGGTTCGAACATTCGACTGCACACCATAAACAACGCCTGCGAGTTCCCATTTGCCTCCGTTGAGAACGAAAGTAGCTCCACCACTATCACCACTCCCGACGGTAGCCTCATTATCGCCTCCAAGCCGATCAAATCCCGCAGACATCGCCGGTCCAACCACGGGGTAATTGGCATAGGCCACCTCAAATCTATTAGTTCCCCAACGCAAGGCGCTATTGCCGCCCCAAGCCCACCCACGGATTTTATTAGCGTCCGTGGCGTCATTCGCAGTCAATTCGGCACCGCGACCGACTCCACGCCCAAAAACGACCATATCCAAATTACCCTCATTCGAACCCAAATAGAGAGGAGCCACCGTGGGTAAATTGCCGCTCACCGTCCAGATGGCTAAATCATTCAACTGAGTTACCGCGGTCGTGGTATAAGATTGTCCATTGGATCCAGTAAATGAGCCCCCCACCGCCCCTCCCACATGAGTGGCGGTGATGAAATGACTCGGTGAAATCTGAGTTCCCACGAATCCATTCCAGTTGCCCAAATATTGCCACCCGCTCCCAGCGAGAGTTCCCACGGGTTCACTGGTGTTATACAGGGCGTTATCCGTGCTAACGAAGATAATGGCCCAACTTGGCAGCAATCCACTCTGAAACAGCAAGAGGCCACTAAGAACCCTCGATTGAGTCATCATTAAAAATTAGGTGCAGCAGGAGGCCACTTAATCAATAAAAAGCTTATTGAGTCGTCTCAGCCAAGATTGACTTCATCAGTTTTCGGACCCGTCCGTAGGCCAAATGCTTTCGAAGAACGGCAAAATCACTCTCTTTTCGAAGCCAATTAAAGTCACGAAAGCCCGCCAGAATAGCTCGGCAAACCTCATCGGCAGCGGCCTCTAAATTTCCTGATAGGGCCAAACTACAGGCCAGATTGAACATCACTTCTGGATCTTCCGGTCGAAGTGCCTTCAGTTGAAGATCTACCCGCAGGCCCTCGGCAATCTTACCTCGCCGCGTGTAATCGTCACCCAACAATTGAAGAGCTTCCACATAACTCGGATCTCGACGAACCAGTCCTTCGAGAAACTGAATCTCGACATCGAGATTCCGACTTTCTTTACGTCCCAACTTCCTTGGTTTGCTCTCCGACATGCCGCTAATCTCTAGGCTCCACGGCAGGCGTCAAGACCGACCCGCAAACAAAGACTCTCTTTTGCTCTTATTGACTCCCCTCAGCCAATCCTCAATCTGCCCCTATCGCTCTCGATTCACCTCCCATTTTAGCGCCGCCGCATCCTTGCCCTTCCGGACCTCCCGCCTCCTCCCATCGCGGACCTTGGGGCTTTGGCCTCTCTTTACTTGGTTTATTCGGACTAATCGCGGGACTGATCCTAATTCCGGCACTCGCCTTCTTTGGGTTCTGGCTGATTCCCTCTGTTACTACGGGCGCGCTGGAAAACGGTTTGGGAAGGCCACAACTCACTTTAAATGGAACTACCCTCTTCTGGACCCAGTTAATTTGTACCCTCGTGCTTCTACCGGTCGGAGCCGTGTTAGCTTGGGTGAGGGGAACGGGAGATACCGCCGGTTATCTTGGCCTCCGCTCTTTTACTTGGAAGCCGATGATTTCCGGACTTCTCGGCTGGTTGATCCTCACCGGACTTGGCTCCCTCCTCATCACAGAAGTGAATCCGCAAATGAAAGCGCTCTACCTCACCGCAAACCCACGGATCCACCTCTGGCTGGCAGTGGTCTTATTGGCTCCCCTACTTGAAGAATGGATTTTTCGCGGCTTTGTTTTCGACGGTCTATGCTCGGTCAAGGGCGGCAAATGGTTGGCGTGCGGTCTGACAAGTCTACTTTGGACCTTGATCCACCTTCAATACGGTGTGCGAGAGATGACTCTCCTCTTTGCTCTCGGACTTCTACTAGGCTGGGTCCGGATTCGGTCCGCCTCAATTTGGCCCTGTATCTTCCTGCACGCGATCAATAATTTAATGGCCACAGTCGTCATGGAACAGATGCGAATCCACGGAGAATTATGAGCGAAGAATGGTTTGATATTGTCACCGATAAAGACGAAGTCATCGGCAAAGCGCCTCGCAGCGAAGTTCATCAACGTCGTCTTCGGCATCGCGCTGTTCATATTCTGATTTTCAACGATCGTGATGAACTCTTCTTACAACAACGTTCCTTCGCGAAGGATGACTTTCCTGGAGCGTGGGATAGTTCCTCATCTGGCCATGTGACCGCAGGTGAAGACTACGACTCCACGTCGCTACGAGAGGTTGAAGAGGAGTTAGGTGTGCGCTTGAACGAAATCCCAGAAAGGGTGCACAGAATGGAAGCAAGTGAGGAAACAGCTTGGGAGTTTTGCTGGGTGTACCGCGCGATTCACGAAGGGCCTTTTGTTTTGCAAGCCTCAGAAATCCGGGGCGGCGGATGGTTTACCCCTGAGGCACTGATCGACTGGATGAACCGACGTCCCGAGGATTTTTCCAGTGCCTTCCGGCGGATTTGGCGCGAACGCAAGCAATGGTCTCCGCAACCGCTTCCCGCCGAGACCGTAACCGCATAAACTACCCTCTCATGAAGCCCAACTCACGATCTGTATTTCTACTAATACTGGGGACTTTTTTTGTCTCTGGTACCGCAGGCTTACTTTATCAAGTCGTTTGGACTCGGTATCTCGCTCTTTTCCTTGGCCACACCAGCTACGCAGTCGTCGCGGTGCTGGCTGCCTTTATGGGAGGGTTGGCCTTGGGCAACGCGTGGCTAGGAGCCAAGGTGGATACAATGCGCCAACCTTTAAAGTTCTACGCAGCCCTCGAAGCGGGCATCGGACTTTATGCCGCACTTTTTCCTAATTATTACGAGTTCGTCCACAACCTCTTCCTCGGATTTATTCGATCAACTCGGCCAGAAGGCTTGTTTCGCTTAACCCTGCAGTTTGTCTTTGCCGGCGCCACGATCCTACTTCCCACAATCCTGATGGGAGCCACCCTTCCCGCCTTAACTCGTTATGTAACCCGATCCCTCGGGGAACTCCGTGGAAAAGTTTCCTCCCTCTATGCGATCAATAGTGCTGGGGCCGTCACTGGGGTTCTACTCGCCGATGGGTGGTGGATCCCGGAACTCGGCTTGGAACGGGTTGTCTATCTCGGCGCCAGCCTCAGTCTCATTATTAGCCTCGTCGCCTATGTGGTTAGTGTTCGTGGCGGTGAACGCTCTCCGGATAGCACACGAACCCCCACCCCCCTCGCCGACGAGACCTTCACCCCTCTTGAACTCAGGGTCGCCCTCATCGCAACGGGGGTCTCCGGATTTGTGGCGATGCTCTATGAAATCGCTTGGACTCGGTTGCTCGCCTTAGCGCTGGGCTCTAGTACCCACGCTTACTCGTTGATGCTCGCCACTTTTATCGGCGGTATCACGGTCGGCAGTTGGCTCGTCAGCCGTTGGCGACGTCAGACGCAAACCCTCACCGCTTTCGCATGGGCCGAGTTGGCTCTGGCCGGGACGCTGCTTCTCTCCATTGGCTTCTATGACCTCCTTCCATTTTGGTTCTCTAAACTCTCTCAGTTACTGGCGAGGCGCCCTGAAGCTTACCCGGTTTATGAACTGATTCAGGCTCTTATTTGCTTCGGCGTGATGTTTATTCCAGCCGTTTGTTTGGGCATGACTCTCCCGCTTGTTAGTCGGGTCGCGACAGTCGATATCGCACGAACAGGGCGCTCGGTTGGACGCGTATTCGCCGTAAATACACTCGGGACAGTTTTGGGAGCCGTCCTAACTGGACTTATCCTTCTACCCTTCTTGGGCTTAGCGTCCACCTTTGCCCTTGGCATTGGCCTTAATATCTCGATCGGACTCGTCGTCCTCGGCGCACAACGCGGTCGTATTCTCAAACCTTGTCTTCAAGGATTGGCCGTGACCTCTGGTTTGTTCTTCATCCTCACTTTAGGACTCGGCGAGCGTTGGTCTCGCACTTTCAGCCTTGGACTCTGGCGAGAGGCTCAGCAACCACAGACCGTGGCTCAGTATCGCGCCCGCGCGGAGGCGTTCAACTTGAACTTTTTTCGTGATGGCGCGGGCGCCACCATCGCTGTGGTTGAAGTACCCGGCGAGGCCGGTCAAAAGACGATCGGACTGAAGATAAATGGGAAGGTGGATGCCAGTTCAGGTGACGACATGAGCACCCAGATGCTGGTGGGGCACATCCCATCGCTTCTCCACCCTCACCCAGTCGAGGCTTTGGTGGTGGGTGCCGGTAGCGGTGTCACCGTCGGTTCACTCCTCCAATTTCCTGAGATCGAACGAGTCGATTTAGTGGAAATCTCCCCCGAAGTCATCGTCGCCGCACGAGACCATTTCGCGCCCTACAACCACGACGCTCTCCGTAACCCACGCTGTCATATATCCATCGAAGACGCTAAGACGTTTTTACAAACCACAACCCGGCAGTACGACCTCATTATCACTGAACCATCTAACCCCTGGATGGCCGGGGTCGCAGCCGTGTTTAGTCGTGAATACTATCTCGATTGCCGAGAACGATTAAAGCCGGGTGGCTTGTGTGCGCAATGGGTCCAAACCTACGAGACCGATGACTCGATCTTTGAGACAGTTGTGGCAACCTTTGGATCGGTATTTCCCTATCTCAGCCTTTGGCAAACCTCGGTGGGCGACCTGCTTTTGGTCGGCGGAGTGTCGCCCTTCACTGTGAATCTCGACACCTTAGCCAAACGATTAGCTGTTCCAGCTGTCGCCGCAGATCTGAAGACGATCGAAATCACCCAACCCGTAAATATTCTCACCCTTCAAGTGACTGGATTCGGAGATGCTTTCTTCCTAGCGCGTGGCGAAACACGGCTGCACAGCGACTTTAATCCGGTCTTGGAATATCGGGCACAGAAAGCCTTTTTTGTCCGAGGCCAAGCCTTGGTTCCCTTCCAAATCAATGAAGCTCAACGGGCTCGGCCCAGATCTCTGCTTGGCGACTATCTAGAGGCACATCCTCTGACGACCAACGATTGCCGTGCGCTCGCTGTCCAATTCGCCAAAACCGGGCTCCCTCAACTGCCTATTTTTCGGTCCATTTTACACCAGTGGCGCAGTCTCGATCCTCTCGATCCCCTTCCGTTCCGTTTACTCACCTCCTATTCAGTACAGAACCCGCCTCCAGACGGTGATGCCGCACGAATGCTCGAGGATCCTCTCTTTAAAAAGGATGAAATACTCGCCGATCTGGGATTGCTCCGACAGTACGGCGACATGCTCCTGCTGCGGTATCGGGCCCGAAGATCTTCTTTCCACACCCCCAGTTCTGGGCGATTAGAACAGATTCTTGGCGCACTCGTGGCGTTAGATCTCGAGAATCAGCGGGTTCACCGCTTGCGCCTAGCCGAAGTCTGCTGGGATCGGCGGCAGGACGTACGGGCGCGCAGCTTATTTGATGAAGCACTTAACCCGGATTTATCCCGCTTTGGTCCTTTCCAATTTACTCATGATACCCGTGTCCTTGGCCAGATGATGGACCGTTTAATCGATGTCGAATTACGAAGCGGATCGATCAAACAAGCCATGGAACTTATTTCTCGTTTCTCAACCTTGGGCTTTCTCCAAACAGAACAAGCCCGAAGTGATATTCATCTCAATATGCTGGCCCGACGGGTCATCGCCACTGCCGAAGAATTACCGCGCTCCCAGTAAACTAACCTCAGATTACCACGATGCCGCTTAACCCGAGAGAGCCTCTGCTGACCGTGCCGATCTTTTCGTCGCTCCTGTTTTTCGCCCTCCTCATCGGAGCTTTCGGGTTGATGGGGTGCCGCCAAGAAGTCCCAAATTCTAGCGCAAAACTGGAGCCGATCCTCATCGGGTTTTTTGGGGCCTTGACTGGAAACGCGGCGGGTCTAGGCCAGTACACTGACATGGGGGCCACCCTAGCAGTAGAAGAGATCAATGCCTCGGGCGGAGTGCGGGGACGTCCTTTAGAATTGAGACGTGAAGACAATCGTTCTCTCGCCGGGGAATCTGCCACGATCGTAAAAAAACTACTTTCACGGGATCAAGTCGTGGCGATTGTCGGCGATGCCAATTCAGGGCGATGCCTTGAAGCGGGCCCCCTGTGTCAAGCCGCCGGAATTCCGATGATATCTCCGGCAGCAACTCTTCCTCAAGTCACTGAAATCGGGGATTTTATCTTTCGAATCTGTTTTGCCGATCCCTTTCAAGGCAAAATTATGGCCCAGTTTGCTCGCAAAAACCTTTCCTTAAAACGAGTGGGATTTCTCCTCGACGCAACTTCTCCCTATAGCCTCGGATTGGCGGATGTCTTTCGAGATCGTTTTACCGCCGAGGGCGGACTCGTCATCGGCGAACAGCGGTACAACGGAGGCGACAAAGATTTCAGAGCGCAATTAACCGCTCTCAAGGCGATCGGTGTAGAAGCGATCTTTGCCCCTGGATACTATCATTCCGGCGGACTTATCCTGCGTCAGGCGAGGGAACTTGGTCTGACACTCCCAATGCTAGGAGGCGACGGATGGGAGGCCCCAGAACTCATCGCTGTCGGAGGCCCCGCGGCTGATGGTGCTTATTTTCCAGTCCATTTCTCTACAGAAAACCCCACCCCAGCAACCCAAGATTTCCTCGATCGTTTCCATCGGCGCTTTGGTAAACCCCCGACTGGCGTCTCAGCTTTAGCCTTCGACACCCTACAAATGATTGCCGACGCCTTGCGTCGATCTAAATCAATTCAACCTAAAGCTATCCGAGATGAATTAGCGGTGACCCACGATTTTGCTGGGATAACCGGTCTTATTACTATGGATTCACACCGCAATGCACAAAAATCTGCGGTGATCGTTGGCGTCAAAGCGGGTTCCTTCCAATTTGTAAGCCTCATTGAACCTTGAAAAGATTACTTATCCGCAGCGGCACTCGACTTTGAACGCCTGAAGCCCTTTGATTTTGATCCGTAAAGGTAGCACAACATCGCTCTCCATGACCGAATTCTTGCAACAACTGCTTAACGGTATTTCTTTGGGTTCTATTTATGCGCTGATCGCCCTCGGATACACTATGGTCTACGGAGTCCTTCGGTTCATTAACTTCGCCCACAGTGATGTTTTCATGATCGGCTCCTATGTCGGCTGGTTCGCGCTCCAACGGTTTCAATTTCAACAACCCTCTTTTCTCGGCGGAATGACCGTGCTTACTCTCGCGATGGCAGTCTGCGCTCTGCTCGGGGTGCTCATCGAAAAACTAGCCTACAAACCCCTCCGCAATCGCTCGACTCTCACCGTTCTCATTACTGCCATCGGAGTGTCGTTACTCATCCAAAACTTAGCCCAAAATCAAAAATTTGGCTTCGGCCCAAATCCGAAGGCTTTCCCTCCTCTGTTTCCTTCTAAACAACTCCAGTTTGGCGACCTGACCCTTTCAACAAATCAACTCGCTGTGCCAATCGTGACGCTAGGACTGCTGGCTATCTTATATTGGATTGTGCACTGCACTCGAACGGGTACCGCCATGCGAGCTCTCTCATTCAATGCCACAGCGGCCTCTTTGGTAGGCATTAACAACGATCGTATCATCTCCTTCACCTTTGCCCTCGGTTCCTCGCTCGCCGGTGCAGGTGGCGTCCTCTACGCTATGAATTACCCGAGCATCGATCCGCTTATGGGGACCATGCCAGGCCTTAAAGCCTTTGTGGCCGCAGTGCTGGGGGGCATCGGTAACCTGCCCGGAGCCGCCCTCGGCGGGGTACTTATTGGGTTGGTCGAAACTTTCGTTTCGGGTACGCGTCTCTCCACCTTTCGCGATGCCATCGCTTTCGCCATTCTCATCGCTATCCTCCTGTTTCGACCAGCGGGGCTCTTGGGGAAATTGAAAGTAGAAAAGGTCTGATTCTTAACCGTATGGTGCCACCCAAATCCCAATGTCTTCTCATCGCCCTACTGGCAATAGCCGCTCTCATCTCGGCTTTTTCAGGTCGAATCGATGCTTACCTCCTCGATGTCGCTCTTGGTGCAGGGATTAGTATCGTGCTGGCCTCCAGCTTGAATCTTATTAATGGCTTCACAGGGCAATTTTCCCTCGGTCACGCCGGATTTATGGCGGTCGGCGCTTACACCTCCGCGATGCTGACCACCACTTTGGCTCCAAAATTATTGGGGCAAACTGAACTTCTTCAGTGGGTTGTCTTCCCCCTGTCTCTGATCGCAGGCGGACTTCTTTCCGCACTGGTCGGGGTTGCCGTCGGGGCTCCGTCTCTTCGCTTAAAAGGCGATTATCTCGCTATCGTAACCCTCGGTTTCGGAGAAATTATTAAAGTTATCCTGCAAAATCTTGATGCAGTGGGAGGAGCGCGCGGTTTGACAGGCATCCACACTCACACCTCCCTATTTTGGGTCTTCGGATCGGCTACAGTGACAGTCTACGTCGTCTGGAGTCTCCTTAATTCAACCTTTGGGCGGGGGTTCGTCGCAGTCGCTGACGACGAAGTAGCTTCCGAAGCTATGGGACTCAATACCACCCATTACAAGATCACCGCTTTCGTAGTAGGTTCCTTTTTTGCAGGTGTCGCTGGCGGCTTATATGCTCATCTCAAGGGTTACCTTAATCCTAGCGGCTTCTCTTTCGATAAAAGCATTGAAATCGTGGTCATGGTAATTCTCGGCGGTATGGGGCGGCATAGTGGCGTTATCGTTGCTGCTGTTCTTCTCACTGCCCTCACCGAAGTCCTTCGTTCTTTCGGTGACTACCGGATGATCGTCTACTCACTGCTGTTGATTATCCTCATGCTAACTCGGCCTCAAGGGCTGTTTTTCTGGCCACTAAAGGGGAAGAAGTCCACCTAATTTAACGATGCCCGACACCCTTCTCGACTTATCCAATGTCACCATTCGCTTCGGTGGCCTTACTGCGGTGTCTTCCGTGTCGATAACCGTTCGCGAAGGAGAGTTGGTCGGCCTCATCGGCCCCAACGGCGCTGGCAAGACCACGGTGTTTAATCTGGTCACCGGAGTCTATCAACCGACCGAGGGGTCGATCCACTTAGCGGGGAGTTCTCTTGCCAAATTAAAGCCGTTCCAAATCACCAACCTCGGGATTGCTCGCACCTTCCAGAATATTCGGCTCTTTCCCAGTTTAACGGTCTACGACAATGTCCGAGTGGCCTTTCATCGGCATCTTCAGAATCACTCGCTTCAATCACTGATCCGCAGTTCAAACTTTCAGAAAGAAGAGGCTAAGCTTCAAGCCCGCACCTTGGAACTGTTGACCCTTTTTAATCTGCAACGTGTCCAAGATGAACCAGCAAAAAGCTTGTCCTACGGAGATCAACGTCGATTAGAGATTCTTCGCGCACTTGCCACTAAACCCCGACTTCTCTTGCTCGATGAACCTGCCGCTGGAATGAATCCATCCGAAAAAACGGAGCTAATGACCCTGATCCGTTTCATCAGAGATACCTTCGGCCTAGCGATTCTCTTAGTGGAACACGACATGAAAGTGGTGATGGGTATCTGCGAGCGTATTCATGTCCTGGAATATGGTCGTAAAATCGCCGAGGGCACTCCATCAGCAATTCGGGCAGATCCCAAGGTCATCGCTGCCTATTTGGGCGATAATTAAAACGAATCCAAAGATGCTTGAAATCGAGAACATCCACGTTTCTTACGATGCTATCCGTGCACTGCACGGCGTCTCACTCAAGGTTGCTGAAGGATCCATTGTCACCTTGATCGGCGGCAACGGAGCCGGTAAAACGACGACGCTCCGAGCTATCTCCGGAATGGTCCAGCCAATCTCGGGTCGCATTCGCTTCAACGGACGGGACATCACCGGATATGCCCCTCACCAAATCGTGAAACTCGGTCTCGCTCATAGTCCCGAGGGGCGGATGGTCTTTGCCAATCTAACCGTCTTGGAAAACTTACAGATGGGGGCTTATCTTCAGCGAGATTCTACTTGGATAGCCAACGAAATGGGGTTTGTTTTTCGCATGTTTCCTCGTTTAAAGGAACGAGAGAAACAATTGGCCGGGACCCTCTCTGGAGGAGAACAACAGATGCTAGCCATCGGGCGCGCCCTCCTCAGCCGCCCCCGCTTCCTAATGCTCGATGAACCTTCCCTCGGTATTGCACCGCTGCTAATTAAAGAAATATTTGCGAGTCTCGTAGCACTGAATCGCGACCGAGGACTCCCTATTCTACTCGTCGAACAGAACGCCAATCTCGCACTTGAAATGAGCCACTACGGATATGTGCTGGAGACAGGGCGAGTCACTCTGGCCGGGACATCTGCCGATCTTCGGAATAATCCTCAGGTGCAAAGTGCTTACCTCGGCGGTTAGATGAATAGACGCACAAAGATCGACAGAACTCGACGAAAACAGGAGTCTTCGTTTCATTCCCTCTTATGAAACACTGGCCTCACTCAATTGCCGCACTCCTCGCCTGCGCTCAGGTCTCCATCGGTGCCACCCTCACCACCATTGCTGGCACCGGAATCTCCGGTCATAGCGGCGATGGTGGCCCAGCTAAAGCAGCTCAGCTCAACAACCCCTTCGGCTTAGCCAAGGCTCCCGATAATTCTCTGTGGTTTGCCGATTACGGTTCACATTTTATTCGCAGAATCGCTCCCAACGGAACAATCAGCACGGAAGTCGGCACTGGAATAGCGGGATACAGTGGTGATGGAGGCCCTCCCACGGCGGCAAGGCTCAACAATCCGCATGAACTCCGATTTGATGCGCAGGGAGATCTCTTTATCGCGGATACCGGCAACCACGCCGTCCGCAAGTTAGACCGCAAAAGTGGCATTTTAACCACCTACGCTGGAACCGGCCAAAGCGGCTATAGCGGCGACGGAGGGCCTGCCACTTCAGCCACTTTCCGCCAAGTCATCAGTATTCAATTCAGCCCAACTGGAGACCTCTACCTCGCTGACATTGGCAATCATGTCTTGCGCCGGATCGAAACCAAGTCAGGTCGGATTTCCACGGTGGCTGGCCTGGGGAAACCAGGACCAACACCCGATGGATCTCCAATTGTCGGCACTCCATTGAATGGACCGCGCTCAATCGATTTCGACGCCACGGGTCAATTATGGTTAGTCCTGCGGGAAGGTAACCAAGTGCTCCGATTAAATCTCGCCAAAGACCGGATCGAGCATCAGGCCGGCAGCGGGAAAAAAGGGTTTACCGGAGACGGTGGCGCCGCACGAGAATCCACCCTGAACGGTCCCAAAGGGATCGCGGCAGGTTTCAATGGACATATCTACCTCGCCGACACCGAGAACCACGCGATCCGTCGCATCAATCCCAAAAACGGGACCATCGAAACCGTGGTTGGCGGTGCTCCGCTCGGCAATCGTTCCACCTCCCTTGTGAAAGCGGAACTCAACCGCCCTCATGGAATCTTAGTGGACCGAGATGGAACTTTGTACATTGGTGATAGCGAGAACCATCGCATCCAGATGTTACGCCCGTAATGCCAACGGGTAAAACCCGAGGTTAATCTCAGCCGTACCGCTGGCACTGGACGGCTCACCGGCTTTGGTTGATCGGCAGTAAGCTCAGGCGATCTTAAAATTACCGAACGGATTCCAGCCTTACTTTCTCACCAAGCCCACCCTTCAACGTCGACCACGACAAGGCTCACCTCTCTTCTAATTCTGTCTTACCGTCATACATCCGTAACATCGGGACTTTAAAGTCAAAATCGAGACATGAAATTTCCCCAATTAACTGTAACTATTGCGAGCCTTAGTGCCGCGGCTCATTTGAGCGCAGTTGAAACGGCTCAATCGGCTCAATCGGCTCAATCCCTACTTTCAACTGCGGTAAACCTTCAATTGGAGTCAGGTGCTTGGCGTGAAGAGATCCTTGGAGATTTAAACGGAGCGATCCGAATCTACCAACACGTTCTGGAGAAACCGGATCTAGGTGAAAGAGTGCGTGCCGAGACCACTCATCGCTTGGGAGTCTGCTTTCTATTCAAGGGGCATTCAACTCACGCCGTGACTCTGTTCTTACGAGTAATTCGAGAGTATCCTCATGCCGAACCGTTCGCCAACCGAGCTGCTGAAAATCTTCTCCTCATCTCGCCTGATGCGCGACCGTCAGACCGAACTTGGTACCAAGATGAAGCCTCCTATCTGGGAGATCTGGCTCTCTCTTTAGACGGAGCACTTGAACACACAGAAAAAGAAAGTGCCCTAGAAATCATCAAGGAAATGCAGGAGTCCTTCGGACTACTTTTAAGCCAATTTGATACGGCCACCGATCGGCAACTTCGGGAGCAACAAACGAAAAATCTCGAGTTAATTACCGATCTAATCCAAAGCGGGCACTGGGCACCGGCAAAATTAAAATGGGATTCAAACGCGGATCTTTCCGCTCTGAAAAGCCGAACTAACCAGTTTGAAACAGACGATGTCAACGCTTGGACCACCGCTCGTCGAGACGCAGTGGCTTTGGCTCTGAACCACAAAGATGCGGACCTCGCTTTGGCTGAAACAAGTCGACTCCTGACCTTTGTCACCGTGGTCACAGAACTGGGCGCCAACTCCTTGACACGGGACTACACCCGTTTACTGCAAGAGACTTTCACCTCAGTCAACCGATTCGCCCGTGCCAGGCAGTTCTCTGAAGCTCGCAGCTTTCTTCGACAAGCCAACCGGGTCCTCGACCGCACTTATGGGGCCTACACGCTCCATGTGCCCGGTTTGAATGATTTTCCAGAGTCACTCCTTCCAGAACTGGTCGCCTCGCTAAGCTGGATCGAACTAGCCCAAAACAACCTCGATGACCCAGGCGGGGAACCCTCGCCCGTGGACTCTATTCTTAAAGCAATTCAGCAGGTGGAAACGCTGAGGCAACGGGTCCGTAAAGGACCCGCTTCTGTGCGATTAGACCAATGGAAATCTGACTTTCAAGCGGCCGCTACGGCCCTTAAATCGGAGAAGATCGAACGGGGCCGCAAATGGCTACAGCCTTACTCGCTCTAGGTCCGCCCTGAAGCCATTGGACTATGTCAAAGCGACGTTTCTCATTTCGCCTTCAGCCTAGGAGTGAACTCATTCTCACCCTACTGGCCCTGACGTTCGCTGTAGCGGTCCCAGCGCTGACCCTTCTTTGGTCCACCCAACAGGTTCTCGAGGGTGAGTCCCGAACCTTAGGCTCTGATCTTGCCGCGTTACACCAATTTCAGCTTGAAACCGCCGCGCTCGGGGTGGCTCAAAGTATTCAAACGCGGGCACGCCAAACGGTCGGACCTCTCAACTTAATGGCTGCCAGCGAACTTTTCCATCGACGCCTCCGTGACTCCAAGTCTGATAGCCTCCTAATTCTCGACCCTCGAAACCGTCCAGTCTACCCAGCTCCTAGCTCGCCACCTGACGACTCAACCTCAGCGGATAAAGCAGCCGATGAATTAGTGAGCCTCTTTCATAAAAAAACGATCACGAACGAACTCGCCTTGGCTTATCTCGAATTAGCAGGCGACCTAGCCGCTCGAAACTTGGAAGGGGCACGCTCCCAATCAGGGAGACTCTTCCTCCCGGGAGTTCAGTTAGCTGCCATCAGCCTGCTTCCTCAAAATCACCCCCAGTTCTTGCCACTACTCGAAGCCCTAAACCTTCGGGTTCATAACTACTCCAGTCCGTTGCTTCCGGCTAGCCAGAGGCTTTTTCTCTGGCAACAAATTCAAACCCTCGGCGCCAAGGGAGACTTACCCTCATTAGCTGCGGAAAGAATGGCCATCGACGTCGCGTGCCATTTCCATCCCCCCATTTCCACAAATTGCCTCGAGCGATCGGGGACCACGGCTCCGATCTGGCAAATTCTCGCCCCCGGTGGGCCAATTCTCTCCTTATTTCACGAGGCACCTCTCCGCGATGACCTCGAAAAAGAAGTCAACTCTACCTTCAAATCTCAGCACTATCAGGTTCAACTTCGGCGAACTCAAGTTGCAAGAACTGACCGGGCATTTTTGGGCGGAACCCACGCTGCCATCGGTGTCGTTTGGCCAGGTTGGGAACTTTATCTGCCACCTTCCCAAGTGCCCCTCGATCTCGCACGGTCCATCCAACAACAAAGTCGCCTCCATTGGACCACCGCGTTCTGCGCCGTTGCTCTCGGTGCAGTGCTCGCTGCCCTTGCCATTCGACGCTTTATACAGCAAGCCCAGCTGACCCAACTTCGTCACGACTTCCTTTCAACAGTCACCCACGAACTCCGCACGCCACTCACTTCGATTCGAATGCTGGTTGACTCCTTAGCCGAGGATCCTCAACGGGAACCGGAACGTACTCAGCAATACTTGGAGATCATCGCTCGAGAAAACCTCCGTCTTAGTCGCTTAGTCGACGACTTCCTCACCTTTTCCCGACTCGAAAGTGGTCGAATGAACTACGAGTTTCACTTGATTGCGCCTGAAGAAATTGTCGAAGCGGCTACGGCCGCTTTCATGAGCCGATTTACACCGTCTAGTTGCGATTTTAGGAGCGAGGTAACGTGCGGATTACCACAGATCCAAGCCGACGTCTCAGCTCTCACCACTGCCCTGATAAATTTACTGGAAAATGCCTATAAATACACTGGAACAGACAAAAAAATTTACCTTTCTGTGACTAACACGGACAAAGAAGTCTGCTTTGCAGTGGTGGACAATGGATCGGGCTTCGACCTAGAACATAAAGACCGACTCTTTGAAAAATTCTACCGCGCCGAAAATTCGGGTTACAAAACTAACGGTGTCGGCTTAGGCCTGCATCTCGTCAAAGCAATTGTCGATGCCCACCGTGGCCGTATCGAGGTGCAAAGCACTCTCGAACAAGGGAGTCGTTTCGCTATTTATCTGCCCTCTGCCCCTCTGCTAGATCTCAGCCAAGTATTAACTCCATCATGAAGCAAGAAACCGTACTCATTATCGAGGACGATCCCTCTATCCTCTTCGGTCTCCGTGATACTTTCGAACGAGCTGGCTACCAAGTGCGAACCGCAGTGGATGGCACCCTCGGCCTGCAACTCGCCCTTTCAATCCGCCCAAATCTCATCCTCCTAGACCTTATGCTCCCAGGGCAAAATGGTTACCAACTTTGCCAATCAATCAGAGCTGCAGAACTCGACATGCCCATTATTATGATCACCGCTTTGGGGCAAGAAGAGCAGATCATTCGAGGCTTAAATCTGGGCGCAGATGACTACATGACTAAACCCTTCAGCATCCAAGAACTGATGGCAAGAGCCTCCCGCTTTCTTCAGCGCAGACGGAAGAACTTGCCTGACCTCGTTGAATTCGGCGAATTCGAATTGGACCGAGGTTCTAAACGTTTGCGGCACAAGAATAGTTGGGTTGACCTGACACCCAAAGAATACGGATTGCTCGATTATTTCATTCGCAACATCGGCCGAGCTGTCACCCGCAACCAAATACTCACTGCAGTTTGGGGTGATGACTTTATCGTCACGGACCGCAGCGTGGACCGTGCGATCACCACACTCAGAGCAAAAATTGAGCCTAACCCACATCGACCGAGGTTTGTCCAAACCGTCCCCCAGATCGGCTACCGTTTCGAAATTTGTCCGCCTTGGAAAGAGGGCTTAACTCCCACGTGATGCCTCATTCGAGAAGGACACCGTAGCGGATTTCAGAAAGCGGCTCGAGGCCTCACGGTGGTGGACGCCGTAGCTCCCTTACTTGCCTGCTCTGGCGTGCTGCCGCGCAAGCTCTCTTTCACGCCTGCGGGTGCTCGGATCGTAGCGCAGGAAGCGGCGCGAGCCGTAGGCGAGCAAGCGTCCGGAGCGCCCCACGGGCGAGGTCCCCCGGTGCCGGTGGGATCGGCCGCTTCGGCCTCTACCAGGGCTCAACTGTCGCGCCATCCGCGCGGGGTCAGTTTCCAGATTTCCCGCTCTGAATGACTCGATAACCGAGGCACGATGTCGCACAGGTAGGCGTCCGGTTCCCTCTTCAATCGGTCGCAGCTGAACGTCAGCGAAAACAGGTTGGCGACCCGTTCTCCGCCGTGTACGACGACGATTATTATTCCCATCAATCAGGCGGCTAAATGAGCGAGTCGCTCCTGAATCTGCGAGGTCCAGCGAGTCACATAGCTCATTGACCGAGAAAGTTCTTCAAGTCGGCTAATCGGCAGGGCGGCTAGACGGTCTTCGACCGGGAGATTGATGACGGCTTCCCACGCTGGATTTAATGCTTTAACCGACAGATCCAATCCATCCCGTAAGCTGTTCACCTTGCCCTGCAGAAACATCAAACGATCTGACCAACTTAACACCGCTTGCATCCGTTTTAAACGCAACATTGGGGAAGAATCCGCCCGATTAGGAACACCGAGAAAGGTATCAACATCGCGACATACTTCTCCAATTTCTGCAAAGAGGTCCATGGTGCCCGGAGAAATTCTTTGAATATCGGGGGGACGAACTCCCAGCTCTAATTCAAGAAGATGAAAAAGACGATCACGGGGTTCACGAAGCGTATTAAACGCTGCATTGATCTGAGCGGAACACACCGTGGCAGCCTCCCTCTCGGCAACAGTCCCTCCATGAACCCGATCGGGATGCGCTGCAACGGATAGTGTCAGAAAACGAATCCGCAAGGCCTCCACGTCAATCCATGGGCGGCGCGCTTCGCCAAGCACTTCAAAGCAGTCGATCATCAAGTCCCTATCGTGACCACGACTGCGACCGGATTCAAAGGTTTGTCGATCCAATCCTCGCTTTCCTTACGATCCCTCTTGAGATAAAAAAACTACAGGCGCACGGGCTGATCGGCTAAGAGCCTTTCACCTACCAAACGATCCCCATCTTTCCCACGAGCCACATTTCCTGCCTCGAAAGAGTAACTTCTTCCAATCGAATCATGCCTCCAACCATCCTCATCAAGAGCCGGATCCGAATCCGTCAGTATGATCCTGCTGAAACATTTGGTTTCACCAAAGAAAAAGCTCGAATGGAAACCCAACTACTCTGTGAGAAAATCGGCGCTCTTCAAGCCAAGCTCTACGCGAATAATCACTGTTCAGTGCTCGTTATCTTTCAAGGTATGGACGCGAGCGGCAAAGATGGCGCAACAAACAGCCTCTTAAAGCAGGTGAATCCAGCCGGGGTCGAGGTCTCTAATTTTAAAGCCCCTTCCTCCGAAGAACTCGCCCATGACTTCCTCTGGCGTGTCCATAAAGCCATACCCAGATTCGGCCGGATTGGTGTTTTTAACCGTTCCCATTATGAGGATGTCCTCGTTGCTCGCGTTTTGAACCTGGTCCCGAAATCCACTTGGTCCCTTCGTTACCAGCAAATCAACCGATTTGAACTCAATCTCCACGAGGCGGGTTGCACACTTCTAAAATTTTACCTCCATATCTCGCCCCAAGAACAGGCTGAACGTTTACGGGCGCGCTTGGAGGATCCGGCCAAGAATTGGAAATTTGAGAGCTCCGATCTGCAGATGCGTGAGCGTTGGGAGGAGTTTATGGATGCCTATCAGGACATTCTAAATCGCTGCTCCCCTGCTCATGCGCGCTGGCATCTGATCCCAGCCGATCGAAAATGGGTCCGCGATTATGTCATAGCTCAACGAGTCTGCGAAGCATTGGAAGAATTGAATTTAACCTGGCCCAAGCCCAAAGAGGACCTTTCGCTCTACACCATAAAAGACCTCCCCAATCACCTTATCAAGCCAACCAAATAGGTCGGCCTTCCGAACCCATTTTCGGAATTTACCTCCAGCGCGCAGGCTCGAGTCAGGCTCTTCATCCGCTGCAGATTGTGGGCTGAACTCTTCTTCCGCTTTGTACACGTATCCAAGCGGTGCCATAGTCCGTCCTATGACGCACCTGTTCGTCCTTGGTCTCTTTCTTTCTTTCCTTTCTTGGACCGCCGCCACTGCGGCTTGGAGCCCTTTATTTGATGGCAAATCCCTCGAAGGTTGGAAGCCAACTCCCTTTGGCGGTGCTGGCGAGGTGGAGGTTAAGGACGGAGAACTCCATCTGGCCCAAGGGATATTAACGGGAATCACTTGGACCAATGACTTTCCTACCATTGGATACGAGATCGAATTGGAAGCAAAAAGGGTCCTAGGAATCGATTTTTTCTGCGGGCTGACTTTTCCTGTCGGCGACTCGCATCTTAGCCTGATTCTTGGGGGTTGGGGAGGGAGCGTTATCGGACTCTCCAACATTGACGGCGATTCGGCGAATCAGAATGAGACGACTCGTCTTCATCGGTTTGAAAGCGGCCGCTGGTATTCGGTCCGATTGCAAGTATCCAGCACCAACGTCTCGGTTTGGCTCGATCAAGAGCCGGTAATTCATTTCAAGACAGAGGGGCGTCGCCTCGCCTTGCGAGAAGGCGATATCGAGTTAAGTAAACCGTTGGGCGTCGCCTCGTGGAGCACCGCTGGAGCCTTACGCAAATTCCGGTGGCGCCCACTCGAGGCGAGTCTTCCCAAAGACACCCAAGCAGCCATGATTCAACTGGTAAATGCTGCCACAAACTCGCACGCAGCCTGGGATCGTCTGGCTGAGTTATGTGATACGTTTGGAGCGCGCTCAACCGGATCTACCAATTTGGAAATGGCGATCGACTGGATTCAAGCTCAGATGAAGACAGATGGCTTAGAGACCGTTCATACTGAAGCGGCACAGGTACCTCATTGGGTTCGTGGGCAGGAATCTGTCCATTTACTTTCCCCACGAACCGAGTCACTCCCCATGCTAGGCCTCGGCGGCAGCATTGGCACCCCTGCGGGGGGAATCACCGCTGAGGTTCTCGTGGTCACCAATTTCGCAGAATTGACCAAGCGATCAACCGAAGCGCGTGGAAAGATTGTCCTCTTCAATGCTCCATTTACCAGTTACGGCGAGACCGTGCAGTTTCGCTGGTCGGGTGCCATCGCAGCAGCCAAGGCCGGGGCGGCGGCGAGTCTCATTCGATCGGTCGGCGATTACTCACTTCGTACACCGCACACGGGAGCAATGGGATATGCCACCAATGTCCAAAAGATACCTCATGCGGCGTTGGCTGCCGAGGATGCCAACCGCTTAGCTCGTTATGTGGCGCGTGGGCAAAAAGTAACGGTGCGATTAGAAATGGCAGCAGCAACCTATCCCGACGTCACAGGTCGCAATGTCATCGCCGAGATTCGAGGCCGCGAGAGGCCGGAAGAAATTGTGCTCATCGGGGGCCACATTGATTCGTGGGATGTCGGCCAAGGCGCGCAAGACGACGCTGGGGGCTGCGTCGCCTCTTGGGAGGCTCTTAGATTGATCAAGAAAGCGGGCTTGCGACCGCGACGAACCATCCGCTGTGTCCTCTGGACCGGCGAAGAGAACTCGGGGGGAGGCGGCAAAGCCTATCGAGACGCGCACCTCGCCGAGTTAGACGCCCATATTTTGGCCATTGAAAGCGACTCAGGGACCTTCCGTCCCACCGGCTTTGGATTCACTGGGAGCGCGGCGGCCCGGACACTCTTGGAACCGATTCATACCTTTCTGACTGAAGTTCTCGAGGCAGGCAAAGCGGACTCTTACGGGGTCCAAGCCGATACGTCGCATCTATTGGAACGAGGCGTGCCAGTGATGGGATTGCATATGCCTAACGGACGCTACTTTCGTTTTCACCATACTGAAGCCGACACAGTTGAAGCGGTGGACCCCAAAGATCTAGCCCAGTGCACCGCCACCTTGGCAGCAATGGTTTACGCTGTCGCGGACCTGCCCCAAAGGTTACCTCGGTAAAACCTAATCAGAATAAATTAAGAGGGACTCGACTAAAGACGTCCTTTGCAGTGAGGACAGCCTGAAGCGTGTAAAAAACGGCCACGGAAATAAGAGTCACGTGCCGCACTCGTTGATTGGGGGCGACCCTCTTCTAATCGGGTTTGCATGGTCCTCAGTCGATCCATCAACTCCTCTGGATTCCAGCCATGCCCTTTTCCAGGTCCAAAGAGAATCTGAGCCTCCGCCGGCGGCTCTGCTCCCCGAAGAAACTCGTCCAAAAGGTGCACGGCATTATTTAAAAAATACTGATCCGATTCACCCACCCAGCGAGCCATTCCCACCGCATCCACCCCTCACCTCAAGTGGGGAATTTTAATTGCCGCCAAGGGGGACAATTTCGTCAGCTCACCCACCCTCCCGGGGTCTTGGAAGTGAGTTCAACCGAGGTCCTGATCCACCTCTTTCCCGGGGGCAGCTACGGCGGCGAATTTAAACGCAGGGTGAGTCAGACCCTCGAGACCATCAATCAGCGGCGACTGGCGCACCCGAAGCTCCCGGGCTGACGACTCCGCTTTCGCCTCGCGCGCCGTTCGGAACTCGACCTCAAAGTCCGGATTGGAACCTGAGCAATCCTCAGCAAAATTACCCGAAATTCAGGGATTTGAAGTCTCACCTGATTTTGGGGATTTACCCCGAATTTTCTGAGGTCTGAACGTTTGATGCCCAAGCTCCTGAAATGCCCCAGAGACTAATCCATGCGAAGCGAATGAATCACCGCCTCAGAATCTGATAAACCGAAACGAAATCCATCTTCAAATGAACATCTACTTGGACAACTCTTTGAGTAATGACTGAAGCTGATCGGCAGGCAAAGCTTTGAGCTTCTCTTTCAACTGATCGGAACTTAGCGCCGCCGAAGCACCGCCCCCCACGGGTAAAGCCAGTAACTCAACCGGCGTCCAAGCCTCGGTTCGAACACCTGCAGCGAGTCTAATTACCTTTACCTCATCAGCAGTGACCCCTTTGGCCGTGTTTCCCCACGAGGTCCGAATATATGTTAAAACCGCGGCCAATTTGGCATCGGTTCCACCAATCCCATCATATTGGGCGGGCATAGCAGCACCCACCATGTTGAACTCAGTGGTGGCATTGATTTTAATCGGCCCCGTAAGTCCATGTAAAACAATACGAACCAAGCGGGATGCATCTTCTGCATTAACCCAATCGGAATTAACTAATTGAGGCGCCACGCCAGTTTTTCCAGCGCCATCTTCGTTGTGGCAGGCCGCACACACTCCATTATAGGCGATCATTCCCTCACGCTTCAAAGCAGCAAGCGGATCGACAGGCCCCTCAGTAACAGGGAGGGGACGTCCGTGCTGAAACTCAGAAAATTCACCCGCCTCAAAACGACCACTGTACGCGGTCAAATAAGAGCCTCCCCAAAATAACAAGACTGCGATACCAGCCACAATCCAGAGACTCAACGGCTCAAATCCCTCGCGCGGTTCCGGTTTCTCTCGGATCACCGCGGAGTGCAATTCAGTGACGTCATTGATCTCCCCCTGATCGAGGACACCTAGCGGTCGATGGGAATCGAGAGGTTGCTTCACTTGGTCTCCTCTTTTTTGACTGGGGCTTCGGGTAGGTCACCGGAAGATTTCAAACTGCGTAAATATTCGACGAGTTGCTTTGCTCTAAGGGTGGGCACGACTTCAGATCCGACGGGTGGAGCAAACACACCTTGGAGCGACAAAGCATTCGTGGATGATCCGAAAGGTCCAATCGGCCGAATTTCAAAAAGAAATGGATAGGGCGGCATCACACTTCCGGCACTGGTGATCTGCGGATTATAAAGATGCTTAAAATGCCAAGAGGAATCAGACTGCCGCTCTCCTATATTAGTCAAGTCAGGTCCAGTTCGCATGGTCCCAAGCATCACCGTTTTATCGTGGATATAATCACGACTGACCGTACGTCGACGTCCCCAACCGCGGGTGATATCTGCACCGTAACCCTCAGGTCGGACCTGTTGAGTATGACAATAAATACACCCTAAAGCACGATACTGTTCAGCCCCTTGCTGCGCCTGACCCGCGCGTGCCTGAGGATAAATGGCAGCAGTGTTGGTATCGGTGAACTGTTCAAGTGCCCCCAACTGACGCTGAGGGATCAAGACCAATCCCACCCAGCTTGAGGCTAGGGTAAAAAGGATTCCGAGGAAGAGAAGTGGGCCGTAGCTCATGGACTATTTCTCTGTGGTAGCGGGGATTTCACCGCCCGTGAGAATATTGAGAACAGGTTTACGATACGGTTCGAGCATTCGAAGGAGGAGCCAGCCGACATGAACCACGAAGGCCAAATGAGCCAAAGCCAGCAGACAACCAGCCAAGGTGCGAAGTTGAAGCCAAGGAAGAGTGAACTGCACGACATCAAGAAACTTAACTGCGGCATTATTCATCAGGCGGCCTTGTTGGAAACCAGCAAGACTCAAAGGAACCACATACAAAATAATACCCAAGGCGGAAGCCCAAAAGTGCACAGAAATCAGACGATTTGAAGGCCACTCCCGTTGAGTAATCCGAGGGAGGATATAGTACATAGAACCAAACATAACCATGCCGAAGAAGGCGTACATTCCGAGGTGCGCGTGAGCGACAGTATGATGGGTAAAATGAGAAACTTCACTAAAGCTACGCAAAGCACTTAGGACCCCTTGCAAACTAGTAAGTGTGTACGAGACCGCCCCAAAAACAATAAATCGAAGAGTCGGACTGTGTTTAAGTTTACCGAAATGCCCAACTAGAGTGAAATGATGATTAATCGCCACCGCGAACACGGGGATGAGCATCATCACTGATGCGACGATGCTGACGGTAATCATCCAAGCAGGCAACGGCCCACCCACCAAATGATGCATACCATTCCAATTATAAAAGAGAGCCAAAGACCAGAATCCAAGGACGCTAAGATAATAACTATGGATAGGCCTCCCGATCACCTTGGGGATAAAATAATAGATCGCCGCGAGGCCAATCGGAGTGAACCAGAGGCCGAGCACATTATGGGCAAACCACCAGTTAATCGCCGCTTGAACCACACCGCGAACGGGTTCGACCAGCAACATCACTTGAGCGGTGCCATAGATCCATGGAAACCACAAAACAGCAGCCAACAAGTACCACTGCGATACGTATAAATGGCGCTCCGTCCGAAGGCGAAAAATTATAATCATCCAGACCGCAATAAGTGCGTAACTCACGAATATAATCGGGGTAGCGTACTTGGGGATCTCCAACCATTCGATCCCAGTTGAGTCACCAGCAAAAATTCCGATAATACCCACGGTTAGACCGATATTGTAGAAAAGATTGGCCACCGTAATCACGCCTGAGGCGATCAGTGGCACTCGGCAGAGTCGGCACATCAGCCAGATAGCTACAGCGATGGCCGTCTGCGAGGCAAAGCCATACACCACAGTGTTTAGATGCACCGTCCGGACCCTCCCAAAAGTAAGCCATTCTTGACCGGCAAGAAACTCAGGCGTGTGGAGTTTAATGCTAGCCAATAGTGCGAAAAGCGTCCCAATCAAGAGCCATAAAAGCCCACTCAGAAAAAAGAAAAGAACTGGCACCCGGCAGGAGGCATCTATTTCAGCTAGGTGCGCGCGACGGCCAGTTTCGTTGGAAAAATCCCCCGGAAGAAGTGCTTTCAGGGCCTTGGATGCAGTCGTGGAGTTCAACGGCGATTGTCTCCCAGAATTTGATCGGTCGCCTGACCGATGGGCTCTTCATCATCGAAGGGCAGAAGCGCCGCGCGATTCATAAGGGTAAATTGCCCAGAGCGCGTCGCCCACCGGAGAGAAAGGAGGGCAGCGGCAGGTAGAAGAAGAACACTTCCAAGTAGGATGAGGCTAATCACCGGCATGAGATCATTCAAACGACTGCTGCTTTAGTTTACCTTCAAGGCGCTTCAACAATTTAGCGCGTCCAATTGCTGCATCTTTAAAATCATCCGCGGCAATTTCTAAAGCACGCGAAACGGGGACACGATAGACCTTATTCCCGAGCGCGAGGGCATCAGGATCAAGGGAGTAACCGGTCAATGCAGGGAGAGAAGCAGCTTCGATCTCAGACCGGTATTTAGCGCGAAGTTCAGCGCGAGCGGCATCCACAGCAGGCACCGGTTGACCGATCACCATATAGGCAAGGACGCCCATGATCGAGAACACACCCAAACCACCGACCAAGTAGGCAGCGATGGTGCGAGTTTTTTGTGAACAGCAATTGGTATTACTCATGGGGTCGTCGCCTTAGATTAATGCGTTGAAGCAGAAGCCGATCTTGCGGCGGACGTCGGGACCTCGTGATGAGTAACCGCTTCATTTAAACGAGGATCCCTTAAAGGATACGGGGCCGCAGTCTGATATTTCCGCCGGAAAAGGGCTCCAAGAATTGAAACCATCGCGATCCAAAGGAGGGGATCCCAAAAGGTGAGTTTTAAACCTGCAGGATGGAGAACGGGCATCACGTTATAGGTCATATCCAAGTAATGCATGAGCCAAGCCCAAACCGCTACCGGAACCATGACGGCCATGTTTCGCTTGATGTCCTGATTAAGCAGTAACAGAAAAGGGACAAAGAAATGACCAAAGATGATCGTCATTCCGACCCACTTCCATGAACCCACCTCACGCAAGACATACCAGAAAGTCTCCTCCGGCAGGGCCGCATTCCAGATTAGGAAATATTGAGAAAAATGGATATAAGCGTAGAAAACAGTGAAAGCGAAGAAAAGCACGGCTAAGTCCTGTTGTTGCCGCTTGAAATAGACCTTTTCCAAAGGTTTACCAGGCTGCGAGAGATACATCGTTAGGATGTAAAGGGTAATTAAGGTGACCCAAACCGAGCCAGCAAAGTAGTAGACACCGTACATCGTGCTGAAGAACTGATGCTGAAGAGACTTCATCAGGAAAAAACAGACTAAAGTAGTGCCGAATGCAAAAAGAAAGATACCGCCGGCCGCGAGTTTTCTCGACTTACTTGTCCAGTGCGCTGCGCCATCCTTGTCTTGAGCAACCGACCACTTTCTCAGCGTCCCCCCGACGAGTCCGAGCAGGGCGATCACTCCGGGAAGAAGGACTGAGAAGGTCTCCCGATTGAAGAGCACTTTTTTAACATCCAAAGAATGATCGGAAGCTGGGTCCGTATAAAACCACCCATAAAGATCACCGTGCCAAGCAAATCCAATAATTGGGAAAACCAGAAAGGTCATCCAAGGGAAGAGCAGACTTGAGATAGTATCGGTCACTCGGCGAATCGAAGCGGACCAACCCGCATCAAAAAGGTGATGAGCTAGCGAGAGAAAAAGGCACCCAACGCACAGGCTGAGCGTGAACATATAGGCAGTGAGATAACTGTGCGCGATCTGCTTTAGGGAGAACTGCGAAACGGACTCGGCGGCAGACCCATGATCGTGACCGTGGCCAGCGTGCTCCACGGCATTCGCAACCGGATGCGAGTCGGTATGTTCAGCGCCGAAAAGACGCGCCGTGAGAAACAGGGCAGCAATGGCAAAAAAGGCCATCCAGTTGTTTGAAATTCGTAAAGCAGGGTTCATAGGTGCTTACTTAATAGTGGGCAGGATTGCCGCTGGGATTTCGGAGGCGGTGGCCAACCGACTCAACTGGAGAGTGCGCACGTAGGCGACAATCGCCCAGCGATCGGGCACAGGTATTGCTGAAGCGTAGCCCATCATCGTGCCCTTCCCATAGGCCACAGTGTTGTAGATATCCCCATCCTGAACCTTCACGAGACGATCTTGGTGTAAGTTAGCTACATTCCCCATCCCAAACTTGCTGGTGATCCCTTTGCCATCACCCAGTACGCCGTGACACGGTTGACAATAAACAGTGAATCGCTCTTGACCGCGTTTGAGAACGGTCGAGGTCACCACGATCGGCATCACCTCGACGAATGCGCCATTCTGTTTTCCGGTATTGAGAGCATTATCTTCCCAATTGGCCTCGCGGGAAACCGTCCCAATGGGATGTGGCCGAGACGTCTGACCATCGGCCCATTGGGCAAACTTTGTTGTCGTTTGGGGTCTCAACTTGGGTTGGCGATCCATGTCAGGGAACACCTCGATCGGCGTTCGGGTGGTCTTGGATCCTCGAAATCCAGCAATACCAACGACCAAAACGACACCTAGGATGTAGAGAGTGAAGAAATATTTGAGGAAGATACGCATTCAGTCCTCCACGAGTTCAACTGCGGTTGCGTGACAAGAGTCAGTTAGAAAAGCGCGGGTCGCTTCCACTGAGAATTTTGGATCCGCTGACTCAATCACGATAAAATAACGATCATCGGTGGCCTTACGAAACCTCAAATTTTTAAAGAGCGGATTATAAAATTTGGGCAACCGGTTCAAGAAGAACATACCGAACAAAGTCCCGAACGCACTGAGCAAGATGGTTAACTCATAACTCACCGGAAAGGCATAGAGCGGAGTGAAAAGAGGTTTGCCACCCACTACGAGAGGGTAGTCGAACCCATTCATATACCAGATCATGGTCATACCACTGAAAAAGCCAGTGAATCCACCACAGAAAGTGAACCATCCCACTGGCGATTTTCGCAAGCCCATGGCTTCATCCATTCCATGGATTGGAAAGGGAGTGTAGACATCCCACTTTGAGAAACCTGCGTCGCGGCATCGCATCGCTGCTTCAAAGATGTCCGCAGGGGTGCCGAACTCGGCTAGCATTCCGTACGTTTTGAGAGATAAGGCGCTCATCGATGTCTTCGAATTAGTGATGTTCCTTGGCTCCACCCAGTGGGTGATGCGGATCGGCCTGAGGCGTCACGCCTTTGACCTCGCTGATAGCAATAACCGGGAGGAAGCGAATGAACAAAAGGAAGAGAGTCATGAACAAACCAAAACTACCGGCAAAAGTCATGACATCGACCCAGGTAGGGGTGAAATAACCCCAGCTAGAGGGGAGATAATCGCGATGAAGCGAGGTGACAATAATCACAAAACGCTCGAACCACATTCCTATGTTAACAAAGATTGAGACGATCCAAACGAACACCACACTTACCCGTAGTTTTTTGAACCAAAAGAAATGAGGACTGATGACATTACAGGAAATCATCGCCCAATAACTCCACCAATAAGGCCCGAAAGCCCGATTCTTGAAGGCGTAAAGTTCGTAGGGACTTCCACCGTACCAAGCGATGAAGAACTCCATACCGTAAGCGTATCCAACGATCGAACCGGTGGCCAAGAGCACTTTGCACATCAATTCGACATGGCGAAGGGTAATAATGTCGTGCAGTTTAAAGAGTGATCGCAGTGGGATAAGCAAAGTTAGAACCATCCCGAAACCAGAGAAAATCGCCCCAGCAACGAAATACGGAGGAAAGATCGTGGTATGCCAACCTGGAACCACGGAGACGGCGAAGTCGAAAGAAACGATCGAGTGCACCGAGAGCACCAACGGAGTACTCAGGCCTGCCAGCAAAAGGTACGCCTTTTCGTAATTGCTCCAATGCCGATTTGACCCCGTCCAACCGAGAGAAAACAAGCCGTAGAAAAAGCGACGCATGAACCCCTTGGCGCGGTCCCTCAACGTGGCTAGGTCAGGAATCAGTCCAACGTACCAGAAAAGGAGGGAAACGGTCCCATAAGTCGAGACAGCGAACACGTCCCAGAGCAAGGGAGAGCGAAACTGAGGCCAGATTTCATTCGCATTAGGAAAGGGGATGAGGTAACCGGGTAACAGAGCAAACCACACCCGACCGGTATGAAAAACAGGGAAAATACCCGCGCAAGCGACAGCAAAAATGGTCATGGCCTCAGCGGCACGATTCACTGAAGTGCGCCACTTTTGCCGCAGCAAAAATAAGACAGCAGAAATGAGAGTCCCAGCGTGACCGATACCGATCCAAAAGACGAAGTTAGTAATATCCCAAGCCCAAGCAGCCGGCTGGTTAAGACCCCAAACACCCACGCCCGTCGAGACCAAGTAGGCAATCAACGAGAACATGGTCATCATTCCTCCAAACGACAGAATGAAAGCGGGCCACCACCACATGGGCATTGGATTCTCACAAACCCCAGCGATCGCATTGGTGATCCAACCAATCGACCGATTGTTGAGAACCAGCGGTTCACGTTCCAGCTCGCGAGGGGCATTTGCCACCTTTAGGGTCGGAGTAGGCGTAGACTGAGACCCCACCACACCTTTGGAAGTTGGGTGGCGGGAAGGCTGAGATGCAGACGAGCTAGCCATTATGCTGCTCCCTTCTCCGCTTGAACAGCGGCATGCTTCTGACCTTCATGACCGTGACTCTTTTCTTCGAAAGGGGTTTCGTGACGGAACCGTTCATAATCCCGTTGGGTATCCGGTGTGATCCGTTTATCAAAAGCGGCTAAGGCCGGATTTGGATTACGAATTCGAGCGAGATAGGTGACGCGTGGGCGAGTATCGAGAAAGCCGAGCACCGAGTAATTTCTCGGGTTCTTCTTCAGTTTCACGACCTCACTGTCGGAGTCCAAAATATTACCAAAGGTGATTGCCTCCGCTGGGCACGCCTGTTGACACGCGGTGCGAATGGTTCCATCCGGAACAGCGACCTCACCACTGTTACCGACCTTCACCTTTTGCGCGATCTTGGCTTGCTCGATGCGTTGAGCGCAAAAATTGCACTTCTCCATCACGCCCCGCATCCGGACACTTACGTCAGGATTCTTCACCAGTTTAATGATCTCCCACTCAGGAGCCTCATTACGATTCACCCCTAGGGGGCCCTTGTACAGGTTGCCCGTGTTGACCAGATGCTGATCTTGAGCCCCACCGTAGTCGGTTTCCCGTTTGTTGAAATCGAACCAATTAAAGCGCCGAACTTTATAAGGGCAATTATTGGCACAATACCGTGTCCCAATGCAGCGATTATAGGCCATGACATTGACCCCTTCCTCGTCATGGACCGTGGCGTTCACCGGACAGACACTTTCGCACGGTGCCGCTTCGCAATGCTGACAAAACATTGGTTGCAGAGCCATCTGAGGATCCTCACTGGCTTGCTCCGCGTTAATATCCACCGCCGGATCATGACTGAAATAGCGATCAATTCGCATCCAATGCATCTCACGACCGCGGGCAACTTGATCTTTGCCAACGATAGGGATGTTATTCTCAGCCTGACAGGCAATCACGCATGCAGAACAACCCACGCACGATTGCAAGTCCACCACCATCCCCCACTGATGAATCTTGGATGCTGTCGATGGATTCTGATCGTACGGATGTTCGTAAATATTTTGAGGCCGCTTCTCCGCATTCCGACCATCCGTCTCCGTTTTGAATGGAACGTAATGCGGCAAATGTGCATCTAAATCCATGCCCTTGGCGAAGTTTGGCTTGGCTTGAAACTGAGCCAGATTCGCTTCCCGAATCACTGGACGCCCTTCCATCAAACCATGCTCTTGCGTGACCCCAAGACGCATCTTTCGGGCCACTTTGACCACAGAACCCGCCGTCAAATGGCGGTGTTTACTGCTGTAAAGCGGGAAGACATCAAAGCCCACATTGCGACCCACTCGACCGGTTGTTGTCCGACCATAACCCAAAGCGACCGCAACTGTTCCCTCAGCCATCCCGGGTTGAATCCACACCGGGCCCTCCACGCTGCGACCCTCGACCGTGATCTTGAGAATAGGTTGATCGTACTGACCTGCGTGCGCCTCGCTGGCGATCGCCGGACTCTTCTCATCCGCTTTGCCTCCTACTGTTTTAGCAGGCAAACCAAGCGCTTTAGCGGTTTTCTGAGAAACAAGGATGACGTTATCCCAAGTAACTTTGGTAATAGGATCCGGAAGTTCCTGCAACCAACCGTTGTTGTTGAAGCGACCATCATCCAGCGAAGCATCGCGGGTTAGGATTACTTCATAGGCACCTGCAGCCGGTTTATAGGCGGCGACAGCGGCGCTGACCGTGGCCGACTTAAAGCCAACCTGCAGTGAAGCTGGAGAACTCCCTTCGAGAAATCCTTGGTTTAAAAAGCGCTTCCACGCGTTTTCGTCCGCTGCACCCAGTCCCTTGACGGTAGCGCGCACAATTTCCAAAGGTGACGACTGAGTCTCGCCGAGGATTCTGGCCAGAAGCTCAAGATCGGTAATACCTCCGAAGAGAGGTTCTACCAAAGGCTGAATCGGAACAACGATCCCATCGGCCATGCGTGCATCACCCCACGATTCGAGAAAATGAGTTCCTGCAAGAGTCCACGTGGCGACAGCGGCGGTTTCGTCCTCGTGATACCCTAAGCGCACGATGGTTTTAGCCTTTTTGACGTTAACTGGAAAGTTAAGGTCGACTGGCGCATTGTACACCGGATTCCCACCCAGAATTACCAAGGTAGACACCGATCCAGTAGCCAAAGCGTGCGTTAACTCAACAATCCCAGACGCCGCCGGTTCCACTGGGTGGCTGAGAGAAAGGGTCGTACCGATTGCACCGAGGGTCGCATTGATGGCAGCAGCCAGCAAGTGGACAGCGAGAGGTTGTGTATACCCCGCTACCACCAGCGCATTCGCCCCCGCACCCTTGAGGTCAGCGGCAACTTCCTTGACCCAAGCGGCAAAGGGACCCGACGCAGAGCGAGCACCGCTCACCCCCAACTCGGAAGCGACCCCTTGGGCGACTGCCAACACATCACTGGGTTTAACCCGAAGGCGATGGTCCGCATTACCGCCGGTCAGCGTCATGAGCGATTCAACCGCGTACAGGCGATTCATCGAGTCATCAGCTGCCTTGCGCCCCTTGGAAAAGCCCCGAATATTTCGATAAGCCTCGGACTCAGATCCGATAAAATCGCAATCGAGCGAGAGAATTCGACGCGCCTTAGAAAAATCAACCACCGCGTGAACTGAGGCCCCAAAAGCTTCCGAGTAGGCTTGGTCAGTAATCGACAGATCGACCGGTTCATAAACGTGCCACGTCGACTTAGGATAGGTATCGGCGATCATCGCTTGCAGACGAGCGCGAGACGGTGATGCGGATCGTTCGGCCAAGAAGGCGAGTCCTGCTCCCTTATTGGAGGCGGCAAGTTTGGCTATTTCAGCCAACCCATCCCGCACAGCTTCAATTTTGACATCGTTCCCATTTCGAGTGTGTCGATGGGCACGATCAGGATCATACAAATCAAGCAAAGCCGCTTGAGCAAATTGGTCAGTCCCTCCATTGCCTCCTGGAATCAGGCTATTGCCTTCGATTTTAACGGGCCGTCCATCAGCGCTCTTGACCACTAACGGAATGGCCGAGCCACGGATTGGCATCGAGGTCGCAAAATGCTGCGCTTTCCCATGAATAAACCCCTCAGGCTGTTTGGCGAAGGGCGTAAGCACTTCTTCAGGTCGGCGGCAACCCGTCGCGACCCCACCGAGTCCCGCCAGCAGAAAACTGGCTGACATCAGCTTCATCCAATCGCGGCGAGACTCACCATCGGGGGCAATACTCGCACCAGCGGGAAATTCGCGGTCCATCCATTGACGGAACTCCGGTTGGTCGGCTAACTGATCGAGGGAGCGCCAGTACTTCGGGCCTGTCTCAGGCTCGTTGCAAATCGGGGGAATCGTCTTCATCAACGGTGACAGGTAGAGCAGCTAATACCGGGTTGGACCTTCCAGTCATGCACGGCTTTCTTGCCATCGAACTCACCTGCCCAATCCAGTTGGGTGACGAATTCGTTAGGCCGGATATGATTTTCGGGTTGCCGATGGCACTCCAGACAGAAGCCCATGGAGAGAGGCTTGGAGTGATAAACTTCGTCCATCTTCTGAATTTCGCCGTGGCATTTCACACAGGAAATACCCCGAGCCACATGAACGGAGTGATTAAAGTAAACGTAATCTGGAGTCTTATGGATCTGAACCCAAGGAATGGGTTTACCCGTCGAATAGGACTCACGCACCAGTGCTAACTTCGGCGAATCCTTCGCCACCAACGAATGACAACGCATACAGGTTTCCGAAGCCGGAATATTCGAAAACCACGATTTATCCACGTCGGTATGGCAGTACCGACAATCCATACCCAGTTGTCCGGCATGGATCGCATGTGAAAAGGCAACCGGTTGTTTGGGCTGATATCCCACCCGAGTATACTTAGGAGTGAAATAATAGGTGATACCCGCGAGAATCGTGGGCACCAATATGGCACCCGCAACCCCAACCATCGCAGGAAGTTTATTTGTCCACTTAGGAAAAATGTCCGACATCAGTCTACTTTCTCAGTCTGAAAATTAAAGACGAACCAATCGTCCCAAACAATCTCGACCTCTGTATTAGTTTACCTTCACACCCACCCGCGCCAAACACTGTGCGAAGACTATGGATGACATCGAGAAAGCAGACAAGCTCATAAACGCTCTCTAACCCTAGTGTTTACAGCACTTATCTTACCAATCAGTTCTCAAGAACCTGATCGCGAAACAGTGCTTTACGCGGTCTCGAAAGGACAGTGAATCACTTTTCCCGCAGGTAACGCAAGCTTCTGATGGGATTCAATGCTCATCCATCAAACGATCGAATCAGTTAAATAAGAAAGCTGACTTAAACGGCTTCTCACAATTTTGTCCGCCCCATCTTTTGGTCGGTAGGCCCTCCTAGTGAATCTTTTGGGCTCTACGTAAACCTCAGCTTGCGAGCTTGCGTCGACGCAGTAATCTTCTCTGGTCGCTTGCTAATGCGCCTGAGTCTTTGGCGTCATACAATTGTAAGCTGTCCCACTATCTATCCCCATTTTTGTCCATCATGGCTTCCCCTTTTCCTACCCGAGCAACCCGTCGCGTCCGCCGTCTACGCATCGCTGGAAGCCTCCTTGCTAGCCTCATTCCACTTTACTTTTTAATCACCAGTAGCTTCTTCATCCGCACTGTTTTGCTGCCTAAAGTTTCCTCATCGATCGGAGCAAACATTGCCAGCGAATCCGTTTCTTTCAGCCCATTCTCTAGCCTAGAAATCCGAAAGCTCGTCTTAACTCCAATCGGTACTGAGATGCTGGCGTCGATTGATTTGGTTCGGGTGCGTTACAGTCTCACCGCGATTTTAGGCGGCACTCTGGACATTAGTGAGCTGACTTTGGAAAACCCAGTCATTCAACTGATCGGACAGGCCGACGGTTCCTTCAACCTACCTAAATCGGAAACGTCATCGAAGGCGACTCCGGCTGGATCGACCGATTCTAAGCCTCTGAGCCTCAACATCCGGAATCTAACTATTCGGAACGGAACCTTCCGTGCTTCAACCCAATCCACCAACGGCACTCAGTCGACCGAAGTCACTGCTCTCTCTTTAGCCCTCGACCGACTCGGTGGAAGTACCCCAGGTAAATTGACTCTGGCTGCCGCTGTAACGACTCGCCTGCCTGACCGATCTGAACTTACAGGTCGGATCGAAGGTGCCTACGAAGTCAATTTGAACGCCGCACTGAAGCCAGAACTTCTCAAAGGCAAACTAAGAACCGACTTCACTTCGGCTTCGGGTGGTTTGAAGGATTTGTCCAGCTTGGGAGCAGTCCTTGACTTGGATGCAACAAGTTCTGATCTCCGACAATTACAGCTTAATTTTTTACAAGACGGGAAATCATTCGCCTCAGTTGAACTTACTGGCACCTACGACCTACCGAAAAAAGAGGCCTCCATCTTCTATAAAATTGGGGGTATCGATCGGCGGGTGGTCCGGCTCGGAGCACCCGCTCTTCCCTTCGATTTAGGCAAAACAGTTCTCTCCGCTCAAGGCCGAGTTAATCTTGTGCAACTGGGTGAACAGATCACTTCCCAAGGGCGCCTTCAAATCAACGACTTAACCCTGACCAGCAGCAATGGCGTCACTCCAACCCTGCAAATCGGCTTGGACTACAAGGGGGGAGTGGATCTGAAAGAAGGTTCGGCCACGGTTGAGAAAGTAGAACTCACTGGCACCCAAGCCGGAGCTACCTTGATCGCCGGAGCCTTGGATCGTCCGATGAATTTAGCGTGGGGTTCGGTCAGCAAGGGATTCCGAGACTCAACATTTTCACTGAAACTTGCGGCCCTCAATTCACGTGACTGGACCGCCCTCACCGGGCCCGGCCTGCCTTCGGGAACTCTAACTTCTTCTCTCACTGTTCGGACTGATCGAGATGGGCGCGATCTAAAGGCGACACTCGATGCTGTCATTGAAGATATTGGGGCCGAAGTTGCTGGGAAGCCGATTAGAGGGCTCCGTTCCTCGATCAAACTAAACGCGGCGCTTCTTGAGTTTAACCAACTTGGCGTCAGCCAGTTCAACCTAACTATCGGCCGCCAGCAACTTCAGTTGGCCAACCTGACCGGTTCATTAAACTATAACCTGAGTGGCAAGGAATCTGGGGTTCAAGCTTCCGGCGAACTTAATCTGCCTGCCCTTCTTGCGGAGGCACCGGTCGATAGCCTTAATATTTCTTCGGGTGGGCTCCGCTTCTCCAGTGCCTTCAGCACCAAGTCTGGCACAACAAATGTTTCGGTTGATCTGACTTTAACCGATTTCGCAGGAACAGTAGGAAAAAGTAACTTTAAGAACTACAAGGCAGTGGTCGGTCTAAGCGCCGATATCTCAGGAACTTCTCTCTCTCTACAGCGGCTCACGATCGCACCCGAGACGGGCTTCAATAGTGGCGGCTCACTCACTTTATCCGGCCAATACGATCTTGCTCGCGGCGATGGAAAAATCTCCTACCAAGCGGTAAATCTGAATGAAAACGCTCTCGCACCGTTTGTCGCTGTTCCCTTCTTGCCTAACCGATTGACTTCTATTCGCCTCGATGCCAACGGTTCCGCAGCTTTCTCCCAAAACCGAACAACATCCGACTTCGATGCCGACCTCAAATCGGATCTACAGGTTTCACGTCTTATCGTTGAAGATCCAGCGGGTCATCTTCCAAAAACGCCTTTGGCTCTCGGGCTCACTCTTGATGTCGCAAAGAAAAATTCCTCGGTAAATCTACGCAAGGTCCTCATCGATTTAGGCAAAACTACCAACTTGCTCAATCAATTGACACTGGCTGGGCAAATCGATATCGCCAAAACCAATCCAAGTCCCAGTGCGATGAGTCTCAAGAGTGACGGACTTGATCTTACCTCTCTGTTCACTCTTTTTATGGGAGACGCGCCCTCAACAAATAGCGGCACAAAATCAGCCACCCCTGCAGCTAAGGTGCCGACCTCTTCAGTGGCCGACGGAGAACCGGTTCCGATCACTCTTCCCTTCCGTCAATTTACCGCTGATATCGACATTGCACGGATCCTTTTGAAGGAAATAAATATCGCCGGTTTGAAGGGGCAGATCGCCCTGACAAACGGGTCGATTCATCTAAATCCCTTCCTCCTGAAACTGAATGATGCTCCGATTTCAGCCAAAGTCCTCGCCGACCTCAGTGTGCCCGGATACAGCTACGATCTGGATATCAAGTCGGGTGCCATTCCATTGGAGCCTTTTATTAACTCCTTCATGCCCGACCGACGCGGTCAAATCCACGGAACTGTCACCTTAAACACCGCCCTTAAAGGAACCGGTGTCACCGGGACTAACCTTGCCTCCCATTTAACGGGCGGCTTCGGATTTACCGCGACCAATCTGAATCTCAAACTAAACGAGGCAACCAGTCCGCTGGTGAAGACAATTATCGGGGTGGTGATCAATATTCCACGGTTGATCAAGGATCCTACCGCCGCTGTCAGTGGACTTCTCACCCGAGTCACCGGCGGGTCTCCCGTAGCGACTGAACCGTGGATCGAGCAACTCCAAGCTAAACCTCTGGATGTCATCACACTTTCGGGCGATGTCTCAGGCGGCACTTTCGCCATAAAAACGGCCCGTCTTCAGAGTGCCGCCTTTAAAGCTGAGGCGAGCGGGGGAATTCAAATCTTGCCAATTCTCACCAACTCATCGCTCCAAATTCCCGTGATCATCGCCCTTGAACGATCGCTGGCCGCTCAGGCATCGCTTTTAGATCCGGGGACCCCAACCAACGCGGTGTTCGTGCCGTTCCCGGCGTTCTTGACCATCAAAGGCACCGTAGGCACTCCTAAGGCAGACATTAACTACACGGCGCTTGCCGGATATGGACTACGGACCATGGGCCGCGCGATGGGGGGGCTTGGTACTAATGTGGGAAATAAAATCGCCGGTGCGGCTAATCTTTTAGGCAATCTTGCCGGCGGCACCAAGACCAATGCGATACCCCCAATCAAGACCGAACCGAGTACCCTCCTCAATGGAGCCGTCAACACCTTTGGCTCGCTGCTCGGCGGAGGCCTTAAAGCCACTAACCGGCCGTCGGGTCCCTCAACAAACGCCCCAGCCAATCCGGTTGGCGACTTATTGAAGGCCTTTGGACGCCCGAAAAAATGATCAGAAAACCATTAAAAACCCTGAACAATTTCGAGCCATGCGTGCCGTCTTAGACTATCTCGCTGCCAATGAACAAAGGCACACCGCAGATCTTTGCACCTACCTGCGCATTCCGAGCGTCAGTGCCCAAGAAAAGCACAAGCCAGACCTAAGAACTGCCGCCCATTGGATCGCCAATCGCTGCCTCGAATTAGGGTTGGAAACGGTGACTCACGAAACTGCGGGACACCCCATCGTAGTGGCTAAAACTCAGCCTCATAACCCCAAGAAACCCACCTATCTGGTTTATGGACACTACGATGTTCAGCCGCCTGAACCGTTTGATTTGTGGACCAGTCCCCCCTTTGAACCCCGGATTGAGAACGGCAACCTTTACGCCCGCGGTTCCTGTGATAATAAAGGACAACATTTAGCCCACCTCAATGCCGTTGAAGCCTACATCCGCACCGGCACCCCTCTGCCCTGTAACCTTACCTTCCTGATTGAGGGTGAAGAAGAAATCGGATCCACCCACCTGTATGAGTTCCTCCCAACCCACCGTTCGCTGTTGGCTTGTCATGGAGTAGTGATCTCAGACAATGGTATTCCCTCCCTGCAACAACCCTCACTCACCTACGCTCTGCGCGGGATTGTCGCACTGGAAGTTCGGATTGACGGCCCATCCAGAGATCTTCATTCCGGTATTTTTGGAGGCAGCTTAGAAAATCCCGCACTGGCTCTTTGCCAAATTCTTGCGGATCTTCGTGACCGCAAGGGCCGGGTTAATGTCCCCGGATTCTACGATGAGGTCGTTGCCCTCTCGAAGTACGAACGGGCTCAAATGGCTCAGATCCCGATCAATGAAAAACAATATGCCCGTTTTCTGGGGGTGCCGGAATTAAGCGGGGAAATCAGCTACACCACCAACGAGCGACGCACAGCGCGCCCCACTTTCGAGATTAACGGACTTACCAGCGGTTATCAGGGGCAAGGCAGCAAAACAATCGTTCCCGCTTGGGCCAGTGCCAAACTCACTTTTCGTTTGGTCCCTAACCAAAAACCAACGCGCATTCTCGCCGCCCTCAAACGTCAACTCAAAGCTCTCTGCCCGCCCTCCGTCCGAATAAGTTTCTCAGACGGTCATGTCGGCGAACCTTATGTGGTTTCTCCAGAAGGCCCCGCCGCCCAAGCCGCGCTCCGAGCCATCACCGCAGGCTTTGGCTGCGAAGCACTCATCACCCGCGAGGGCGGCAGCATCCCCATTGTCTCGGCATTCAAACGGCATCTCAAAGCGGAGACACTCTTGATCGGCATGTCGTTACCGGACGATAATCCTCATTCACCCAATGAAAAATTTAACCTCGAGGCCTATACCAAAGGAATGCGTATGGCCGCACACCTCTGGACGGAACTAGCCTCAATCAATCATTAGACTCCTTTTCAGAGTGGACGGTCTTCTAAAATCATGAGCGCCAACTCACCGAACCGGATCCCGGTCATCCTGCTAACTGGGTTCTTAGGAGCCGGCAAAACAACGCTCCTGCTGCGATGGCTCCAAGAGTCTCCTGCCACTGGTTTACGCCTAGGGGTAGTGATGAATGAGTTTGGACAGGAAAGCGTAGATAGCCAAATCATCGGTCGTCCAGGACTCCCGATTCAACAGGTCAGCGGTGGATGTGTTTGTTGCGCTCCCGATAATGAACTCGACCGAGCTATCCGCCAATTAGCCGCCTCTGGCGATTGCGACTATTTGGTTGTCGAGACCAGCGGCTTGGCGGATCCCGACAGCGTCATTGATATCCTAACCGATGCGGACTTGCTGAAGATGAGCCGATTGCAAGCGGTTGTTACCGTAGTAGACGGCCCTTGGTATGCTGGCAAGAGTAGCGGAGATGCTGGAGATCGGGTGCTGGCTCGACGCCAAATTGAATTTGCCCAAGTCGTTTGCATCTCCAAATGTGACAGAATCGAACCCGACGAAATCGATACCATTGAAGCCGCCATTCATCAGGTGAACCCCCGCGCTGAATGCGTCCGTTTACCCTTTGGTCTTCCAGAGATCGGCACTTTGTTGCGTCGTCTACCTTCAGAGCAACAACTCGATCTTGAAACACCCCTCCAGAAAGTCACCAGTGATGTCACCCACCTTCATGCCTCCTATCAAAGTGTGACTTGGCGCTTCCCAGTCCCAGTGGAGCGGCAGGCTTTTGAGACATTTCTTACCCAATTGGATCCCAAAGAAGTCGTCCGGGCCAAAGGATTTGTCCGGTTCACCCGTAGCCCAGGTCGGCTCTATCTTTTCCAAACCCTCTGGGGGCATCATTTAATCGAGGAATTTCAGGGCAAACCCGAACCCGATAGCGTGGCGGTGCTGATCGGTCCCAATCTAAATCCCGAGCAACACAAGACAGCACTTCGGCGGTTGATCACTGGGATTATTGATATTGATCGGAAATTGCTTTTTTGACGCGGAGGAGGAAAGGCCCACGAATTTCACGAATGGGCACGAATACAAAACAACTGAAAAAGGCGTGGTCTCTGCCTCGTTTTATTCGTGGAGATTCGTGCGATTCGTGGGCAACCCTCTCTATTAACCCAATGGGCTTTCCGCCTTCTATCTCACCCTTCACACCTTCGGCGAATACCTCGATTTAGAACAACTTTTCAGTGCCCAACTCCTTTCCGAACTAACCCGACTCGGCTTCATCACCCTTGATCTCGTTGCCCGAATGCGGACCTGGAAACATACGGGTTTTAATGTCGATTGGGGACTCAGCATCCCGCAGGAGAACCGCGCTGAACGCGAGAGCCTTTGCCAATACATTTTGATTGAGGAGCAAATCATGCCCGACTACGAAACCGTCATTACCGATTAAGCACCTCCAACTCGTGCAACCCAATTCGCTACCCAAAAGCGGCAATACAAAGCCCTAAAATGACAAATCCCCTCTTCGAATCATAAGCCGAACGAAGCACGAAGCACCCAGAAAACCTTCAGGCACTAAAAAGTTAGATCGCAAAAACCTGTCAGCGGGGACATTGACCGCTTATTTTCGAGGAGTATGCAGTGCAAAATTAGCCCACCAAAAACCAATTCTCCTTTTTCCCCTCCCCGTCAAAAAGCAATTTCCTATCAGTTCGAGGCCGGCCAGTGGGACCGCGTCATCGACTACGTAAACAAGGAGCTCTTCGAAAAACCAAACGAGTTCTACAACCTCGATAAGCTCCGAAAAGCCGCCGCCGTGGACCACCGTCTTGGTCTCTGCGAAATCCTCGAAAAGATTTCCGGCCTCATCCCACGCTTCAAATCGAAGGACGACTTGCTCGAAAAGGAGTTCTCCAAGTTCGTCGCCGACTACAAGCCCGACGAGGCCGAGGCCATTCCAGCGCTGAAGACCTACTTCAAGGCCCACGCCACCAGTGACCAGATTCGCCACAACATCGACTCCGACGAGCTGATCGACCTCGCCACGAATCCCGTTTTCACCACCAAAGACTTTCGCGCCGTCCCAGGGAAATACCGCACGCTCATCCCGGAATACATCAAGGACTACGTCTCCCTGAACCAATTCGCCGCATGAAGAAACTCAGACCCAGCGGTGGCTACCGCGACACCGTGAGTTTTCAGACCACCACGCTCATCTACGATGCCACCGTGTGGTTCTGCGAGAAGTTCCTCGACTCCCGCTCCCGCACCGTGGACCAGATGGTGCAGGCCGCCCGCTCGGGTCGCCAGAACATCGCCGAAGGCAGCCGCGCCGCAGCCACCTCCTCGCAGACCGAGTTGCGCCTTGTCAACGTCGCCCGCGCCAGCCTCGAAGAGCTGCTCCTCGACTACGAAGACTTCCTCCGCCACCGCCGTCTCCCAGCGTGGGCACCCGACAGCCCGGAAGCCATGGCCGTGCGGCGAGTCCCCCAAGAGTTCCGCAAAGATCTGCCTGATCCGTCAAATCCGTCCGATCTGTCGGATCTCCCCGACGCAGAGCGCGCCGCTCTCTACTCACGCTGGCTTGGCCATGCCGACCCCGCCATCCGCGCCAACGCCCTCATCTGCCTGATCCACCAGGCCAACTTCCTCCTCGACCGCCAGATTGCCGCTCTGGAGAAGGGTTTCGTCGAAGGTGGCGGCTACAGCGAACAACTCGCCACCGCCCGCCTCGCCCACCGGCGAAAACAAGATCAGACCGATCCGTCAGATCCGCCCAATCCGTCCGATCCCATTCCCAAATGCCCCCAGTGCGGAGCCCAAATGGCCCTCCGCACCGCCAAGACCGGCAAAAACGCCGGCAGCCAATTCTGGGGCTGCACCAAATACCCCGACTGCAAAGGCACCACACCCGTTTAATCACCATGCTCGACTCCGATACCAAACGCCGCATCGACACCGACAAGAAAGGCCACAGCCAGCTCACTCCCGAAGAAAAGGGCCGCCTCGCCAAGAATTTCAAGGGCTACGACATCTCGCCCGACATGGTGCGCCTCTTGCTGGTGAACCTCTACCTCCACGGCTTCACCGATCCGCACATCTACGAATACGACACACCCACCTCCGAGGAGCGTTGGAACGAATTCGCCGACGTCATCCTCGCCAACCCGCCCTTCATGTCCCCGAAAGGTGGCATCAAGCCCCACAAGCGCTTCTCCATCCAAGCCAAGCGCAGCGAAGTCCTCTTCGTGGACTACATGGCCGAGCACCTCACGCCCACCGGTCGCGCCGCCATCATCGTACCCGAGGGCATCATCTCCAGAGCCAGACCGCCTACAAAGAGCTGCGGAAGATGCTTGTCGAAAATTCCCTTGTCGCCGTCGTGTCGCTGCCGGCGGGCTGCTTCAATCCCTACTCAGGAATGAAGACCAGCATCCTGATTCTCGATAAATCCATCGCCAAAAAGAGTGACCCCACCGGATCTAACCCGTATCGCGGTGATGTAGTTAAAATGCTGTAAATTACCGCACTCCGCACTCCGCCATCCGGCGTCCGGGTGCCCAATGAAGAGCCAGTTCTTCTTCCCAATACAGGTGGGCCGAATGGCGTTCTCAACTAGATTATTATCGATCCCATAAACGCCCTCTTCCAGATATCGCTGCAATGCCGTCCATTGCCCAAGGGTATAACTGATCGCCTTCCCGAGCGGGCTTTTCGGTAGGATCAGCGAATTAATTCGCCCGGGTTCTAAGGCGATCAATCGCTCGTGGATTGCTTGCAGGATCGCCGGCGCTCCTTGCAGCCGCAAGGCGTGTCGTGCCTCCGTCGTTAACTGGCCGTCTCGCGCTGCTTCTTGAACCCCGCCTCAAAAAGCAAATTCCTGCTATCAGTTCCGTCCGAGGGCATCCGCCGCAAATCCAACCACCCTCGCTCGCGCGCTGAAATCGTTGTCAGGATTCTCGTTTCCCATTCGTTAAATTCAAAAATGTGAGAATAAAGACACTCGCCACGAACTTGTTATTGCTCGCCACGCTGGCCGGGTGCGGCAAGCCCACGCCACCCAGCGCCAGCAAATCCTCCCCGCCGGCCATCAGCATCCAGGATGCGGCCCGAACCGGGAACATGGAGGCCATCCGACAGCACATTAAAGCCACCTCGAATTTGAGCGAAAAAGCGCCAGAGAGCGGGGGCAGCCCGTTGCACACGGCGGCGGTGTTCGGCCAACTGGAAGTGGTACGAGCTTTAGTTGAGGCGGAGGCCGATGTAAACGCCCGGAACAACGACGGAGACACGCCCCTGCTGGTCGCCGCGTTCTTCTGCCGCCCAGAAATTGTGCAACACTTGTTGGCTCATGGCGCTGACAAGAGCGCCAAAAACAACGCAGGAAAAACAGCCCTGGATTCCGTCTCAATCCCCTTCGATCAAGTCAAAGGTGTCTACGATTTCTTGCAGGCGGTTCTTGCTCCCGTGGGCTTGAAACTGGATTATGAACATCTCAAGGCAACCCGCCCAAAAATCGCCAACCTGCTGCGTTGATTGGAAGATGAGCCCCTCTCCTGCACCCGACGAAGCTCGGCATGAACCCATCCATTCGATGGATGTGAATGCGGCATCGCCCATCTCCTAGGTGAATCTTCCGATGAAGAGTCAAGTGCTCGAGGGTTGTCATTGGACGTTCGTGGGCGTGGTTGCCGTCGTTCTCGTCCTGACCGGGATGGGGTGCGTGTTGTCGTCCACGGGGCGATCGGGTCCCTTGGAGCGTCCTTGGCCAGATCCGAATGCCGCGGCGCGGACCAAGCCCCCATTGCGACGCGATGTTGATTCGATCCGTTCAGCCTCCGAGTTTTACCAACCGACGAATGTCTGGGATGCTCAGATCAATCTGACGACTGCCGAGTGGGCTGCCATGCAACCGCGGGGCGTTCGGGCCAAACCCAACTTCAATCCCCCGGACGGCAAGTTCCAATTGAGCAACACGAATGCGACGCGCAATGGATTGTTGGGGGCGATCGGTCTGGACTTGAAGTGGACGACGGGACGGGTGGAGTTTGGTGGGCGTGAATTCACCAATGCCGCCGTGCGTTTCAAAGGCAATGGCACATTCCTGAGTGCCATTCGGGGCGTGAAGAAGCCGCTCAAGATCCAGTTATCGAAGGGGAACAAGGGACATACTCTCGCGGGGATTTCCACCCTCAACTTTGGCAATCTCAGCGTCGACTTTTCCTGCCTCAAGGACACGCTGGCCTATGAGTTATTTCGGGCTGCCGGAGTTCCCGCTCCTCGGACCACTTTCAGTCATGTGACACTCAGCGTGGAGAAACGTTGGGACGCCCGACCTCTGGGGCTCTATGTGATGGTTGAAAATATCGACGACGTGTTCGCCCGGGATCGGTTTGGCACGGACAAGATGGGGTTGTTCAAGCCCGTGACGTACGATTTGTTCAAATACCTCGGCGAGGATTGGACGCCGTACCAAGGGATCTATGATCCAAAGCTCGCCCTGAATGCGTCCCAGCAGCGGCGGGTGCTTGAAACGGCCAAGCTCCTGACCGAAGCCTCAGACCGCGACTTTTCCCGGCGCGCATCCGAGTATTTTGATTTCGATGAAGTTGCCCGCTTTGTCGCAGTGAACAGCTTGATTTCGAGTTACGACGGGTTCCTAAATAACGGCCAAAACTTCTACCTGTACCTCGACCCACGTTCCAACCGGTTTGGGTTTATTCCATGGGATCTGGATAGCGCTTGGGGCGAATTCCCCTTCATGGGTTCACTCGAGGAAAAGGAGAAGGCTTCCATCGAGCAACCTTGGGTCGCGGACCATCGATTGTTGGAGAGGCTCTTCGCCATCCCGGAATTCAAACGTCTCTACCTGCAGCGCCTCGCTGAAATTTTTCACGAACATTTCATCCCGGAGCGACTCCAAGCACGAGTCGATGCCTTGGCTCCGGTGGTGCGTGCATCACTGGTCAATGATTCCGACCTGCGCCTCGCCAAGTTCGAGGAATCCATTCGGGACAACGGCTCGACAGACACTGCCTCGCGCGGGGGCGATCTAAATTCCCGCCGCGCCGCCCATCAGTTGAAGCGCTTTATCGTCCGCCGACATCAACACGTCCAAGCCCAATTGGACGGCAAGGAAACCGGCGTGGTTTTCCGGACTCGTAAGATGCCAGACCAGAAATAGGTTCAACCATGAGCACCTCTCCTACACCCACAATGAGCACTTCTCCTACACCCGACGAACGTCGGCATGACCTCGATGCCCTTCGCGCCGCGGCCATGTTGCTCGGCATCATTTACCACATCTCCCTCTCCTTTGCCGAGGGATTCCCCTGGTTTATCCAGGATGTGGCCCAATCCAAGTCGGCCTTTATTTTTCAGACCTGGGTCCATGGCTTCCGAATGCCGCTCTTCATGCTCGTGAGCGGATTCTTCACGGCCATGCTCTGGCGGCAGAAGGGGTTGAAGGCCCTCCTGTGGCATCGTTGCCGGCGGGTGCTCTTTCCGTGCCTCCTCGGGGTGGTCACCCTTTTGCCGATGGTGACCTTGGCGGCCGCTTTTGCTTCCGAAAGAAATGCCGCCAACAAACGCACGGCCGCCAAGGCCGAACCGGCCTCCGCCAATGTCTGGGCCGCCATCCAATTGGGCGATGCCGTCGCGATGGATGCTCACCTCCGGAACCCAGCCACACTCACCAACCTCCATCCAACGTTTCACCTCACGCCGCTAACTTGGGCGGTTTTGAACGGCCAAAACAAGATCGCCGTGGTGTTGTTGGATCGCGGAGCCGGAATCAATGAACGCAACAGCGACGGTGGGACGGCGCTTCACTCTGCTGCTTTCCTCGGTCGCGCTGAAATCGGAAACCTGCTGCTGCAAAGGGGCGCAAACATCCATTCAAAAAACACGGCCGGTGAGACTGCGTTGGCCAGTGCAGGCCGTGATTTTGAGACAGTTCAGTTTATTTCGGGAATTCTGGGTATCGCAGTAGATCGGACGGCGGTCGAAGAAGGCAGGCTCGCCTTGATTCCACGATTGGGGTCGAAGGATCTACCGAGTGACGGCGTCGTGACGGCCAAGGTGAACGCCGAGTCCCCAAATGCGTGGAAGCGCGGGGGCATTATCCAATTGGCTCTGACAGAGTGGCCGATCTTCAGCGTGCTGTGGTTTCTTTGGATGCTCGTCTGGCTGGTCGCGATTTTCTCCATCTATGCGCTGGTGGTAGAACGGTTCCGTTGGCGTGTCCGCGGGCACTGGCTCGTCCTTTCACCCGCCAATCTGCTCTGGCTCGTGCCACTGACACTCATCCCTGCGACGATGATGTCCCCCGTAGAAATCATAGGAATCGGGCCCGAAACCTCGATGAGCATCATCCCCATGCCCCACGTGTTGCTATACTACATGCTCTTTTTCTTCTTCGGCGCGCTCTACTACGATTGCGACGATCGAGCTGGCCGACTGGGCAGTTCTTGGCGCTGGCTGCTGCCCGTCACGTTGATCGTCATCTTTCCGCTCGCGCTGGAGTTCTCCACAGGCAGCTTCGGCTTCCGGGCCGCTCTGCTCCCGCCGAAGTTCCACCGACCGGCGTCGGTGTTCTTCCAGTCGCTCTTTGCGTGGACCATGTCTTTCGCATGTATCGGCCTGTTCCGCGCCACCCTGACCCGGGAAAACCGCACCCTCCGCTACCTATCGGATTCGGCCTACTGGCTCTATCTGGCGCACCTGCCCCTGTGCTTTGTCGGCCAGGCAATCATCAGCCCATGGGCGTTGCCGGCCTGGATCAAGCTACCGCTGTTATCCCTAGTCCTCATCGCCTTGTTGTTGCTCACCTATCAGTTCCTCGTTCGCTACACGTGGTTGGGCCGAATGCTCAATGGGCCTCGGAAACGCCCCAGCCGAAATGACGCGCCGAACGGAATCGCGATCGCTTCCCCTTGAACCAGGCACCCAGCAGAGGTGATCAGGACAAGCCAACAACGCCGCTCTTGCTAAAGAAGGCGGAGGCAGCACGACTGATTCCACTCAAATCGTTGCGTCTCCGCGTCTTTGCGTAAGACCTCATCCGCTTTTTCCCCTCCCTGTCAAAAAGCAATTTCCGATCAGTTTTCACGCCCGCTTCGCTTTTCATCGTTCGATGGGCTGTGGGATCGTGAAAATGAACTTTGCGCCCATTCCCAACTCACTTTCGCACCACACTTTGCCGTTCATCGCCTCAACCAATCGTTTCACGATGGAAAGCCCCAGCCCTGTCGAATGTTCTCCGCCGGTGGGTTTCGCGCTGAGACGTGCAAATTTGCCGAAAAGTTTTTTCTGATCCTCTTTGCTCAAGCCTGGGCCTTGATCCTCCACTTCAAAGCGGACCACGCCTGCCTCTGCCTTCAAGCGAACAAAAATCTTCTTCCCTGGTGGCGAGTACTTAACCGCATTGGAAACGAGATTTTCAAAAACCTGGAAGGTGATGCTCACGTCCGCTAGCGCCAAAGTCGGTGTCGGTGGGAGTTCCAGTTGAATCATTTGTCCCTTAGCGGTGGCGTGCGGGCTCTGGGTTTCAAGCACCGACTGAAGCAACGGACTTAGATCGGAGATCGCCATGTTGAGCTTCAGTTCCCCTCGCTCAATGCGATTGGCGTCGAGGAAATTTTGAACCATTTCGGTCATGCGTTTGGCGGCTTCACGGATACGCTGCCCATTGCCTTCTAAATCGCGGTGAGCCAATGACTGAGCATCCTCGATGATCATCTCAGCATAACCCTGGATGGCGGACAGCGGGTTCCGCAG
>CAMDGV010000011.1 GCA_945898055.1 Akkermansia muciniphila | reverse complement strand
GGCGTCAACACAGCATAAAACTGCCGGATGCGATCATCTGGGCCACAGCCAGGGAACTGGGAAGAATTCTTGTCACGCGCAACACGCGGGACTTTTCCGAGAAAGAGCCTGGCATCCGTGTCCCCTACAAACTCTGACGCGCACCTCTGTACAACGACAATTATTCTTCCCCCTGGGAATAATAATCGTCGTTGTACACACCTCTGCTAGACAGGTCTGGTAGGGGTAGGTATGTCCGTTGTCGGCCACCCCTCCCTCCGAACCGGACTGGCGTGTACGACGACGATTATTATTCCCAGCCAGAGTGCCTGCTTCTAGGCGCTTAGCGCAAAGCCATCAGCCCGACTTATCCCAGAAAAGAATTTTGACCCGATGACGACGCTGATGGCTGAAGACAAAAAGGTGACCCGAAAGAGGATCCAATTGCAGTGAACTGCGCACCACCCCGGCCAGTGGATCGAAGGACTTGCGAAGATCGGTCTGACCGGCCGCGAGATCGACCTGAAGGTTGGAGAGAAAGCTCAGCATCTGGGAAGAATATCAAGAATGGACCGCAAGGTTGAGGGATCCAAACCTAGGGGTAGTCGAAGAGCCCAACCGGATGGGGCAACAATTTCCGGCCACTCGGCAGAACTCGCCGAGGCTGACGGCGTGCAGAGCACGGGAACGAAGGCTGGACTGTTTTGGGAGGCGATTGAATGGGTGTGCTGTGGTGGCTGTGATGACTGGGTTGGATGAGTGATCCGTAGTCAGCGATCCATCGAAAGAGGATGAACCCCCAATCTCGCAGCAAACTCAGTCTTCGAGAGTCCCGAGCTTTTAAATTCAGCGATCCGTAGTTGAATTTCAGCAAGACCACGGCGCTTCCGAGACGGTACCATTGTGTTCATCCGCGCAGGCTACACCCAAGTAGAACGAATTGGGAACCATGGAGGCGGCTATGGGCCTACATTTAAGGTCGAAATTAGTCCACTAAAAACCAATTCGCCTTTTTCCCCTCCCCGTCAAAAAGCAATTTCCTATCAGTCACTCGACGACATCAGATCAATGAAGCGAGCAGCCGAGGGCAGTGTCTTACGAAGAGTATCGACCCGCTGGTGCAAGGCGTGGACCCAGCCGTCGAGGCCCATTTCCACCGACTGTCGGTATCGCCGGATGAGATCTTGGCTGACGGCCATTTCGCGGTCCGGCGGCACGGCCGACTGCGACTCGCCTGCGAACAGGCGGCAGAGGATGAGGCCGGAGGAACTGTCCGCATCGTTGGGCCGTGACATCTCGCACCAGAGTGGTAGGGCCTCGTGAGCATGCCCGTTCAGCAAGAGGATCTCCGCCCGCTGCCGCTGCAAGGTGGGGTGGTCGGGCAGGTGCTTGAGGGCCTCGCCGCTCCAGTCTAGGGCGAACTCTAGGGTGTCGCGTTGGCGGAGCGAAAGGGCTCCACCCGTCTCCCAGACCCTGGCCTGCATAGGGTTCAGCTGGATGCCCGCGTGCAGCAGGGTGAGGGCTGGAACAATCTGGCCCTCCTCTGCCTCGAAGACTGCGAACTCTACCCGCGCCGATTCATTGAGAGGGTCGTCGTGAAGGGCTTGTTCATAAGCATTCTTAGCCTCGACCTTGCGCCCGAGCTTTCGCAGGGCATGAGCCATGCAATGGGCCGAGGTTGCACTCTGCGGTAAATTATGTTTCAGGACTCTATCTATAATATCGTTCGTATTATAGTTTCTAGGTGAACCATGGAACATAAACACATCTGCATAGGTTCTAGGATAATCGCTGTTAAATGCTTCCAGGCAAAAGTCTGCGGCTAGGGAATTTGGTGCGAACTTGATGCCTTTTGATTCGAGAAAGTCCCTGTTGTCTATGCTAACAAATGTATCTTCTGGCTTGGAATAGTCGGGATAGGACAGTTTAGCTGTTTCTTCCATTAGTCTCTTACTTCTCAAACCTGCGCCATTCCCATTTCTATATTCAGGATGTAGGTTCCATTCTTTAGGCCACAAAGCGCCAATGTAATCATAGTTTAGAAAGTCTGGATTCCACTTAGCCAGATTGATAGGAAAGCCATCTGTATGGATTATCAATGCATGGCTGGTCTGAATATGGCTGGCTAGTTTTGAGATGGTAAAACTATTGTAGGCATGTTGTCCAGCTTCGCTAACCTTAATAAACCTAACGTTATCCTTAAGGTTTTCAGGGCGTTGTAGGCTGGCAAACAGGGTATCGCCAAACTTGATCTGGTTTATGGTGTGATTAAATACTATAGCACCGTCTAAAGGATCAAGCGTATTAAACATTGCTAGCGTTACATCAGGTAGGTGGAGCATATTAGATTAAATCTTGGTTCTCTTTCTCGGTATAATTTGCCAGGTATTGCTGATTATTATTACCTGTGTTATGGGCTTTGTATGAATGATGGCAAAGTCTAGGTGTGGTGACAGGTTCAATTGGTTTGTGTCTTCGTCTGCCTTGATTAGTTTATGCAGTTTCTTATGCCAGCGTAATCCAGAGCTAGTCTTTACTATTCTCCCCAGATAATCCGACCGGTTAAAATTCTGATTAGGATCATTGCTAAAATCGCTTGCCCTAGGTAGCCAGACTAAATCAGATGTGATATTGCTTAGAAGACCCTTTACATTCATGAACATGCACTGGCTTAGGCTTTCATCAGCATCTAACACAGACTGTGTAATGTGTCTTTATGTAATGCCAAGCTGTCTTTCTGTGTTCGCTGTAATCGCACTTTAGTTTGTGTGTAAAATTGATAGGAATTTGCTTTTCTGACGCGGAGGGTAAATGAAAATTTAGTTTTGACGAACCTCTTAAGTATTGTATTTCCCCCGAAGATATGCTGTCAAGGTGTCTGTTGGCTTAGTTTTCTTATGGTGATCTAACTTTTTAGTGCCTGAAGGTTTCCTAGGTGCGTCGTGCGTTGTCTGGGTGACGTTTTATGAAAGGGATTTGTCATTTTAGGGCTTTTGGTTGCCGTTTTTGGGCAGCGAATTGCGTTGCACGAGTTGTAGGTGCTTAATCAGTGATGACGTTTTCGTAGTTGGGCATGATTTGCTCCTCGATCAGAAATTCTTCGTCGGTGGGCTGTGAATTGGAGACCGGATCGACGTGGGATGATCGGGCTTCGGCGAATTGGGGCTGCCCACAGGGCGTTTGGCTGGTGGCTGGAAAGGGCCGATGGAAAGGGGGTAAAAGAAACGGCTAAACATAAGCCGCTGAAAATGTTGCCCTACGTTGGTGAATACACCTGACAATTCGAACAGCGGGACCCAGTCGCAACAACTGGGTAAGCTGACGGTTCAAGTAGCCCATTCGGCCTCGCAATGGCGGCAGGCCAAAGTGGCCTTGGGCCGAGAACATGGCCTAGGGGAGGGAAGCGAAGCCGGGGATCGGCTCTGTCAGTTGGTGTGGGAGGAAGGCAACCTGGTGGCTGTGCTGGTCTGGTGCGCGGCGGCTTGGCATTTGCCGGGGCGGGATCAAACCGTGGGTTGGGATCCGGTGACCCGCTCCAAACGCTTGAAGCTGGTGGTGCAACTGCGCCGTTTCCTAGTCTTGGAGGCCACGCGCCGCCCCAATCTGGCTAGCCAATGCCTCGGCGCTGGGCTAAGGGAACTCGGCAGCCAGTGGGAAAACCAACATGGCTATCGGCCATTGTTGGCCGAGAGTTTCAGCGACCCAGAAAGTCACGCCGGCACCGTTTGCAAGGCGACCAACTGGGTGCAGGCAGGCCTGACCAAAGGCTACTCGCAGAACCCTAACGATTATTACATTCCCAACGACCGTCCCAAAAAACTCTGGCTCAAAGAACTGGCCCCCATGCGTACGCGCTGATGTGCGCTCGGGAGTTACCCCAAGCCTGCCAATCCGCCGAGAGTGAGGGCGGCGGTGCTCGCAGCCCGCTCAAAGTCGCCCAAATCGAAAACCTGCGGCAGGCCTTTCGGCAAGTGCCCGATCCGCGTGCCGCCACCAGCCGGCGGCACCCGCTCCCGGCCAAGCTGGGGTTGATCGCGCTGGGCTTGCTCAGAGGGGTGTACAACGACAATTATTCTTCCCCCTGGGAATAATAATCGTCGTTGTACATAGGGGCGCGCGACGTGCTCGACCTTTGGCGCAAAGTGGCCGGTCTGACCCAGAACCAGCGGCAAGCCCTCGGACTCTGCGTGCGCGACAAGCAAAGCCGGCGGCTCACTATGCCCGGCTACGACGCGCTCAACGACCTGCTGGGAAGCTTAACGACTCCGCGGCCTGTGCACACGCTCTCACCGCCTTCCTGCAAGCCCATGCGGGACTGTTGCCCCGCAGCCTGACTTTGGACGGCAAGAGCGTCGGCAACGGCAAATGCGGTATGATCGTCACACTGTGTCGTCACGAGGACCGACGCCCCGTCGCCATGACCGCGGCCCACGGCAAGAAGGATGACTGCGAAGTCTCCGAAAGCCGCGTCCTCTTGGCCCTGATCCCCTCCGAGCAAAGTCAACCCTTGGCGCACTTCTTCAAACTCTACCATCGACACCCAAGCCTCGCCCTCCGACTGATCATAGACTCCCGCCCTGTCCTATGAGCCTGCCAGCCAAACGCCCTAGGGGGCTAGAGTCGAGGCCTTAGCCTCTAGCGAGGCTGTTAGGATCTTGGGAGACCGACGGACGGAGAGACTGCTTTGGACCCGCTTAGTTACCTCGGGATTGCAATCGTCACCTTCATACGCTCGAAATCACGGTCAATCGGCTTTTTTGCAGGTGCATCAAATCCATGTTTACCGGTGTCTGGTTCAACCCACTTAAAAATCTCCGAATGGCCATCAGCGAAGGCAAGATTAGCCCCCTTGTTATGTCGATTTGATGGGTCATTTTGCCATACTTTGTTGTCGACCTGAATAGCGAAGTAGGTGTCCTCTAAAGTGACCGAACTCTCATCAAGGAAAACACACGCTTGGGAGGGAGAGGGCGCAATAATATCCGAGTGCTTCCGACTGACGGGATACTTGGGGTTGACCCAGTCCACGTCACTATTCATTTGGCCGTTCATCGAGAAACTACGAACTCGCTTGAAGGGCCGGCCTTTCAGCTTAAAATCATCGGCGGGGCAGACATAAATCGCCGGAGACGAATTAAACGGATAAAGTAAACCCTTCATGATGGCCAAGACATTAGTAGCCCCTGGAAGTGAGTTGACATCGTTCCCACCAGGAATCCAAGAAAGAGGACTTCCAATAAAATTTGGCACCAAGGCATCACGAAAGTCCCCAGTGTACATGAACCAAGCGAGCCCGAGTTGTTTGCCGTTACTGAGACATGAAACCGACAGCGCTTTGGATTTCGCCTTAGCCAAGGCGGGCAACAGCATACCAGCCAAAATTGCAATAATCGCAATCACGACTAAGAGTTCAATCAAGGTGAAGCCCGACCGACGGACTTGAATTTTATTTAGCTTCATAAGCGCTCGAGTAGAGGGAAGCGATAGCAATTCAACAAAGCTCAAATTCTAGCAAGAAAATATTTAAAATAATTTTTAAAAAGCTTTGTTTTGATGGCGTTTATTGTTTTTGGAGGAGGCCTCCGCCGCGATCTCGTGAATGACTTCACGCAGCGTGCGCTCATTCCAATTTTTGAGTACTGACCGGATAAGGTGTGAGGCGCAAAGGTCACCCGGGGGTGGGTGAACCTCTCAGATGCCGTGGCCTTCGAGCAATTCCAAGGCCGGAGTAACCTACGGTGGCAAAAGCACTGAATCGGTGTTGCGTACTCGCTTCCAGCAGGGCACTGAAAAGGTCACCCCAGTGCAACTGCAGGCCTCGGAAGATCTTTCCTACTCTGGCCTTTAGCTGTCGGGGATTCGATCAGGTCTTCATCTGAAGCACACTTTGAAGACGGGGCTTTAAACGGCGTTTTAAAGTTACTTGGAACGTTCTTTTAAGACTTCAAATTGTTTGTTGCCATCACGGATAAAACTCACCAACACCCGTCCTTTAACTTTGCGAATTTCCTCGCGAAACTCTTTCACGTTCGTCACCGGTTCATGGTTAATATCCGTTACTACGTCTCCTACTTTGAGCTCAAATCTCTCTGCCAAGGAGCCCGGTTCAATCTCGGTAATGATCACTCCATCGGCTCGATCTACCTTATATTTCTTAGATAATTCCTCGGTCAACTCACGCACAGTCATTCCTAATTCCATTACTGGGGCTTCCTTCTTTTGCTTGGGTCGCCGTGCTGCCGCCATTTGATCTTGGGTCGGCCGTTCTCCCGCGGTCACCTTCACCTTCACCGTTTCGTCTCCTCGGACCACATCGAGAATGACTGCCGTTCCTGATTTTTTTCGAGAGACCATGGCCCGCAGAATGCGTGTATTCGGGGTAGGCTTGCCGTCCACTGCAATAATCACGTCAGCCGCTCGTAATTCTGTTTTCTCCGCAGGGCCGCCTGATTGAATTTGACGCACAAGAACCCCATTGGTGGCCTTGGTCTGAATTTCTTGCAACTGCTGGAACTCGCGCAGATCCGCAATCGAAATACCCAGCCACGAGCGAGAAAAAACGCCGTCATCGATCAATCGAGAACTAATCTCCCGTGCCAAATTTGAGGGTATCGCAAACCCAATACCCACCGGAGCTCCCATCGAAGTGCGAATCATCGAATTTACACCAATCACTTGCCCGTCGATGTTTACTAAAGGGCCACCCGAATTCCCGACATTAATATTGGCATCGGTTTGTAGGAAATCTTGATCCGTAAGTTCACGCATCTCCCCTACTTCACGCCCTTTAGCGCTGACGTGCCCGAAGGTAACACTGTATTCGAGTCTAAAGGGAGCACCAATGGCGATGGCAAATTCACCGACGCGCACTTTATCGGAATCCGCAAAACGCACCGGAACTAAATCAGGCAGGCTTTCTTTCAGACGGATGACGGCTAAATCCGATTCCGGGTCACGCCCTCGAATCTCAGCCTTGATTTCCCGCCCATCGCGCATACTAACCACAATTTCTTCGGCCCCTTCCACAACATGATTATTGGTCAGAATATAGCCCTCTTTGCTGATCACCATCCCAGAACCTTGCCCGCTGACCAACGGTGCACTGGATCCACCTGAACCACCGCCTCCCTCTGATTCGCGACCTTTGGGGCGGCGCCCACCTCGTCCTTGACCCTGAAAAAACTCGAAGAATTGCTCCATCCGCTCCCGCTGCTCTTCGGGCATTTGTTCAAGAAATGGATTACCCTCCGGTTCAGTCATCCGATCACCTCGCGATCGAACGTGAATAACCACCACCGATTTCGAGACAGACTCGGCTACTTCGACGAAGGCCTCATTGAGTTGACGCGCCAAATCCAAGCCAGGACTGGCCTTGGAAACCAGTGAACTGGCCGGAAGTAAAACCGCGACGACAGTTGCCCAGACAGCAGGGCAAAGAACCGGATTTAATTTCATTGAAACTGACTATACGGGGCAGTAGCGATTCCGCCAGTCGAAGAATGGGCTAATTGATTAGGGTCTCACCCCTATCGTTGACGCCTAGGCTCTTGTACCAATAGAGTTCGCCCGATGCTACCAGCCCTTCAACACCTTCTCGTCCTGCAGGATCGCGATCGCCGCCTTACCCGCATCCAGGCCGAACTGACGGCGGTACCGGGTCAAAGGCTCTATCTTAAAAACAAAGCCAGCAAGACCACCACCGACTTCGATACCGCCAAGCGACAGTCCCAACTCGTGGAAAGCGATCGCAAGCGTTTGGAGCTCGAGGTCGACACTTTGAAGGAGCGGATCAACAAAGTACGAGCACAGCAAAACGACACGCGAAGCAACGAGCAATACCGCGCTTATCAGCATCAGATCGCCACAAGCCAGACGGAGATTTCAAATCTTGAGGATCAACAGTTGGAGTTAATGGAAAAGGCGGATGGTTGCGCCCGTGAACTGGCTCTCGCCACCAAGCAATTGGCTGAAACTAAAGCAGAAACGTCCCGGTACCTTGCCGACCTTGATGCCCGTGGAGCCAAACTCGAAGCTGAACTGGAGGTCGCAGAAACCGCACGTGATCTCGCCGCTGAACCGCTCGATGACGCCGTTCTTCATCGTTACGAAAACCTGCTCAAAACTAAAGGCGATCCGGCCATCGTCGGCGTTCACGGTGGCGTTTGTGGCGGCTGCCACATGCAGCTTACCACTCAAGCCATGGTCTCAACTCGAGGCCAAGCTGAAATCACTCCCTGCCCAACCTGCAGTCGTATTCTTTATTGGACCTCGGAAATGGTCTGAGTTTTTTCTCGGCCCCGGTTTAGACCGATTTATCTCCTCGCTGAGACTTATCGAAGTGTCATCAAGTAGTCCAATAAATCGGCCGCCTCGGTTGCGGTCAAGGCATCCAATAAGCCCTCCGGCATCGCCGATACGGGCGAGACTGTCTCCTTAGCTATTTCTCCTAATTTTAAACCGAGGATTCGGCCATCGTCCAATCGCAGTCTCAATTCTCCTTTATCCCGACTGACCACAAATCCTTGATAAACGACCTCATCTCGCATTTCTACGCGGTGAAGACTGAATTCAGGTGCGACACGTTTCGAAGGATCAATGAGATGCTCCAAGATTTCTCCACGATTCATTCGCCCTGCAAGACCCTCGAGCGTTGGTCCAAAAGCCCCCCCTTTTCCTCCAACCGCATGGCAGCCAAGACAATTGGGCCCCGTCGCCTCTCCAAACACAATTCGACCCTGCTCAGGTGAACCAACACGGCTTAAAACCGTGGCAGTTAGAAAACCGGCTCCCAACCTTGCGCTGCGTTCTGAAAGGGGCAGAAACCGCTGAAACAAATCACGCACTGGTCCGCGGGAAGATTTCATTGCTGCTTGGGTAACCGACACCGGTGGACGAGGTATTTTCCCCAAAAACGCCAAGGCATCCTCTGTACTCATGGCTTCTGGACGGATCTCAGTGGGCACTCTTTTTTGAGGTCCGAGGGTTTCTATCCAAGCTCGGATCAAATCCGCTCCTGCTTCATCGACGGTGCGTGATCCTAAGGGAGGCATGTGCCCTGCCCCTTCGGTGCTGATCCGATAATTAACAATTGAACGCCACGGTTCACCCGGCGCAATTATTCGCCCATCATCAATGCCAAAGGTGCCTCGTGCCGGTTGAATAGCCACCAATCGGGAATCAGAAAGAGGGCGATCGAGGTTGAAATAGGCCGCCACTGCGCCGCCGGCACCTGACCTGTGGCACGAAGCGCAATTGGCATGGAGCCAGGAGCGAGCTCGGATTTCTAACGGTGCGCCTCGGTCAAAGGGATCAACCAGTGAGGGAAGGGTTCCTCTCCCCGGATGGGCCGCCAAAAAGCCTTCACGGGTTAACCGTTCCAGCTCATTGCCTGCGCGGGTTTGAGCTAATTGTTCAAAATTAAAGGCCAATGGAGGACCAGACCAGGGATTGTGGCAGCGCAGACATTCCGCTCGGGAGGCAAACCTCCAAACTTGCAGCCGAACACCACCCGAAACAGCGGTATCTGCTATCTTTAGCTCTACGGTCTCTCCCGCTTGTCCCACCAAATCCGCTTCCGTACCGGCTTCATTCCATCGATAAGAATAGGCCTGCCACGCCTCGCCGTCTTGGTGTAATAGCTGGGTTTCAATCGGTCGCAGTGACTTAGCCCCACCGACATTCCGCTCGATAGAAAGCGTTTTAACCAACACCGAATCAGAAGGAAAAATCCAACGACGATCTTGGGATTCGGCAGCCGTCAGGGGTCTCACCACACCTGCCCCAGGTACCGCCAACCAACGTCGAGATTGCGCCTGATCCGACCATCTTTCCGCTGCAATACTGTAAGCGACCACTCCGGTCGTCGTCACTTGCTGACGAATGTCCGCAAAGAGACCCGTTTTCGATAGCTGACGCGGAAAGGTACCTCGCTTGTCTGTTGTTGGGTTGGGGCTTAAACGGTGAATTCCCCCTTTTTTGCCGTAATCCAACAAATACACTTCACCGGCTAAATTCGGAGCGAATGTGACAATTTTTAAAGCTGTGTCACAAAGTTCCTCATCCAAAGCCATGCGCCCATCCACCTGCTTTAAGGCCCAGATCTTACCGGTTTCAAAATCGCCAAAGACGAAGGCACCCGACATCCAAGGCAAATTTGTTCCTCGATAAAAACACCCCCCCGTGACGCTGGCAAAGTCACTGTGCGGCAGCGATTTCACTGGGGCCTGTACTGGGGTGGGAGGTTGGATCTCTCCGTAAACAATTTGAGGTCCTTCCATCCGACTCCATCCCCCATTGTATCCTGAGGTCACTCGGTGAACGGTTTCCCATAACTCCCACCCCACATCCCCCACCCACAGGGCTCCATCGGGTCCAAAACCCATCCGCCAAGGATTGCGAAATCCGTAGGCCCATATCTCAGGCCGCGCGTTTGGACGCTTCACAAAGGGATTATCCGAGGGCACCGAGTACGCTCGCCCCTCGGAGGCTTTGTCAGGATCAATCCTTAAAATACAGCTTAACAAATCATCCAGATTTTGTCCGGTCTTGAGCGGATCTGGCGGCTCAGGTGAACCGGCATCACCGGTGGAAATATAGAGAAAACCGTCGGGTCCAAAACGTAATGCACTCCCGTTATGACCTCCCGAGCGCCAGGTTAATAAAATTTTCTCAGAATGGGCATCGACGAGCGTTGAAGTCATCGATGCCATTCGAAACCGGCTAAGTCGTGACCCATCCTCTTGACCGTCGTTCACTGTATAAACGACAAATACAAATCGGTTAGTGGCAAAACCAGGGTGCAACGCAAAGCCAAGAGCTTGGCTCATCTTCGGATAAATTAAGGACAATTCCAGAGCTGTTTGCACGGTAGTCACCTCCGATTGATCAGCAAAACTGACTAACCGCCCACTTTGGCTGAGCACCCACCATCGGGCGGATGCGGGTTCGTGCTGCAGTTCAACGGCATCCGGGAAACTCAATGACGGATAAACACGTTCAATCCGCACTTTAGGTGGTGGTTCAGGGGAGCCATGGACGGTGCCGCTCATCCAATTGGCACGACTCGCATGCGCTAAATCCCACCAACCCATCGCCCAGAAAAGAAGGAGCCAAGTCGACCCTTTTTTTCTAAGGCTGAATACTTTGGGACGCATTTTTTGACAGTCCAATAACTCCGACAAAAGGTGAAATGGAAAACAAACGAATTTGAGAAAAATTTCTGCATACTGAGGTCACTGTGCAGATGAACAAAAATTCGATTCGAGCATTTTCTTCCGTTCGACCTTGCTGCGCCCTCTTCAAATCGGGGTTCTGGATGGCACTGAGTATGGGCCAGTCTCTTTCGCCAACCTGGGTCGCCTCATTTACTACTCGGGTGGGATCGGCCCATAAGCTTCCACATAGGCCAATGTTTCTGCGGAAAATCGCCGCAGCTCGTTTCCGGTCAATAATCCCAGATGATGAATAATCACCAACTGACTGAAGGCATTGGAACGACTCGGGGCATCAAATCCGCGCTCCAAATCCGCCATACCTGAGTCAATAACTCCCAATAATTCTCTATACCGCTGCTCGGCTGTGGTCCCTTCACGGTCTATTTCCACCCGTGCTTCCGTCAAAATTCGCGCACACAAACGCTCCTCAGCAATCGTGTACAACTCTCGGAAAATTTTCCAATCTCGCTCTGAGATCCCTTGGTTCATCGTCGCTCTGGGTTCTAACAGGTTACTCTAGACCGACTTAATTTCTCACCTTCTTCCCTCTCCGACCTGATGCCGTAGAGTTTTTCTAATTACTCTGGGCTCGGCACAGTTGATGCGGTCTTTTCGAAATTCGCGCCCCCCTCTAGCAACTGCAGTAATCCGGCTTCATCAAGAATGGGGACTCCTAACTCCCGCGCTTTCTCTAACTTCGATCCGGCACTGTCACCCGCAATCAAATAATCAGTTTTCCCACTCACAGATCCCACCACCTTGCCGCCCAATTCTCGAATCCTTCGGCCCGCTTCCTCCCGGGCCATTCCTAATAGGGTCCCGGTCAAAACGAAAATCTTTCCTTTTAATAGCCCTTCCTCCGATCCCGATAAACGACTTTCGGATATCGGACGAATTCCTAACTCTCTCATCCGAATTAGTATCCGACATCCAACTTCAGATGACAGAAACTCCTTCATCGCTGCAGCCGCAACAAACTCAATCTTTGGTAAATATTTTGGGACAGCTGAACTTTTCGTTTCTCGCAATTTCAACCAAGCCACACTCATTTCGGCTGCTCCAAGTTCCACTAATCGATCCCCCACTCGTCCCATCTCCGCTTTCCAAGTTTCAATCATCAATCGTCGCTCTTCTTTTTCCCAAAGCGTTGGCGGCAGTTCCGCTGCCGACTTTGATCCAATCAAGTTTTGTAACTCCTTAAAACGCCCGATGCCATTGAGGATTTCTGAACTCGCCACTGCGGCTAGATCAAGGTGGAGACGAGCGATTTCGAGAGCCATCACCTCGCCGACCCCAGAAATACCCAAGGCAATCAGCCATCGATGAAGGGGTTGCTCACGGGCACGGCTGACCGCATCAATCACCTTCGTCGCATTTTTCTCTCCAAAGATCCGAGGGTCCGTCTCAGTGCCCAAATTTAATGTCCCCAATCGCTCCACGGTCAGTTCAAAAAGATCCAAAGGCTCATTGACCCAGCCCTTCCCGACCAATGCTTCTGCGACTGTTTCCCCCAAGGACTCGATATCGAGGGCCCGCCGGTGGGCAAAATAATTAAGACGGCTCGTCTTCTGAGCGGGACATCCCTGATGATTAGGACAGCGCCACGCCACTTCATTGCTTAGTCCGTCGGAGGTTTTCTCCCGCACAATTGGGCCCTGGCATGAGGGACATTTACCTCCTAAATGCTCCACGAGATCAAAACAGACTGCCCCCTCGGGACGCCGCAAGCGGAGGACCTCCGACACCTCAGGAATCACCATCCCCGCCTTACGCACCACCACAGTATCGCCAATGCGGATATCTTTCCGACGAATCTCAACCTCATTATGTAATGTGGCGCGGGCAATGGTCGATCCTTGCACAAAAACCGGATCTAATTCTGCCACTGGAGTGAGCACTCCCGTCCGCCCTACTTGCACGGTAATGGCCCGCAGCACGGTTTCAGCAGGGGTAATCCAAGGAATCGGCTTATGGACGATAGCAAAGCCAGGCACCCGCCGTTTGTCTTTAATACAGTTCAGATCGGCAAAGGCATCCACTTTGATTACCACCCCGTCGATTTCGTAAGGCAATCGTCCGCGCAAATCGTGCTCATCCTCATAGCCAGCAACCACCTCGCTTCGGTACACAGCCAACAACAAGTCCATATTAGCAAAACGCCACCCTATCTTTTGGGTAGGCAATCCCATCTCGGCAAAACGCTCAAGCATCTCCGAATGGCTCTCAAAACGGATGCCCTCACAAGCCCCAACAGCATAAAAGACCGCTCGAATGGGTCGTTGCGCTGTGACTCGCCAATCGAGTTGCTTTAAGGCTCCTGAAGTCGCGTTACGCGGATTTGGAGCGGCCTTCTCGCCAGCCACGGCCAAGCTCGTATTCATCGTCTTGAAATCCTCCAAAGTCATATAGGCTTCGCCTCGGATCTCCAGCAAAGCGGGCGGATTAATTAAATTTAATTCCAAGGGAATCGATCGCACGGTTTTAATATTGGCGGTGATATCATCCCCCTTTTGGCCGTCACCTCGGGTCACCCCAAGGACAAGTTTACCAAAACGATAATGCACACTCACCGAAACCCCATCCACTTTCGGCTCCATAATCAGCGGAACAGAATCACGACCTACCTGTTTTCGAATTCCTATTTCCCACGCCGTCAACTTCTCCAGGGTTGCCTCATCTTGCTCACGACTCCGCTTCTCTCGATTTGGTTCCATCTTCGAGTCGGGAAACTTGGACGCCTCTACCTTCTCCAACGATTGCATCGGTCTCAAATGCTCTATCCGAGCGAACTCTGTGCTAGGAGTTCCACCGATTTTTTGACTCGGTGAATCTAGGGTCACCCAGTCAGGGTTCGCCGCCTCCAATTCGAGCAAGTCACGATAGAGAAGATCATATTCGAGGTCGCTGATCGACGGTGTCGAAAGCACATAATAAGCATGATCACAGTCACGGATCTGCGCGATCAACCCAACATAACGGCTTCGTTCATCTTGATGCACCCAAGGATGTTGGACTCTTCCTGAGTTGGCTTGAAGCCGAATGATCCTCGATCTATTGAGGAAATTTCGCCCCACAGCGTTACAGGCTTGCGGGGATACAGGCCCCCTTCAGTCTGTGGCGATGTCTAAACGACACTGGCTAGTGAAACAAGAACCTGCTGCGTATCCGTGGTCACAGTTGTGGGCCGACGGCCAGACTGCGTGGACTGGGGTCCGAAACTTTCAAGCCCGCCTCAGTTTAAGGGCCATGCGCGTCGGTGATTCTGTTCTCTATTATCACAGTGTCACCGGCAAACAAATTGTGGGTATCGCTACCGTGGTACGGGAAAGTTACCCAGATCCCACGGCCACTGAGGGAGACTGGACGGCGGTGGATATCGCCGCGTTGGAGACTTTTTTGCACCCCGTGAGTCTGGAGACTTTAAAAGCAGACGCCGTGACTAGGGATATGCCCTTAATCCGTCAAAGCAGACTCAGCGTGATGCCCCTAGAAAAGGCGGTTTTTGACCGAATTGTGTCCCTCTCCCATTTTGTTAGCGGTCAGTGAGGCAGAAGCGGGACAGTCGTTCGTGGTTCGCTTGACTCGAACTAAAGATTGCTTCCATTCCATCCAAACTTGGCGCGTAAAGTACTAAAAAACGTGGTTTCAAAAGGACGAAGCAACCGGACCGTCTTGGAACTTCGCCGGATAATTAGAGTATCGCCACCCGTCAGATTGGTCTGCTGGTGCCCGTCCGCCGCGACAATAGCCACCTGACGACGGCTCAAGAGCGTCACCTTGACTACGGCATTGAGACTAACTACGACCGGCCTGATGGACAAAGTATGTGGGCAAATAGGGGTCAAAGTGAGCACCTCCGCATCGGGGCTCACAATGGCTCCACCCGCCGCCAAGGAATAGGCTGTGGAACCGGTCGGTGAACTGGCAATCAAACCATCGCATCGATAGCGAGTGAGCAACTCGCCATTGACCTCCACCTCCACCTCGATCAATCGGGAGGCGGCCCCCCGACTCAGCACAAAGTCATTAAGAGCGGTCTGGGTAGTTTGGGTTCCGCTCTGATTTATAGTCGCTTCAAGCAATACTCTCTCTTCAATCTCAAATTCTCCCCGCAGAATTCCTGCTAAACCCTGAGTCAATTCACCTGCCTTGATCGTGGTGAGAAAACCCAAGTGCCCAGCATTCACCCCTAAGATTGCAACCGAGCGTCCTGCCACTTGACGGGCGATGCGCAGCATTGTGCCATCACCGCCAAAGACCAAAATCAGATCACAGCAATCGGCTAAGGAAACGACATCGAGTGATGTCTCTATTTCACTGCCTACTAGGGCGGCAGTTGCCGGATCACAACACACGCTTCGGCCCATTTCCGTCAGATAGACGCGGGCCCGGCGCACCACTGCGGCGATCCGTGGCTTTTCTGGATTTGCAAATAAGCCCACTCTTTGAATGGAATCAGCGATTTCCTTCATTGTCTCTTCCGTAGTTCGGCTAGGAACTCCTTATTGCCCGCAGGCCCAAGCAAGGGCGATTCGGTAACTCCTGCCCACTGGAGTTCTGGCAGGTTTAAGCCGACAAACAACTCCAGATCTCGGAGAACCTCCGCGTGAATCTCGGGATCCGTTATCACTCCGGCTCCTTTATCAACGGCCTCGCGCCCTGCTTCAAATTGGGGTTTCACCAAGGCCAAAATCCGCCCTCCTAAGCGCAAAAGCGGAACTGCCGGCGGTAAGATCAAACGCAAACTAATGAAGGAGCAATCCGCCACGATCAGATCAAAAAATACCTTCTCCGCTCCAAAGAGATCCGAGGTCAAATGCCGGGCATTGGTACGTTCTAGTACTACGACTCTCGGGTCCTGCCGCAAGCGCCACGCTAACTGTCCATGCCCAACATCAATCGCATGCACTCTCAAGGCTCCGTGTTGAAGAAGACAATCGGTGAATCCACCGGTGCTCGCGCCAATATCCGCGCAGCACAACCCACTGGGATGAACATCAAAAAACTTCAGGGCATGTTCCAATTTATGCCCCCCGCGTGACACATAGCGGTCCGAAGTAAGAAGCTCAACTTGGTCTCCCGCTCGCACCGTATCACTCGATTTCAGAGCCGGGTGGCCATTCAAACGCACCTGACCTGCCATCACTCGCTTCTGCGCCTGTGTCCGAGTTTCGCAAAGACCTCGATCCACCAACGCCTGATCCAATCGCTGTTTCACCAGTGCCTTGGTGCTCTTTTTAATGTGCCATAGGCCAAGGGTCTCAGGACTGAGATGACCCTCCGCCCCATTAAATCTCCCCTTTATCCGAAACCGGACCGCCGCCCCTCCTCAATGAAGACGCATCTGGCTTGGGGAAGCCCGCAGTCCGTTCCCGCAACATCTCTGCCCGGAACAAATCTCGCTCATCCGATCCCAACTTTTCTCGCAACGGATGGGCTAACTGCAAATGGGCCGGTTGACTGCGAAGAAATAATTCGTCGACCAAAGCCTTTGGAGTCTCGCGAAACAATCCAATATCAATCCCCAAGCGCATAAAACTCAGCAAATTCAGTGCTTCCTTGGAGGAAATACTCCAGGCATTTCCTAAGATACCATAGGCACGACCGATATGGTTTAAAAGCACCGCTGGCTTCTTCTCCAACTGGGCCAATCGAGCATTTTCCTCGTGCTCAATAATCTGAAGTAACACTTTGTTAATGCGTTCAACAATGTCGTTCTCAGTCTCGCCCAAGGTCATTTGATTGGATACTTGGAAAATATTACCCAAAGCCTCTGTCCCTTCCCCGTAAAGGCCGCGGACCGCGAGTCCTAACTTATTAACCGCTTGAATGATCTGGTTGATTTGTTCGGCAAGCACCAACCCTGGAAGGTGCAACATGGCACTCACCCGGATACCTGTCCCAAGATTCGTCGGGCAAGCGGTCAGGAATCCGTATTTTTCGGCAAAAGCAAACTCAATAGTCTCCTGAAGTGCTGAATCTACTCCGTCGATAATCATCCACGCCTGTCGCAATTGTAAACCCGGTTGCAAGGCCTGCATTCGCAAATGATCTTCCTCATTCACCATCACACAGACGGTTTCCTCTCGGTTCAAGACAATACCACTCCCCGCGTTCTTGGCGGCATGTTCGCGACTGATCAAGTGTCGTTCGACTAACAACTGCTTTTCGAGAGCAGGCAGTTTATCCATCGACTCCGAAAACGCTGTAGGCCCCATTTGACCCAACCCCCGCACCACCGGCATCAATGCTTCAAATGCTTTGAGTCGATCGGCTTTTTTCGAGTGACTGGGAAAAGGAATGCTCCGCAAATTCCGAGCAAGCCGCACCCGACTCGAGAGAACAATTTTATCGTGTGGACCGCTGCGGCGACTGACTTCACTAGGCGGAATTAAAAAATCGAGGATAGACATATTAAATACAAGTATCGGCGTCTTGGTTTACGATCTCCGATCACGAGGCCACTTTTGCCACCTTTATTTCATCCCGAATCCGTGCGGCTGTTTCAAAATCTTCCTTCTGAATTGCCTTTTGTAACTCTTTAGACAAGCGCTCCAAAATTCGAACACTCTGGTTGGTCTTTTGCACTCCGGCCGGCATCTTACCGCGATGCTGGGTGTCCTTGTGCATCGTCTTTAACACCGAATCTAAACCCTCGGCGAAGACCTCATAACAGTGAGCGCACCCAAGCCGCCCACTCTTCTTGAAATCTGCTTGCGTGTAGCCGCATTGGCTGCAACTCAGGGTTCCTAACGCCTCCGCCGCTTCCTCCATTTTCTGCGAGGCCCCTAGCCCAAGCAAATGGTCCGCTAAGGCAAAGGCCGTCGGATCATCATAGTTTTTCTCCTTCGCGCACGCCGCACAGGCATCCACTTTCTTGACCTTTTGGTCAGCGATTTCGGTCACATGAACCGTCGCATCTTTAGTCTTGCAGAACTGGCACCTCATAAACTCCGTTCAGGTATCGGCCCCTCCCCTTGGCAAGTCAAGAAAACGGGCATCACTTTGTCTCTCTTTTAATCCCTCCCGAGCCCAATCCATCCGCCAAATTTGCTTCTCTCCAACATCATTTTTCCGAATACACCAAAATACGCCCTTGAATCATCGCCCAAGCGTCGGAAACTAGGCGTCGCATCTATGGCACATGTAAAGTTGCATATCCCGGGTCCAGTCGAGGTCAGTTCAAAAACCTTCCAAGCAATGACCCGCCCAATGATCGGACACCGTGGGCAAGGGTTTAAGGACCTCTACGCCGGTATCCAACCTCGACTCCAAACCTTGCTCCAAACTCAGCAACTGGTTTACCTCTCCACCTCCAGCGCTTGGGGGGTTATGGAAGGTGCTCTGACCAATTTAACTTCGAAAAAAGTTCTTAACTGCATGTGTGGGGCCTTCTCCGATAAATGGTTCGATGTCTCCAAAAAATTGGGGAAGGACGCCGAGGCGCTTCAAGTCCCTTGGGGTTCCCCGATCCGCGCCGAACAAATCGATGCCCGATTGGCTACAGGCCACTTCGATGCCCTCACTCTAATCCATAACGAAACCAGTACCGGCACGATGAGCCCCCTGACTGAGATCGCCGCGCTAAAGACGAAATATCCGGAGGTGATGTTTATTATCGATGCGGTGAGCTCGATGACAGCTGTGCCGATTGCCTTTGATGCATTAGGAATTGATGTCCTGCTTGCCGGCACTCAAAAGGCGTTTGCCTTGCCACCGGGATTAGCTGTTTTCGTCTGTTCCCCTGCCGCACTGGCTCGCGCCGCAACGATCAAAACCCGCGGTTACTATTTCGATATTCTCGAGTTCGAGAAAAATGCTCGGGAAAACATGACCCCAAGCACGCCCTCTATTTCTCATATTCACGCACTCGACTCCAAACTCGATGATTTTTTTGCCGAAGGCCTCGACGCCCGATTTGAACGTCATAATCGTACAAATCAAATGCTGCGTGACTGGGCCTCAAGGCACGGGTTGACGCTCTTTCCAGAAGTCGGTTTCGAATCCAAGACCTTGGTCTGCATTAACAACGGTGCGAAACCAGGCGGACGCGTGATTGACGCAACAAAGCTTCAGAAAAACATGAAGAATCAGGGTGTCCTCATCGATGCGGGCTACGGCAAAATCAAGGGTACGACTTTCCGTATTTCTAATATGGGCGACGAAACGGTTTCCTCCATTTCTGACCTCATTGGTCAACTCGACGAATCCATCGCTGAACTCTAATCAACGCCGCCTTTAAAGGCGCACTCCGAGTCGAAATCGACCCGTGCCGACTCCCTCGTTCAAGACCGAGTGGAGTCTCTTATTTTTAAGGGCAAAACAGGGCCAAGATAGAGTGAAGATCCTTCCTCTTTGGACCTTTAGCACGAGTCAAGTGCGACCTACGAGGAAGTCGTCACCTTAGAGCGCTCGATTCACTCGGACTCGAAAGAAGACCGCCGGTTGCCCTCGATCCGCGACGCCCCAGGTCTCCACCGCTAATCCCGCACCCGTTGTTTGGGTCGACTTTAATTCCGCCGCCGACCAACCACGCAAATCCGAAGAGGATTCAACGCTCAAGACGACTCCCCTTGTGCGTAAGTTTCGGTTGAAGCTTAAACCAAAATCTTTTTCTCCAATCCAGGCCCCACGAAGTGCACTCGGCCCAGAAACGGGATCCCTATCGCTAGTGCCCAGCGCATACTCAAGCAATGCCGGTAGACCATCTCCATCGATATCCTCGGTCGGATTCCCCACGAAAGCCACCTCGTCAACCCGACCGGGGAGTGAGTTAGTCGTTGCACTCGTGCGCCACGCGTTTGGGTTATCGAGCCCCAAATCAAGATGCGCGAGGACAAGACTAAAGCCGCCTCCATCCGCCCCCTCTGGCCAAGGAGCTCTGGTTTCGTAATGGAAACTACGACTCAGTGTACCGGTCGCATCCACGAAGGTGATTCGCTCTCCTTTGTTGCTTAATTTCCCTCTAAAGACCCCTTCAACTGGGATGTCAATTCCGTGCCGCTGCTGAAATTTAAAGAGGTCATTGGCTAAAATAAGACGCTGGCCTGGAGCAAGAATCATCGGGCGATAACTTGAAAAAGCAAAAGTGATCCCCTCCGTGAAACGAACGCCTCGCAGATCAACCGCATGTTCCGAAATGTTAGCCAAGACTAACGACTCGCTCCCATCTTCGCCGAGTGGATTAAAATCTAATTCACTCACCACGATATCCCCAGCCTCCACCGCCGCAGGTCCAATCTGGAAGAAAGCCTCATTGAGCGCAGACCAATTAGAACCATTCTGTGCGCGACTCTTGATGGCCGTACTCTTACTTAAGGTCACCAAGGTTCCTTCCGCCGCGCCGCTTCGGGTGATCCCCAACTCGAGATCAAAGCTCGCGTCGCTGGTGGTCGGGGTCGACTGATGAAGCTCCACGGCGACGACATTTGTCCCAAGACGCAACCGCCCAGGACTAATCGAAATCGTACTGAAGGACTGACCATCGTCGGCAGCCGACTCGGCCGGAGTTGTACCGATTACCGCCCCAACTCGCATCGACATCCGAGCTGCTTCCTGACCATTGAGATACACAATCGCTCCATCATCTCGCTTGAGTCCCAAGAGTAACTCGGTGATTCCAGTAATATTGGTCAGCGTAAACCGATGCCGAAAGTAGGATGTCACCCACTTGTTGTTCGCTTCCCCAAACGGAATTACTGATGCCTCGTCTCCTTCCCCATACCCTAACTGCGCTCGACCTTCCTTCCAGCTCTTATCAGCAAAGTCTGGATGTTTCCACTGGGCGACAGTCCAACTCGCGTGACCCGCCACAATATCGCTCGCACCGAGACCCACCGCATCCGTAAACCAACGCCAACTGGCACCACTCGGTATCAGTACCTCCGTGCTACCACCGGTGCTATACCGCAATGCACCCGGCGCAATCGCTCCTCCCGGTAAACGTGGATCCGACCCATCCAGTGTATACCAAATCGTCGCACCCGGCGGTCCCAAGAAACGGAGAGCAAAACCCTCGTTCACACTTCCTCCTTGTTTGCTTAAGATGGGAGCCGATAAGGACGGATAAATTCCAGCCGAACGGAGTTGCCCCACCAGTTCTGCCGTTCGATTTGGTAACCACGATGTCAAAACAGAATTCCGCCGAGTCAACCACGCTGCCGGGGTTAGATAATTCCACCGCGCAGATTCAGCTAAAAAGGCGCGATCAATCTGATCTGTTCGGTGGGTCAATCGGGCCGCAACGCGACCTGGTGTCAGTGCCCCAGAGCTAAAAAGAGCCGCGTGAATGCGATCCGCAACCAAAGTTACATAGTCCGGATCACCTTGCTTCAACAACATCGAAAATAAACTGCCCGGACCATCCCCCGACTGTTTGCCGGGTGCGCCGCGTCCAGTGCGATTACCGGCCGCACAGTAATTTGGGACACAAAACCAACCGTCCGCATCGTTGAGATAAAACTTAAATCCACTCCCAGGCACCGTCGGGCCAACACACCGGTACTCATCTTCGCTACCTCCAAAAAGCCACATAATCATGTAGTCAGTGAATTGCGGCACATCCAACCAACTCTTAATCGCCTGATAGTCACTCCGTAAACTTTTGATCTTCTTCCAGACCGAACCGTCTCCATCATAAACGGTGCCGTCTGACCAGCCCCCAACATTCAAATTCCCGTTAATTGATTCATAGTTGGTCGATGATCCGCCAAAATATTGCTGATGCATCGCTGCCCCCCAACGCTCTCGCAAATGATAAATACCCCAATAGATTCCATTGAGATACAAATGCACAAAACGTCCGTGCGGATTCAATCGCCCCATCTCTAATAGGGTGTCGTCGGTGCAGATATTTGACATATAGAAACCCCTCATTTCCATATCGTGCGAGCCGGATCGAAGCTCAAGTTGATCAAACTCTTCCGCCACGGCGAGTCCATGTTCATGCCCTGCAAAAAGCGGATATTTCAGCTTCGAAATCCCGAACTCTTTTCGGAAATAAATCCGAAAACTTTTCTTCGCAAAATCAGTGTAGGCCCCCCCATAAAGTCGAACTCCACAGTCAGCCTGAATGCTTTCGCCTCCATCCGATCTCAACCACTCGAAGGACGTTTTAACCTCGATAGATCCGTTAATCGTCGCAGTGGTTACCAACGAAATACTCGGCAACTCTAATAACCCAGCCTTCATTTGCGATTGGTAGACGACGTTCGTTGTGATCGATCGCCGCATCACCGATGAGTTAATTACGTTGGTGGGAAACAGGTAAGTCTGGGTGTCGACGTCGGTCGAAGCTAATGCCTCCTTAAACGCTGCTGCTCTTAAAATGGTCGTCCCGGTGATCTCAATGGGCCCAGTATAAATCGTACCACTACTCGAGGTGGGGAGAGTCCGGTTGGTGGTGTATCGCACCATCGCTCCAGGTGTCGCAGTTGATAAAGTTACCGTGAAGTTCGTGTCGTAAAATCCTCTGTCTCGACTAAACTTCGTGTCCGCCACAAAGCCGGGTACCGTAACTCCGTTGGTCCCCAAGGGCGTAGGCGGTCGCATAAATCCTACCCGCCCACCCGAATCTATTCCATAGCTCAGATTCCGAACTTGTCCGGGGTAGTTCTTCGTCGCTGGATACTCTGCCGGAAACTGCTGCAATACGGTCCGCCCATCTCGATCAACAAGTCCCAAATAATCTCCGCCGCCACTGAGTTTAAAGTTAGTGTGAAATTGACTTCTCGGTTTCTGCCGATCTTTCCCAGAAGCATAGATTACAAAAAAACCTCCCGCCGGAATCCGAAAACTCGGCACTCTCCACTTAATCAGTTCAGCCGCGTCATCAGTCAAATAAAACCCTTCGAGTTCTAAACCAAATTCATTGGTGTTTTGTACCTCAATCCAGTCCGAAAATTCACCGTCCTCATCTCGTAGTCCTGCGGTGTTCTCAGCCACAAACTCAGTAAGCCGAGGCGGTGCCAAAACCACATCCACTCCCACCCGCAATCGGACCGTGGTGCTGCCCGCTTCATTACTGGCAGTGAGCTCATAGAGGGTCGTCACTAAGGGACGAATCGCGACTGTCCCCTGCGTGACTCCAACGGGTCCGATACCCGAACTCATGGAGGCCTGTGTTGCATTGGCTATTTCCCATCGAAGGGTCCCGCCTTCCCCTGCACGAAGGGTATCCTTCTCAGCCTCAAACAATCGAATCACCGGAGTCTGCCCGCCGTACACCTCAATCTCAGCTAATTGCGGTGAGTAGGCCGCTCCACCTCGATTGACCACCCGAATAAATCGACCACCAAAGGTACCAGCCTTATGCAAATCACCACTGACCCTATCCACGCCACTTACGCCCGAATTAGAACCGTCTGCCCGAATGAGTGCCGACCAATTTAGCGCCCCTGTCTCTCCGCCATTATCGGCATAAATCTCAACTCCATAATGACTCAACCGCTCCGGACAACACCCGTCCCCACGATTCCGAATCAAGATCTGCTCCAAGCGATAGGTCTTCCCCAAATCAACCTCGAAATAAAACCCTAATAACCCGCTGTCATCCAATGGATGCGCGAACGTCGCTGGGTTTCCATCGGCTAACCCACTCGCATCGAAGCCGGTCCACAAGGGCCCGGAAGCGTCCACCGGCTGGCCGGCAGCCAAATTCTCAACTCCCGCCAATTGGGCTTGAAGACCTAAGGAGCTAAATAAGAAGACCCACAAAAAAAGGGATTTCGCGTTACAGAAAAACCTTAAATGAGTCATTAACGAGACCCTCATCGTTCAAATTCTTAAAGCCAACCCCAATCTTTGACTGGTTATTTTATAATTAAGCTCGCTCGCTGTTTAATTTTAGTGAAAGAAAAAATAGGGCCTGACACGCTCTTCTAGGTTAATCTCTCTGCGCTTGAGCCGATCTGTCTTGTGAATTGCACTCAAATTTTTTCCCGCCTGCTTTGGGGCTTCGTCGTGTGTCTTCTTTCCTATCTCTGCACACCCTCGCTCTTCGCTGAGAACCAATCCAATACAGACTCTTCCTCCAACCTAGCCGAGACGGCTCCTCCCCAAGGCCCCTCAGATATAGCATCCTATCAACTCGAGTCTGCCGCTCTCAAATCCGAGGCTCTCGCGGTCGCTAAACAGTTTATTCAGAAATATCCTGATGACCCTCTCAGCTATGCTCTTCTCGGTTCGGCTTATTACAATATCGGCCAAGCCGACAACGCCGCCGTCCACCTAAAACGCAGCCTCGAACTGAGTCCAAATCAAGCGGACATTTACGAAATTCAAGCCCGAATCGCCTACGAAAAAGGGGATCCAGAAGAAAGTATCCGACTCTATCATGAGACTCTTAGACGAGGCCCAGCAGATCCTGATATTCTTAATCGCCTCGGAAAAGCCCAACTGGACCTCGGCAAAACCGCTCAAGCTCAATCCACTTTCCGTCAAGCTGTGCAACTTCCAGATGCCCCCTCACAAAGTCACTTTCTCTTGGGCCAATCGCTTCTCCAAGCCGGTGATTATTCGTCCGCACGCCTCAGTTTTCTCCAAGCAACCCAACAAACTCCCGACCATACCCAAGCCTTTTTCGGGCTCTTCACCGCATCAATGCGTCTCGGTCAAACCAATGAAGGGCGCCAATATCAAAAAGAATTTATACGTCTCGAAAGCATTGATCGCCAATCTCTCACTGATCGTAGCAGTCAAAAGGACACCCTCACCGGCCTTCCCTTCGTCCGGGAAACCGTCGCACGGACCCTTGCCGGTGCCGCTCAACTCTACCGCTCGCACGCTCAACTCGACGAAGCAACACGCCTCCTGCTAAAAGCCGCTCAACTCGACGACTCGACGCCCTCGTACCGAGCCGCTCTCGAATCCATTTATCTCCAGAGACAACAGACCAACGAAGGTCTTAGCACCTTTCTATCGCTTCTCCAATCGAACCCCACAAACTATCTCAACCATCTGTTCCTCGGCCGATTCCAAGTCAAGGCCGTCCAACTCGCCGCGGCCGAAATCTCCTTCAAAAAAGTGCAACAACTCGCCCCTAACTTACCCGAAGGCTACCGCGCCTTGGGCGAACTCTACCTCAAATCCCCCACTCAATTTCCAAACTCCATCGCCCAATTCCAGAACCTCGTTGCCCTCCATCCGACCGGCCCCCATTTCTACCTTCTGGCTCTGGCTTGCGCAAAAAATAGCGATAAACAAAACGCCCTAGATGCAATCAACGCAGCGTTACAAAAAAACCCGACTGAAGCTCGTTATCAAAAACTAAAGTCTCTGATCCAGAAACACGACTAACATTATTCTATGGCGCGAGTGTTAAAACTTAGAACGTACTTAATTGCCCTCGGATTTATTCCAATCCTCTTATTGTCAGCCGAAATCTCAACTCCTTCTACGTCCTCTATTCATCTAAAAGATAGGACGCAGCAGAGTGGAATTTCATTTACTCACACTGATGGAAACTCTGGTAAATTTTTTATAGTCGAAACTGTCGCCTCTGGATTAGCTACATTTGATTTTAACGGAGATGGCCTCATTGATATCCTCTTTCTAAATGGAGCTAATCTAACTCCAAATCCCAAAGAAACTACCAACTCAAGAAACGCTCTCTACCAAAATCAAGGCTCTTTTAAATTCAAAGATGTCACAATTCAAGCTGGCTTGACAGACAACGCTTACCACTTGGGTGTCTGCACCGCCGACTACGATAACGATGGGGACCTCGATATTTATTTAAGCAACTTTGGATCTAATATTCTTTACCAAAACAATGGCAACGGAACTTTCACCGACGTCACTAAAAGAGCCGGAGTCGGTTTCGGAGATCATGTTGGCGCCGGGGTCTGCTTTTTAGATATTGACGGCGATGGAGACCTCGATCTCTTTGCGGGCAGCTATGTCCAATTTACGCTTCAAGCAAATAAAAGTTCGGTTATGAACGGATTCCAAACCTATGTAGGTCCTCTCCAATATCCTCCCACCTCAAATCGACTCTATAAGAATAATGGCAACGGAACCTTTACCGATATCAGCTTTGAATCGGGGATAGGTCTAATTAAATCATCGGGAATGGGAGTCGTTGCCGCAGATATTGATAACGACGGCGATACAGATATCATTATCGCCAATGATCTTCGGGCCAACTCGGTTTTTATCAACGATGGAAAGGGTAAATTTACCGAAAATGCCGGGCTACTGGGCCTTGCTTATGATCCCTACGGAAATGTCCAAGGAAATATGGGAATTGACTGCGCTGACTGGAATAACGATGGATGGCTCGATTTTTATATTACCACATATCACAGACAATTTTCTACACTTTACCAAAATCATGCCGGTCAATTCTTTGACGATGTAACACGTTCTACTGGGGCTGGATTAGGTACTTTTCCTCAAGTAACTTGGGGCACGGGTCTTATTGACTTTAATAACGACGGATTTCGAGATATCTATATCGCATGCGGACACCTTATTGATTCCGTTGAGAAATTTGATTCATCTACTCATTATCGAGCAAAAAATATTCTTCTGGAAAACAACAGACGAGGTAATTTTATCAATGTATCCGACTCGAGTGGCGACGGAATGTCCCCGGAATTTAGCAGTCGTGGTGCTGTGTTTGATGATCTAGATAACGACGGCGATATTGACGCTGTTATCCTTAATTCCCGAAGTATACCGACACTCCTTAGAAATGATTCAAAGAATACAAATAATTGGCTTCAGATTCGGTTAATTGGGTCTAAGACCAACCGCGACGGCGTGGGTGCTCGGGCTAAAATTACGGCCGATGGCTTTACCCAAATTGCTGAGGTGCACAGTGGAAGAAGTTACCAAAGTGACTTCGGAAAACGGCTCCACTTTGGGTTAGGTCAGCGAAAAAAGATCTCTGAATTACACGTAAAATGGATCGGTGGGACCGAGGATGTTTTACATTCAATTCCAGTCAACTGCCAAATCGTAGTGACTGAAGGCCAGACCCATTTTAGCGTCATTCCTGCAAATAAATAAGAATCTTCTGTCTGAAATTTATATTTGTAAGCCTCCATGCCTCGATTTTATTTCACATTTAATTTTTTACTCGCGGGATGCTATTCACTGATTTATCTCGCTGCAGAAAACCTATCCCCTATTCAAATTAAGAATGTTACGGCGGAGACTGGGATTAAATTTACTCATTCTGACGGGAGTTCAGGTCGGCGCTATATTGTCGAAACAGTTGCATCAGGCGTTGCCACATTTGATTTTGATAGTGACGGCAAGATTGATATTCTGTTCTTGAATGGAACACCGCTACCTGGCCTATCTACAAATAAATTACGATCCAACTGCGCCTTACATAAAAACTTGGGTGGATTCAAGTTTGAGGATGTCACGCGGGCTTCAGGTTTAACTAATTGTGGTTATAATCTCGGCGTTTGTATCGGCGACTACGATAATGATGGGCACCTTGATATTTATTTAAATAATTACGGTTCAAATAGACTATATAAAAATAATGGAAATGGGACATTTTCAGACGTCACCCAGCCAAGCGGGGTTGGGGTGGGTGATCATGTCGGTGCCGGAGCCTGTTTTTTGGATATGGATGGCGATGGTGATTTAGATCTTTTCGTCGGAAACTATATTAATTTCTCACTGAACAAACATCAAACCCGCTTGGTAAACGGATTTCCAGCCTATGTGGGCCCTGCAACCTACGGACCGATTCCCTCTTTTTTATTTCGGAATAATGGTAATGGGACTTTTACTGATGTCAGTAGTACTTCTGGAATTGCGTCTCACCCTGGAATGGCTATGGGCGTGGTCTGCGCTGACTATGATCAAGACGGTGATACCGATATTGTCGTTGGTAATGATTCAATGGAGAATTTTGTTTGGGAAAATGATGGCCGAGGGAATTTTAAGCAGGTGAGTCTTCTTTCGGGACTGGCTTACGACTCAAATGGAGTAGGTCAAGGAACAATGGGTGTGGATTGTGCTGATTACGATAATGATGGGAGATTAGATTTCCACATGACCTCTTATCAAAAACAGTGGGCCCTTTTATATCATAATGATGGCATGGGGCTTTTTTCCGATGTGACTGCCCGGACCGGAGGCGGTTTAGGGACTTATAATCAGGTCGAGTGGGGAAATGGATTTGTGGACTTTAACAACGATGGATTCAGAGATATTTTTATAGCCTGCGGCCATTTGCAGGACAATATTGCGCAATGGGATGATACGGGCATTTACGCTGCGCGTAGTATAATTCTGGCCAATAATGGTAGAGGTAAGTTTACAGATATATCTGCTAGTGCTGGGGATGGGCTTGGGGTCTTGAGCAGCAGTCGCGGGGCCGCTTTTGATGACTTGGATAATGATGGGGATGTGGATGTGGTCATTAACAATAGTCGCGCGGGACCGACTCTGCTGCGGAACGATTCGGCACCAAAAAATCATTGGCTGGGAATCCGGTTAAAAGGAACCCATGGCAATCGAAATGGAGTTGGCGCTTCTGTTCGGATCATTTCGGGTGATTTAAGCCTCATCGATGAAGTTCACAGTGGCCGCGGCTATCAAAGCCATTTTGGTTTTTATCCGCACTTTGGACTGGGGCAGCGGGCCCAAGTTGACCGCATTGAGGTTCGTTGGATCGGCGGTAAGACACAGCTAATTAAAAACCCTTTGATTGATCGAATTGTCGAGATTGTTGAACCGAGTCGGTGAGGTTAATACAAGGAAGAGTCTGATATTTGGCGATCGAGGACTGAAGTTCAGCAGGGGGCAAGTTCATTGTGCCTAGGATGAACGGCGGTTCAGCGTGTTCCTCTGGCCAGCTTGGGTAGAGTCCGACCTGAGCCGCCGCCCCTAAAAACCAAGGCGCTTTGCTGTTTGCTCCTTGAGCCTACATTTCGGAGTATCTCCAGAATGCTGTTAACTGACGATCTGATCGCTAGGGCCCGACGGGTTCGGCTTTTTCTCTGTGACGTCGACGGAGTTCTCACTGAGACTAACGTCATTATGGGAGGCGGAATTGAGAGCAAAACCTTTCATATTCGCGATGGCTTAGGCCTTCGGCTTCTTCAGTCGGAGGCCGCAATTCGTGTAGGATGGATCTCCGCTCGCCAGAGTCACGCCACCTCGATGCGGGCCGCTGATCTTCAGGTCGATTTTCTCCGCCAATCAGCGACTCCCAAAGTCGAAGTGATCGAAGCGCTTCTCAGTGAAATCGGACTTCAGTGGGAGGACGTCCATTACATGGGCGACGATGTTGTCGACCTCGGTGTCTTAAAGCGGGCAGGCTTCGCCACCGTTCCGGCCGACGCCATTTCCGAAGCACAGGCCTTGGCCCATTTCGTTTCCCAGCATCCCGGCGGACGCGGTGCCGTGCGTGAAGTCACCGATCTGATCCTGAAGGCTCAAGGTCATTGGGATCGTATTGTTGCGAAATTCACTTCCTAACTGGGCACCTTGGTTCCAAGACTAGTTGTGTTGAAACGATCGAACAGCCCCTTTCTCGCGGTAGGACTGCTCATAGCCTTGGCTACCGGTGCCCAGCCACCGGACTTGGCCCCATCCACCGGCGCCATTCGTAATTGGGGCATCAGCCTCCGTGACGGTCCTTCGGGTCGAATTCAGGTCCGCTTTTCTTCCTCAGAAGCTATCCCTGATAAGGCAACCCAAGGTGGACTTATACCCTCGACTTGGGATGTTTCTAACCTCCGTTTGGAGACTTTCCGCCCCGACGAGCGCCAAGATTTCATCATCGAATCACCCCGCTGCCGAGTGAACATTTCATCGCGTGATGCCTCATCAACCGGTCCGTTTACCGCCCGCCGAGAGGCCGACGGACTCAGCGTCTCCGGGGTTGGTTTTATTTTCGAGAACGCCCACCAACGCCTAATTGTTTCCAATGACGTTCGGATTCAGATCCGGTCCTCGCTTGTCCAAACTAAATCACCCGCAAAATGATCCGATACGTTGCCCTACTTTTCACTTGCTTGGGACTTTTCTCTAAGGCGTTGGCACAACTTCAAGAGAACATCCACCTGACCGCAACCAATGCCGTCTTGGAGTTTCAGGATGGAACCTACCATCTCTGGGATCATGTTCGAGTCGAGTCCCCTGGCGTACTCAGTCTCAAATGCGACGATCTCCGCGCTACTGTGCCTCAAGATAAATCAGTAACAACAACCTCCAACGGAGCACCCGCTGGACGTCTCCAATCCCTGATCGCAACGGGCAATGTTCAAATTGAACTCTACCAAAAAGGGACTGGCGGCCTCACCAACATTGTCCGTGCCTTCGGTAATCAGGCCGAATATGGAGCCACCAATGAGGTTCTTATTCTCACTGGAAATCCCCGCATTGAAACTCCCAGTGGCACTATGATCGGCACAGAAGCTCTTATCTATGATCTCAAGACGCGCAGTATGCGCAACAGAGGTCCCTACCGTATTGAATTGAGGTCGGATATTCTCAAGAAATCGATCCTCTTTAATCAGAGCGTTTCCCCCTCGCCTAAACGTTGATCCGATGCCTGCTGCGCCTCTCACTTTGGGAAAGACTCCGGCCGACGGTGGACCCTACCTTCTCGAAGCATCTAAACTGGTAAAGGCTTATCGCGGTCGACGGGTGGTCAATAACATTTCTATTCATGTCGCCGCCGGAGAGGTCGTGGGATTGCTCGGTCCCAATGGTGCCGGGAAAACCACCTCATTTGGGATGATCGTCGGGCAAGTCCAACCCGATGAGGGCACTGTTTTGCTGAAGGGTCGCGATATCACCGATCTGCCGATGCACCGACGTGCTCGATTAGGTGTCGGCTACCTCACTCAAGAACCCAGTGTCTTCAGAAAATTAACCGTCGAACAGAATTTGTTCGCGATCCTTGAGACCTGTGATGGCTCCTCGGAAGAACGTAAGACACGGCTCGCTTATCTGCTGGAAGAACTCGATCTGACGCGTCTAGCCAAGAGCTACGCCTACCAACTCAGCGGTGGTGAAAAACGCCGACTCGAAATCACCCGAGCCTTGGTCACTTCCCCCCAAATACTCTTACTCGACGAACCTTTCGCTGGGATCGATCCCATTGCAGTCTACGAGGTTCAAAAAATTGTTCGTCGCCTTCGAGACCGTGGTCTCGGAATTCTAATCACCGACCACAATGTCCGTGAAACTCTCCGCTTGGTGGACCGCGCCTATGTGATTCATCAAGGTCAAGTGCTTGCCTCAGGTTCTGCTGAATTTCTCGTTCAAGATGCGCAATCGCGAGCGATCTATCTCGGTCCGGAATTCAACATGTGAAAACACCGTCCTCAACCTCTAAATCAGTACCCTTGCCCGAGGTAACGGTGGACCGATTTTACACTAATCACGCTACTCCACTTGGTCTTCAATTGATTGCGGGTGCAGGCGGACTCAACCGCACGATTCTTGAGCCTACCGTCAATCGACCTGGACTCGTCCTCGCTGGATTTCATCGCTACTTCGCAGGAAAACGGGTCCAAGTCATCGGCAATGTCGAAACATCTTACCTTCGCTCTCTCCCTTCCGAGACTCGGCATCAGCGCTATTCTCAACTCTTTCGTCAACGAATCCCTTGCGTCGTTCTTTGTCGCAATATCGAGGCTGACAAGAAAATGATCCAGACTGCTGAAGAACAAAATGTTCCAGTTTTTCAAACGGGTCTGGTCACCATGAAGTTCATCAATCTAGCAACTCTCGCGCTAGAAAATCTATTTGCACCTAAGACTCAAATCCACGGTTGCATGGTCGATATCCAAGGCATTGGAGTCATCATTCAAGGCGAAAGTGGTATTGGGAAAAGCGAGGCAGTTCTCGGCCTCCTCGAACGCGGTCATAGCCTCGTCTGCGATGATATTGTCTGCCTCACGATCCAAGACGGACGCGAGCTGGTGGGCACTGGCAAAGCCATTACTCGGAATCTCATGGAAGTCCGTGGGATAGGCATTATCGATGTCGCTTCTCTTTTTGGTATCGCGGCTATCCGTTCAGAAATGCGCGTCGATCTGGTTGTCACTCTTAAATCTTGGGACAAGGCCGGCGAAATTGATCGCCTCGGTCTCGACCAGAACTATGTCGACCTTTTGGGTCTTCAGGTCGCTCATATGGATCTACCGGTGCGACCCGGACGCGACATCGCTCGGCTAATTGAAGTGGCGGCTTTCCATACCAAGCTGAAGCTTAATGGAGTCAATCCAGCCGAGGATCTTCAGCGACGGCTCATGCTTCAAATGAACCCTCGCCTCTAATGATCCCATCACCTCGCACTCGAGTCCGAGTCAAGATCTGCGGCATTACCCGTCTCACCGATGCCCTCATCGCTGTGGAGGCGGGGGTTGATGCGCTGGGATTTGTTTTCGTCCCTGGAACTCCTCGATATATTGAACCCGCTGCGGCTGCTGAGATCATTCGACAGCTGCCACCCTTCATTTCACGAACCGGGCTTTTCGTGAATGCCAGTGAGGAGGTTATCCGCGACATCGCAATCCAGACGGGGATAGATACCCTGCAACTCCACGGGGAAGAGCCGCCAGAATTAGGGAAAATACTAGGAGGGTGTTGGAAAGTTATCCAAGCCTTCCGAGTCCGCGCGGCGGCGTCTCTCGAATCATTGCCCGCTTACCGATCTAGTTCTCACGCTTGGTTGCTCGACGCTTACGTCGCCGGTGCCCATGGAGGCACGGGAGCTCAATTTGATTGGACCCTAGCCCTCGAGGCAAAAAAATTAGGGCACCCCATCGTGCTTGCAGGCGGACTTAACCCAGAGTCGGTTGAGAGAGCCATCCAACAAGTGCACCCCTACGCTCTCGATGTCTCTTCCGGTGTGGAATCCTCTCCAGGCTTAAAGTGTCCCCAGAGGATCCGCGCTTTTCTCGACGCCGTTATTTCTTCTGGGTCGAGACAGAACCCCTAAAAATCAATTACCCCCGGGCAGAAAGGGGAAAGGTGCTGGCTGAATGGGTCTTTGGTTTCTGCTCGGATTCACTGGTATGGTGCTCCCAAAGTCACCGAGCGCTGGCTGAATCGCTTGGACTTCGGAACCAAAAGTCCCTGGTGTTGCTCCAAGCTGAATCGAAGGTAACCCAGCCCCTGTACTGAAATTACCCGGTGAAGGGGACCCATTATAGCCCCCCTGCGTAACTCCACCCCGGCCGATTAACGTCGCCCCACCCGGATACCCTGGTAAGGCTCCACCCAAGGGCGATACTGGAGCCACTCCATTCACTCCATTCACTCCATTTACTCCGGCCATGCGGGGCAAAACAGTCTGTCCGGCGGACGGTTTAGCAGGTATTCCCGGTGCGCCACCGGAGGGACCTACGGTTCCTTTCATCCCATTTTTCTCAAAATCTAAAGTAATCGGTTCTCCATTGTACTGAATCTGAACCGAATCCAGCGAAGGATCAATACCCAACAAAGTTATGCCATCTACTTCAACGCCTTCCATCAGTGCCTCTGGGAATTCCATCGGTTTACCTTTCGGTTGATAAGCAATGAAAGCCCTTGATTTGCCGCCAATCCGAGTGAATCCGGATAAAAAGAAATCGGGACGTTCCTTGGGAGGTTCCGGCGTCGGTTCGGGCGGGGCAGTCGGTGGGGGCGGGGGGCGAATTCCAAAAAGATTACGGGTCGATATCCGATGGTATGGATTAGAAGCTGCCGCTAAAGTCGGTGTTGGCTGCGCAGATTCTGGTATAATTTCAGCTGCAAGAACAACTCCTGCGGCGAATAAAGCGAACACCGCTTTCCCTCCTCCTTCGCACCATTTCTTAACAGAACCTCGCAGAATCATCGCCTCAAAACACCATCATTTTGAATTGGTTGCAAGCCCAGTCCTGCAAACTCTTCGTAGGCGATATAACTCCAAAAGAAGGTTGCCTTGGGAGGAGCGGCCAAGGGGCTAAAATAGCCCTGCATGGCTCCCATGCGAGTTTACCCAAAACAGGCATCCAAAAATAAGAAAATCTGCCAAAGCCGAAAGACCAAGGAGGTGTTCAACCGCCCAAGGACGTTTGACCTTCCAATTTAAACTCTTTTGACCTTTAGTCACCTCTCAGATTCTAAGTTATTGCCGACCCAGTCAAAGGCCTCTCTTGACGGTTATTCTGTTTTCCAACGCAGTTAAGAATCTAATGTCTTTTCGGAGCGAATCAGGACATAGGAGAACGAGTGGATAATGAATTTTGCTGACTTGCGATTTTGGGAATGTTTAGCGGTTAGCCTCGGATTCGCCGCCGCAGTCCATCTGGTGTTTCGGCGGCATCCCGCCCTCCGTGAAGGTCGATTTGACCGGGTCTTTCTCTTGCTCCTCGGACTCATCCTGCTCGGTATGGTGAGTTGGATCAGTTTTATCATTCATTTCGTTATTGCAGGACTTACCTACGGAATTGTCCGCTGGGGGACTGGTCGTCCAGCCTCCCAAGGTTATTGGATTCTCGTCGCACTAGTGCCTCTTCAGTTCATACCTTTGGTTTGGTATAAGTACGCTGGCTTTATCGCCCATGACCTCTTCGGTAGGCCGGTTTCATCAGCAACCCAGACCCTGATTCCAGCCGGAATCTCTTTTTACACTTTCCAGTTGGTCGGGTTTGCGGTGGACACTCTAATTCGGCGCAACCCCGTCCCTGGCTTTTTTGACTTCTTCAATTTCGCTGGGTTTTTCCCTCAAATTGTCGCAGGCCCCATCGAAAGACGGGACGATTTACTCCCACAAATCCAATCGTTCCGATTGAGGTGGTCCGCATCCGATATCGACGCTGGTTTTCGGTGGATGGCGCTTGGTCTCTTTTTTAAATGTGCCCTCGCTGACACCTTGGCAGAACACTTCCAACGCGCTGCTACCTCAAATGCTTGGCTGATCTGGTTAGCAAATATCCTCTTTGGACTGCGTATTTATTATGACTTTGCCGGCTATAGCCTCATTGCTATCGGTATCGCTCGATGTCTGGGAATTCGTTTAAGCATGAATTTTCTCAGTCCTTATTGCTCCACGAGTCCTGCCGAATTCTGGCGACGTTGGCATGTCACTCTGAGTCATTGGTTCCGCGACTATCTTTATCTGCCGCTTGGCGGAAGCCGAACCCGCCTTTGGGCTCTCAATGTCGCACTTGTTTTTCTTGTCTCGGGACTTTGGCACGGTGCGGGTTGGAATTTTCTGCTCTGGGGATGTCTCCATGCAGCACTCCTCATCGGCCAACGCTTGACGCGCTCAATCCCAATCCCCGCCCCCTTGGGTTGGCTCGGCACCCTGACTGCCGTGCTCTTTTCTTGGCTCCTCTTTTACGAAACCGATACAGCGACTCTCTCTCTTAAACTGCATACCCTCATTACACCCTCCGCTTATGGGGCAACCCAATTCCGAGAAATTCTCACCGTCTATGGCAGCGGCGATCTTGTCGCTTTAATTGGGATTTTAGGGATGTCAGCGGCAACTCTCGCAGCTGAAGCTTGGTCCTTGAAAAAATACAACCAACCCTACGCCTGCCTAACCACACCTCGGACTCTGACCCTTCTGGTCATCCTCACCCTCTTGCTCGCACCCGGAAAGAACAATGGATTCATCTACTTTGCCTTCTGAGAAACGCCTCCCAAATCTCGCTGTTCGCTTGATTTTAACGGCGATCCTAACTTGGGTCAGTGGCGCACTGTACACGATCTACCTCAACCCAGAGGTCACTTTCTTTCGACGTGTTCATCAATCCAAAGTGGCTTGGGAAAAAACGCTTCCAGATTCAAAGCGAATTCTCTTTGTGGCTGGCTCCAGTTGTATGACTTCCCTCGATCCAGTGGCTCTTCGTAATCGTCATGGAATCGACGCCCTTAACTTAGGTTTAGGTGCTGGAATGGGGCCACGACTCCTCGCTCGTTACGCCATTGATCGAGCGCATCAAGGAGACTCTCTTTTACTTTCTTTTGAGCAAGGACTACTCATTGGCCCGCTGGATTGGGAACCACTGGGTCTCCAGTTCGCCATGACCACCGATGATCCGAAGCGGTTGCTTCAGTTTGAGGGGCCGCCAGTGTCCCAGATTCTTCTCGCCCTACGACCCGGCGGCTATCACCTGTTTACGCTGCTAGGGAAGGCACTCCTCCAACAGCCTTGGTACCGCTATTCATCGGCGGAAATCCAAACCGGTGGATGGCACCAAGTTTCTGTTCGTCGCCCTGTTAGTTCGCCGGGCCCAGGTCCAACCAAACTCTCCTCTGAAGCTCGAATTTGGCTCAAAGAAATTCATCGTGAGTGTGAAAAAAAGGGAATTCGGGTCGCTTATACTCCACCGTTGCTTTACGGAGCCGACTCCGAAGCCACGATTATTCGCGAGGCTAATCGGCGATTCTTGGCCGACGTCGAATCGATCTTGCCGGTGCTGAGTGATGCAGGACTCGGGGTCAACACCAACCTGACCGACTACGCCGACACCGTTGCGCATCTGAACGGAGCGGGCGCACAGAAGAACACCGACCGAATTGCCGCTTTGGTGAAAGCTTGGGGAACAAAATAAGCCTTGGAAAAAGCGGTGTCCTCTCAACTTGTTTGCAGAAACGGCTTTCCTGTCGTCGAAGGCCTCGCACACTCCTGTCCGCACATGAGTTCCAAGACCTATCAGATTGCCGCACTCGCGGGTGACGGCATCGGACCCGAAGTAATGCGTGAAGCTCTCACCGTCCTACGCGCTGTCGGGCAAAAATTCCACATCGTCTTTAATATCACTGAAGCACCAGTGGGTTGGGCCGGTATTGATGCCGCCGGAAAGGCGTTACCCGACGACACCCTGGAGCTGTGCCGAAGGTCCGATTCCATTCTGTTTGGCTCGGTTGGATTGCCCGACCGCGATCCGACGATTCCCAAGGATCAACGACCTGAACGCGCCGCACTTCTTCGCATTCGCAAGGAATTTGGTCTCTTCGCGAATCTTCGGCCTGTTCAACTCCCTAAGGCTTTGGCCCATGCCTGCCCTCTCCGACCCGAACGTCAAGGCGACGGGATCGATATCCTCGTCGTTCGCGAACTCACTGGCGGCATGTACTTCGGGCAACCTAAGAAAACCGAAGACCTCGGGAACGGGCAGCAGCGCGCCACTGATACGATGGTGTACACCACCAGCGAAATCGAACGCATTGCCCACGTCGGATTTAAGGCGGCGCAACTGCGACGCAAGAAACTGACCAGCATTGATAAAGCGAATGTCCTCGAAAACGGCATTCTCTGGCGTGAAGTCGTCAGTCGGGTCGGCCAGGGCTATACCGATATCGCGCTGGATCATATGTTTGTCGATAACGCAGCAATGCAACTCATGTTGCGGCCCACCCAGTTCGACGTACTTCTCTGTGAGAATATGTTTGGAGATATTCTAAGTGACGAAGCGGCAGCCCTCGCTGGGTCCTTGGGTATGCTCCCCAGCGCCAGTCTCGGCGCGACGACTGCCAATCAAACTTTTGGTTTCTTTGAGCCCGCGGGTGGTACCGCCCCGGACATCGCTGGCAAAGACCTTGCTAACCCAATCGCCCAAATCCTCTCGGTTGCACTGATGCTGCGCTATAGCTTCGGCCTGAACACGGCCGCCGATGCTATCGATAAAGCAGTGGGCAAAGTCATTGATGCTGGACTTCGTACCGGCGATATTCACTCCCCTTCGGATACTTCCGCCCGCCGAGTTGGCACTCGCGAAATGGGCGCTGCCATCGTCGCCGCCCTTTAAAATCCACTCGTTCTTGATAAAAATGCCGTGATCGGATTTGGAGCATCGAGGGATTTTTACAACCCGATACGGATGATATTGATCCCCTACTGCTTCGCTCCAATCACCCCCCGTCCGTCAATCTGATCGCCCAATACTCAACCCGCAGGGAAATGTGTAGCTCGACTTGCTTGGGACGAGGGGCGGATTCGGGATTGGCTTTCCGCGGTCGCTGGGTTCCCTCCTCGGAGGCAGCTCAGCAGTCCGTTTGATTCTTCTCTTTTTCCTATCAAATGTCTCCATCACTATACAAATCCCGCAGCAAGCGGGTCTTTCAACATAGACAGTGAACGAAATCGACGATCTACCTCATTGGTGTGAGGCGCTCTACGACGCGCAGGCTGCTGCCTTGCTTGTCTACGGTCGGGCTCTCGGCCTGTCTCATGCCGAATCTGAGGATGTCCTGCATGAAGTATTCCGGTCGTTGGTAATTCGGCCTACGGCACCCGATCGCCCTCAAAACTATCTGGTTACTGCTTTTCGAAATAGAGCTCTTAAACAAAAAATCTCCCTCTGGCGCCGCATTACTCGGGAATTTGAAGCGATCTCTTGGTTTGAAAGAACCTCTCCTGATGATCCTCGGGAAGGACGAGCCATGGACTGTCTACAACAGTTACCGAACGATCAGCGCGAAGTGATTGTTCTTAAATTTTGGAATGATCTAACCTTTCAGGAAATCGCGGCACTTCTCTCTATTTCGCCTCACACTGCGGCTGGCCGTTATCGCTACGGCTTGCAGAAACTAAAGAACGTACTCCACGACTCCACTTATGAGACCGACGACTGTAAATCCATTATCCCACTGGTCGCTTCGCCAACCTTCCCCCGCTCTGAGGCAGAGATTGTTCAATAAACAGCAAGAGACCGATGGACAGTCCGCCAGCCTAGGTTGGTTTACCCCGGGTCTGAGTGCCGCGTGTCTTCTTGCAGCTGCACTATTGCCAACGACCTTGACTCCTCCAGACTTAAGTCGGGCCGTCCCAACAAATTTATTTCTTTTTGCGGCCATCAAATCCGACAGGAATCATAGCCTGATGAACCAAGTCAGCGCCACCCGCTTTGCACCCCACTCCGGACTAACAGGGACAGCCACCAATGATCTTTTTATCGACTGATCCGTAGCTGCATCTCCTTTACTTCTTTTCTCTTTTAACCTCCGCTCACTTCACCCAATTCACCCAATGGAAAACTCAACGACCCGACCTTCCCTCGGTAAACACCCTGATTCCGTCTCCAAACCGGCCTCTTCAAAAGGACTCGTCATTGAAGCCCAACGACTCTTCCGCCCAACGGACTGGTTCAGTTTTCTCTTGGTTACCGTGTTCGTTCTGGCCGGTTATCTCTACACCGTTGCACCCAACCTCACTCTGGAAGATTCAGGTGAACTAGCCGTCGGTTCAATGTACGCCGGAATTCCGCATCCGCCCGGATACCCCGTCTGGACTGTTTATTCTTGGCTCTTCACCCAATTGCTTCCCTTTTCCAATATCGCTTGGCGGGTTGCCGTCTCGTCGGCCGTCGCCGCTGCACTCTCGGCCGGACTTACCGCTCTGCTTATCTCTCGTGGTTCAAGCCTAATCCTTGAGGGAATTGACCTCTTCAAAGGCATCGAACGTCGGACCGAAGCCGCCATCTCTTTAGTTTCAGCTTGGGTGGGCGGTTGCCTTCTTGGCTTCAACGGCTTTATCTGGAGCCAAGGTGTCATTGTCGAAGTTTACACGCTGGCAGTTCTCAATCTTGTTGCTCTTTTTTGTCTGCTCTTAAAGTGGATGTACGCACCCGAAAAACGGCGCTTCCTTCACTGGGCTTTCTTTCTCTTCGGCCTTTGCCTCTGTAATCATCAGACCCTCATTGTGGCTGCCATGGGTCTCGAAGTCGCCATCGCCGCAGCTGACAAACGACTCGGGCGGGACTTCTTTTTGGGTAACACTATAATCTGGGGCTTCCTTTTGATTCTCCACGCCATGGGGGTCATCAAAACTTTCCAAGAAAATGCGCCTCTGTTTGTTATCTTTAATCTTGTAGGCCTGAGTTCGGCACTCGTTACCGCCGTTCTAGCCACCCAGACCCGAGCTCTCGGTAACCAACTTCATGTCGTTTTAATTGCTGGACTCGCCTTCACAGTTGGCGCCGCTTTTTACCTTTATATGCCGGTGGCAGGTGCCTCTAACCCTCCGATGAACTGGGGTTACCCTCGGACATGGGAAGGCTTCATTCATGCCTTCACTCGGGGACAATACGAAAAAACAAATCCTAGCACCGATCCAACCCTTCTTTTCAAACAACTCTGGATGTACGCGCAGGGCGCTCGTGAAGAGTTTAACTGGGCAAATCTTCTCATTGGTCTTGTTCCCTTCGCTTTCATTCAGAAAATGCGGCAGCGTGAACGTGCTTGGTTGGTTGGATTATCCGCTATTTATCTTTGCCTCGCTGTCCTTCTACTGATCCTCCTCAATCCGGGTGTCGATCGCTCTGCCAAAGAATTGGTCAAAGTCTTCTTCACCTCATCTCATACCATCGTGGCCCTCGCCGTGGGTTATGGACTCGCCCTCATCAGTGCGATCTTAGTAACTCAATATCAGAATGGAGATTTCCGCCGGTTTTTACTCCTCGGCGGTACGATTGCTTGCGCCTTCAATCTTTATGAGGTCATCAGCATTTATAACGAAACGATGTTTACCATCCTGAGGGTGGCCGGTTTGCTTAGCCTCATCTTGTCGGTCGCCTTCACTCTCTGGATCATCATCCACCGACGATCCATCTCCCTTGCCCCCATTCTCGCTCTCTTTGTCCTCATTCCATTTGATTCCATTCTCTCTCACTGGGGCGATAATGAACAACGCGGTCATTTGTTCGGATATTGGTTCGGTCACGATATGTTCGAACCGGGTCGTGATGCCGGCCATGGTAAGGCCCCCAAAGACAAAGCGGGAAAACCTCTCTACCCGCCGATGGCAGCTCATGCAGTCCTTTATGGCGGTACGGATCCTGGACGTTTTTGCCCGACTTATATGATTTTCGCTGAATCCTTTACGCCTCCCAAGGATCGACTCGACCCAGGATTCGACCGTCGTGATGTCTATATTATCACCCAAAATGCGCTCGCAGATAATACCTATCTCGACTACATCCGCGCTCACTACAATCGATCAGAACAATACCAATATGATAAGCCTTTCTTCCATGGAATGCTGAACGATCGGAAGGCGGAATCTCGAGGGCGGACTAATTTTGTGGCTTCACTTTTCAGTCCGCTCGACCGCGCTATCCAAGGCCTTGGAACTGCTATCGAAGAAAAACGGCGGACCGGTGAATCGCTCTTTAAAGCGGACCATTTTAAGGATTTCAAAGCCTTTCAATCTCGTCTGGCAACCGCAACAGATCCTCTTTCTGTTTTTCTAAAATCACAGACCGGGTCCGCTACCACCCCGGAGACGATGGCGACCGCTCTTAATCAACTGCTTCGAGGCCCGTCCCTCGCCGAAGATCCTCAACGTTTTGCCCAAATAAAGCTCAGTAATCATGTGCGATCTTTTGCTCTTCAGAATTTATCGCCAAATCGTGTCCGGCTTAATCGACTCCTCCTCGAGGAATCGTACCCCGGCCTCTTTAGCCAATCTCTTGGAGGCCTTTATCCGGACCTAGAAATTCTCTCAGCCAGTCCAGATGACGCCTCCCGTAGTTTTACTGAGTACGTCCAAGACGCCTCCAAACGCTACCCCAACAACCTCAAACCGGGCGAACAAGTCAACGTCATGTCCGATGGTCGGGTCTCAGTCTCTGGACAAGTCGCAGTCATGCAGATCAACGGACTCCTCACTAAGGTCATCTTCGATAAGAACCCCACTCATGAATTCTACATCGAAGAATCCTTTCCGCTCGATTGGATGTATCCCCACCTAGTGCCCTACGGCATCATCCTCAAAATTGAACGGAATCCCGTGCCCGAAATCACTGAGGAAATGGTCCAACGCGATCACGACTACTGGAGTCAATACTCGGAACGGTTCATCGGCAATTGGATCACCTACGAGACCCCCATCGCCGACATCTGCAAATGGGCGCTCAAGACCTATCAGCAACGGGATCTGACCGGATTTCAAGGCGATCCTACCTTTGTCCGTGATGATAATTCCCAGAAGGCCTTCTCCAAACTTCGCAATGCGATCGGTAAATCCGTCTACACTTGGCGGATCAATACCACCACTAACCCGATCGTCCAACAACGCATGATTCGTGAAGCCGAATTCGCTCTGAAACAGGCCTTTGCTTTCTGCCCTTATAGCCCTGAAACAGTCTTCAACTACGCTCAACTCCTCGCCACTCTCGGGCGTTATGATGATGCCGTCCTAGTAGCGAGCACTTGCGAAATTTTTGACGCCGATAACCAAGGAATTCAGAGCTTGGTGAACCAACTCAAATCCTATCAACAGTCCTCGTCACCCAGTGCCACTGCCGCCCTGAAAAAGAAAGCATCGGGCCCCAATGCCGACGCCAAATCAGTCTTCGCACTTGCCTCGACTTATTTCTCTGCCGGCCAAAGCAATGAAGCCACCGCGGCCCTGGAAGTGCTGCTGACCAATACCACAACTCGACCCGAATACCTGCGATCTCTGGTCGAGGCGTATCGACAAATAGGTCGTCTCGACAAAGCGGAATCCGCTTTGGAGCGTTACTCAACGGTCGAACCATCCCAACCAGAGACTTGGTTTGATCTCGCTTCTTTCCAGATCATTGGAGGTCATCCGGAAATAGCCATCACCACTCTTAAAAAAGCGATGGCGCTCAGCGATGCTCGATTGGCTAAGGATCCCAAAGCCCTCGATCTTCGCAAACAAGCCAAGGCCGATCCAAATCTGAATTCCTTGCCTGGCTTCTAAAAAAATTACTTTCCGGTGGTGTTGCCCCACCACCGGACTTGCAGGGAAGGCCGGTTAACCAGAGAGTCTCCCCATGTTGATCCGCACTTCGCTCGTTTTACTCACGGTCGCCGCTTGCCTTGCGCCTGCGGCTATCCCCGATCGACCCGAAAAACTGGCGTTTCCCGAACTGCGCTATCAACCACCAGATCCCTCTCTTCATCGCACTCAGCTCAAATCAGGACCGGTCGCCTATATCATCCCAGATCGCGAACTCCCTCTTGTCACAGTACAGGTGACCGTTCGAGTCGGCAGTTACCTCGATCCCGTCGATCGCCAAGGTCTGGCTTCGATGCTCGGGACTTTGCTCGTGCACGGCGGTACAGAAGAGGTCTCCGCCGACGTCCTCGAAGAACGACTCGCTTTCCTCGCAGCCTCGCTCTCTGCTGGCATTGGTGCTGATTCGGGTACTGTCTCGCTCAATCTTCTTTCGAAGGATCTTCTCGAAGGACTCAGAATCCTCCGCGATGTCCTCAGTCGCCCACGGTTTCAAGAGGATAAATTAGAATTGCGACGCCAACAAACACTGCAGGGATTGAAACAACGCAATGATGATTCGGCCGATATTGAAGCCCGAGAAATGGCGGCCTTGGCTCATGGGCCTGACTTCTGGGCGGCTCGGTATCCAACCGGATCTAGCATCACTGCCATCACCCGTCAGGAACTTCTAACCTTCCACCATAGGTGGTTTCATCCGGCGAACTTTACCCTCGCGGTCAGTGGAGATTTTGATCGCACTGCGATGACTGCACAACTCGAGTCACTCTTTGAAAAGTGGCCGTTCCAAGGCGAATTACCGCCTCCCATTCCAGCGGTTCTTCATCCCGCAGCTCCCGGTGTCTACGTCGTCGATAAAGATGTCCCTCAAGGTCGTGTCTCCATCCTACTGCCTGGGGTGATGCGAGATGACCCATCGTATCCTGCGATTCAAATCATGAACGACATCCTCGGAGGGGGTGGGTTCACGGCCCGCATTATGAATCGGGTCCGCAGTGATGAAGGCTTGGCTTATTCAGCGGGTAGTTCCTTTCCTGGCGGCACTTGGTTCCCATCGACCTTCCGCGCTGGTTTTCAAAGTAAGAGCCGTACGGTCGCTTATGCTTCAAGTATTGTTCTCGAAGAAATGCAACGTATGATCGATAAACCTGTTACCGAAGAGGAACTGCGAACAGCCAAGCGCTCGTTCATCGATACGTTCTCAGAAAACTTCAATACCCAAGGCAAAGTAGCGGCGTTGTTCGCTCGAGAAGAATTCACTGGGCGTTTTAAAAAGAACCCCAACTTTTGGAAAACCTACTCCCAAAGACTTGAGTCGGTGACCACCGCCGAGGTCCAGGAAGCCGCGGTCAAACATCTCCACCCAGACCGCGTCACCCTCCTAGTGGTAGGGAAAAAGGAAGAGATTCTCAAAACGCATCCCGATCATCCGGTTAAATTAGAATCCCTCTACAAAGGCGGTATTCGAGATCTGCCCCTACGCGATCCAGTCACTCTTCAACCCCTGCCCTCGAAGACTTCAGACCCAGATCGATGATGCGCAGTAAGGCTTAAGTAAGGCTTAATCTTCAACCTTAGAATCTCGACTGAGTAAATCCTGCACGGCTTGCTGTACATTCTTGCCTTCATACAACATGGCATGCACCGCCGAAATAATCGGAGCCTCTACTCGCAACTGTGCCGCTAGTTGATGCGCAGATCGCGTGGTCGGATACCCTTCTACCGCGGAGACAGTTGTCGCTAATATCTCGACGATGTTACCACCACGGCCGACTTTCTCTCCAAAGGCTCGATTCCGACTCAAGTTAGAAAAACAGGTCACAACCAAATCTCCCAAGCCCCCCAAACCGGAAAAGGTTTCAGGCCGCGCACCGCAGGCCACACCCAAGCGACGCATTTCTGCCTCTCCTCGGGTAATCAGTGCCGCTTTTGCGTTATCCCCGTAACCCAACCCGTCACAGACCCCAGCCGCAATGGCGATCACATTCTTGAGCGCGCCACCTAGTTCGATTCCGATTAAATCAGAACTTCGATAAACTCGAAAGGAGGGGCGATGAAAGAGAGCCTGCACCTGAATCGAAATCGATTCGTCACGACTCGCCACAACGACGGCCGTGGGAATTCCACGAGCCACCTCTAAAGCAAGCGAAGGCCCAGATAAGGCGGCAATGCGAACTCCTGGAGCCTCCTCCGTTAGAATGCCAGTCATCGTCAACCCGGTGCTTGCCTCTATTCCCTTGGTCACACTCACCACCACCCCGGCAAATCCAATCAAACGGCGCGCCGTCTCGCGGAGTGCTTTGGAGGGAACCGCTACAATAATAAAGTCAGACTGCCTAATTGTCGCAGCGAGTTCGTGTTCGTAAATCCACCCCTCCGGCAGCGCCACCGATGCCAAATACCGATCATTGACACCTTGGGTCTTTATCGCCTCCAAATGCTCTGAATTATGTCCCCAGAGAATAATTTTATGCCCGTTCTTGTGGAGTGTCAGGGCCAACGCTGTTCCCCAAGCGCCGGCTCCCAGAATACCGACAATCATCGAACGGTCTCCGCCTTGTGACCCGCTCCCACCCGGCTCTCCGTTCCAGCGATAAGACGTCGAATATTGGGAACATGCCGCCAGATAGCCAAAGCAGAAAGCACTGTGGTCAAACCGACCAATGGCAAGGACATCTCTCCCTGCAGACTCAGCACTGTGGCAATGGGAAGAGCTAAGGCGGCGGCGATCGATGCCAACGAAACATAACGGCTAAGCCCAAACACCAGAAGCCAAGTAATAAAAACGATCAGAAAGGGTCCCGGTATTAGGGCAGCCAAAGCGCCCGCTGAAGTGGCAATCCCCTTACCCCCTTTAAACCTGAGCCAACAGGTGTAGTTGTGACCCAAAACGACACCGATCGCCGCTCCTTCTGATAACCAAGGTGAGCCGACTCGAGTCAATTCAATGAGCAAAATCGGAAGCGCCCAAACGGCCACAAAGCCCTTCGCTAAATCGACGAAAAGGACCAATGCACCCGGGCCTTTACCCAAAATGCGAAACACATTGGTCGCTCCAATATTCCCGCTGCCCACCCGGGTGATATCTACCTGCATCCAGCGTGCCATCAGAAAACCGGTGGGGATCGAACCAAGAAAATAAGCGCCGAGCATGGCAATAAAAAAAAGAGTACCTGACACAGAGGCGATACTAGTCTCCAAGGCCTCTTGACGCCAAGTGGCGAGTGGCAATTTTCTCCCCTAACAACCCTACTGTCTTAACCCAAAAGAAAGACTAGAGCGGGCAACCCACGAGCGGGCAATCGATCACCTAATAAACTGACGAGATAATTGGCCGCGCCTAATTCCTCAATCACGCTATTGAGCATCCAAGCAAATACCAAAATGAAAATGGGGCGACTCCGTCCACTAAAAGCGGATCGCCCTTCCTTCGGCTTCGTTCATTAAATGAAATCAGCACCCAACAGGACTCGCCTCACTGTCCTTCCGAATCCAAACCGTGGATTGGGCGACGCTCCACTGGAACTTTCGCCGATGCTCGCGAATGCTAAACGGGAGGTCCAGCGTCCGGACTCGACTAAACGAGGGTCCCAAGGTGAATTCGAGGGTGGCAAGGGTTGTCACCGAGTGGCCTTGATGAACAAATCCCCCCAGCCAGTTCGATACCGGGGTGTATTCTTCGAGCCAAGTACAAGGGGTCGCGCAAATTAACTGTCCTCCTCTTCGAATCAGGGAAGGTAACACTTGCAAGAATGCTCTCGGGTCAGGCAGTCGATCCAACAAATTAGCCAACAAAACTACGTCGAACTGCCCTAGATCTGGCCTTAATGCTTGGGCATCACCGTGTTCAAACCGTACCCGCATTCGGTCAATCTCGGGCGGTACCGTAGCTAGAGCGGTCGATCTCAGAAGACCTTCCTCAGCGTACTCGTAAGCCAATGAACCTTGATCTTTTAAACGACCCGCGACTTCGATGAACCGCTCCGAAAAGTCGATTCCAACGACTTCCTGGCAATGCCGCGCCAACTCGAAAGTAGATCTTCCTACAGCGCAGCCCAAGTCCAGTGCCCGCGGATTCAAAGGAAGTCGCTCAATATCTAAGCACTCAGAAACACAGCGCGCTGGATATTCCAGCGCCGCGATCGGTCCAAAACTCCAAGGCATCGTTTCAGTCGACGCCCCATAATGGAAAAGAAGGTACTCGGAAACAGCCCGTTCTGTCTCGTAAAAGGAGAGTGGGCTCACAAACTAAGGGCCTGTTCGAGATAAACAGCAGGTCGATAATTCTCAATTACCACCTCCATTTTCCCATCGCGAAACATCCGCACTTGGGGAACACGCACGCACGGTGTTTTTGTGGATGAAAACAAAATGTCATTGTGAGTCGCATTCTTTGCCACCTTGAACATTTGCGGAGTTAAATGCCCCCCCAAGTGATCGCTGCGACCCGTAGCTATATGCAGTGTTCCAAGAATTTTTTCATCCTGAATATCTCGACCTGATGCGGGCAAATCTTGGGTACCAAATCCCAACTCACCCAGTTCACCGGTCGCCGGATCTGTACTTAACAAAAGGTTCTGCGCGTCAATTGTCGACGAATTACCCGAAAGAAAAGTCGCTCGGAAAATCCGCCCGCCTGTCACCTGAAGAAGGCCCACTGTCCCATCCTCGTAGACTCGCGGAAACTGACCCTCCGCACCTGTTGGAACAAAATAAACTTCGCCCGCAGGCAAATTGGCCACGTCGGGTTTGTCGCCTCGGCAGAGTCCATGACTTTTCTGGGCCTCCTGCCGATTGCAGTTCAATTTAAGGGTGGTTTTAAACCCTGAACCTTCAAAATCGATTTCAAAGGAATCGGCTCCGGTCATCAAACGTCGCAACTTCTCCGCCTGTCGACTGACTTCATTGTAGTCTACGGATAAGCCGGTGCTGAGAATAACTGGGTTCACTCCATGCAATGTCGCCCCTCGAAATCCAAACTGCTTAGCAAAAGCGGTCAGAGGTGCCGTGGCTGAAAAGGTCGAAATACACAGAATAAGGTCGAACTGCGGATAAACATCGCTCAACAGGTTGACCTTTAGACCGTCTGGCGTCCAAGCCGTCTCTGGCAGATCTAGATTACTGCCGCCGGTGATCTGATAGGCAAAAAGATTGCCGCCAATTAAACCCAACTCCTCCATTACTCCGTGCTTCAATCCCAGATAAAAGTCTCGATAAGCGTGCCCTTGAATGGTCAGGGCAGGATCCTTCAAAAAGGCAAAGTTAGTGATATCCCGAGGGTCTAGAAGGTCGATAAAAATACCGATTCGCTGACCCTGCTTCGGTTCAAAAACTGTTTTCAGCAAACGTGACAGACTGAACTCTGGAAAGACGCGCGCACTTAATTCGTTCATCATGAACCTTACAGTGGTACTCGAACAGTGAAAGGCAACTGGGTAAAAAATGGGAAACAGAGATTAGAACCTAACAGGCCATTGCTGAAGTTGGTTTTCAAGAATTTTAGCACCTTGCAATCCTTCATAAAATCGAGCAGGAACTCCATCAATCCCCATTGAGACACCGAGTAAGGCACCCACCACTGCACCCCGATGACAATTATCCCCACCCACATTAGCGTTAGCTACGATCCCAGCTTCAAAGTCAGTGGCATACTTCCAGGCTAGAAAGAGCGAGGCAGGAAAAGCATCGTCGATATAACAGGCGGAACTTACCCGTTGCCCAATGACAACTTCATCCGATTCACGAGACCATTGCTCCGCTTTCCGTTTTGAAAACCAATCGCTGCCATATTCAAAAATGGCTTCACGCAGGTCGCCTCCAGCCAATACTGAATTTATAATTTGGACTAAGGCCCCCGCCGCCTTCAGGACCTCAGGACTCCGATGGGTCAGTTGAAGATGCTCTTGTACTGCGGCGCTTAGGGCTTTGGGGTGATTCGACAGAAAACTGCAAAGCACACCCACAGGGGCAAGTCCCCCTATGTGGACGTCAACCCCTCCACACTTTTCTGGTTTTACCCCCCGCGCATAGGCAGTAAAAAAGTTTCGGTGACACTCCTCAATGTAGGTGTCGTTGTGGCGTCCTGGGGTCAGCATAAAATCAATATACCGCCGCAAATAGTCCGCTGAATTATATCCATCGCACGCAATCAGCGAGTCCACTAAAACCTTCACTAATTGCAGATTCAAGGTGTTTTCGCCCGCGTGCAAAAACTGATGATAATGAACCCCTTTCTGCCCCCAATATTTTGCCTGCCCATGCAAAATGGACCCGCGTTCATTCAATGGAGTGTACGTCGAACGCCAAAGAATACTGTCCGGATGAGGACTCTGCGGCAGCATATAATTTTGGACAAAACCATAATCCCGCCGCAAGGCAACACGGTCATAATACCAATGGACTGGCATCGCTAAGGCATCGCCAATTAGCGAACCCCAAACGAGGCCTAATCGCTGACTCTCCGACCGAGAACGGGGACTGATGATTCTCATGGGCGCACGATCTGCCAAACGACTGCTCTCCCTCGATCGCCAAAACAATCGATGGAGCACAGCCCATTGAGTGGCTCAATCCAGGATTCCAAAAAATCACTAACAGCACGGATCAAGGCGTTTAGCATGTCGATAAATAGGTTAAGGTAGCCTTCAAAGAGCAGAGTCAGAGTGGCATTTTGCGGCCTCTCGAAATCCAGTACCAAAAGGTAGCAAACTTCGAAAAACGCCTCTCCCTTTACCCATGCCGTCTTTAGGGGCGCTCCGGTGTTGGAGAGTTCTAGATTTCTGCCTCCAATTGAGCCAGTCGGGTGGCAGCCAATTCCCAGTCAGCGGTCGTACGCGCCAAATCATGCGACACAGCGCGTATCTCCTGATTCAAAGTCAAAGCGCGCCCAGGGGTCGTATAAGTCGTTGGCTTCTCTAATTCATTGGCCAAATCATTCTGCTTCCCTTCCAAAGCAGCCACCATGGTTTCCAATTGAGAAACCTTCTGCTTCTGCACACTCAAAGCTTTACGCGCATCGGAACCTTCTTGACGTCGGTCCTTACCGGAAACTTGAGGATTAGGTCTCGCCTCAGATCGTCCACCTTTGGTCTCTGGTCGGCCGTTACTTAAACCCTTTCCTGGGGTGGCCGAAGTCAAGGCCACGCGGGCCGATAAAGCCTTGGTTTTCTCCAAATAATAATCGTAGTCCCCAGCGTAAGGCGTCAAGACACCGGCATTGATATGCAGTACTTTGGTCGCAATCGAGCGAATGAAATACACATCGTGACTAATGAAAACCAAAGTTCCAATAAACTCGCTCAAGGCCGCAACTAAGGCGTCGATACTTGCGATGTCTAAATGGGTGGTTGGCTCATCCATTAACAACATATTTGGCGGATCCAGTAAGAGCTTGACCAACGCCAACCGCGTCTTTTCTCCCCCGCTCAGTACTGACACCTTTTTAAAAACATCGTCGTCACGGAAAAGAAAGCAGCCCAAAAGGGATCGAATATACAATTCAGTAACGCGCGCCGGTGTATCCGATGCCTCTTCAAGTACGGATCGATGGGCTTGAAGCATTTCAGTTCGGTATTGGGAGAAATAGCCCACCTTCACGCGCAACCCTAAGTCGCGTTCGCCTGCCTGATGGGTGATCACTCCGGCAAGGAGTTTAAGTAGGGTCGATTTCCCTGAACCGTTCGGCCCCACCAACACCGTGCGATCACCGCGCTGCGCTTCAAATTCTAACCGCTGGTAAATGACATTCTCGCCGTAAGCGAAGTCGACTTTCCTTAAGGTGAGAACTCGTTGCCCACTCTGCTCGGGTTGCGGGAAGGCAAAGTCAACCGTCGATGACGCTTGCTCCGGTGAGTTCACCCGATCCATTCGGTCAATTTGCTTGAGCTTCGCTTGGGCCCGCGTCGCCGTGGAGGCTTTAGCCCGAAACTTATTCACGAAATCCATCAGACGACCAATCTCACGCTGCTGATTCTTGAAGGCGGCTAATTGCTGTTCTTGCTGAGCTTCTCGCTGTTCTAAAAAGACATCATAATTCCCGACATACCGATACAGTCGCTCATTCCGAATCTCCACGATCCCAGTCACCAACTGATTCAAAAACTCGCGGTCATGTGAAATCACCAAGATGGCTCCCGCATAATTACGCAAATACCCTTGAAACCACAGCAATGTCTCCAGATCTAGATGGTTCGTTGGTTCATCTAACATCAGGATGTCGGGCTCTTGCACGAGCAATCGTGCCAAGTGAGCTCGCATCACCCAACCTCCAGATAATTCTCGGGCGGGTCGGTCATAGTCTGTCTCCCGAAAGGCCAACCCCTTCAATAACCGCTTCGCCTTTGCGATGGCAGGGCCGTCGGCGTAAAAATAATAGTCGTCAGAAACGGTACCGGGATCCTGAAAATTTGTGGCTAATTCAAGAACGGTCTCCTCGCCAATCGGAGCACTTTCTTGAGGCAGAAACCCCACGGTGATTCCTCGCTGGAAAGTCACCAATCCTTGGTCGGGTTCCTCCTGCCGGAGAATCAACTTGAACAGCGTAGACTTGCCGGCGCCATTTGGCCCGACTAAGCCCAGTCGATCGGTACGATTAAATTGGAGTGACGCATCTTCAAACAGGGTTCGGCCCCCGTAGCCCTTCGAAACGTTGGAAACTGTCAACATTGTTGCCGACGACCTTAGCGGAAAATCAAAGGGATGGGGATTCAAGAATTTCTATTTTTACAAGACGCTCAGGAAACGGGTTGCCGCTCCGGCACCCAACTCAAACCTAATTTGACTCGGTAAACGGGCGTGGAATAGACCAAAAAAGATCGAAACTAGCCTGAAAACTGGTTTTTTATTCATCCGTTACTTAACTCGAAAAAACGTTTATTAACCGAAAATACATTGTTTGTTTTCAACTGTTCCCTCTTCCCGCCTAACCTTGGTCATGCCGCTTCAATTTGGTTTCCTCGGTCTTGGCTTCATGGCCGCAACTCATATTAAGGCACTCGCCTCCGTGCCTAACGCCTCCGTCGGGGCGCTCTGTAATCCAAGCGGACGCAACCTTGATGGGGATCTCTCCGCTGTCGGAGGCAATGTCGGAGATCCTAATGGGCTGAAATTAGATATGTCCCAGATTCGCGCTTATCGCACTGTCGACGAACTCCTCGCTGATCCTTTGATTCAAGTCGTCGACATCACGACTCCTACTAAAACTCATCTTCAATTCGCTCTCGCTGCGCTCAAAGCGGGTAAACATGTCTTGGTCGAAAAGCCAATGGCTCGCACCGCTATCGAGGGTCGCCAATTGGCGGCTGCCGCTGCTCAAGCCGCTGCCCATGGTGTCTTTCTTATGCCAGCAATGTGTCTCCGCTTCTGGCCGGAATGGGCCTTGCTAAAAACAACTATCACGGCCAATACCTACGGTCGCGTCCTCAGTGCGCGCTTCCGACGGGTCGCTCAAGCACCCGGTTGGGGCCACAGCCACTTCCTGAATGCCGCCGATTCTGGGGGGGCACTTCTCGATCTTCATATCCATGATGTCGACTTCATTCGCCACTGCTTCGGCCCACCGTCTCGGGTGGTTTCCCGTGGCCACACTCGGGTCAGCGGTGGCATTGATCATTTAGTCTCCCTCTTCGATGTCGAAGGTGGAGCCGTTGTCAGCGCCGAGGGAAGCTGGGCTATGACCCCTGGTTTCGGCTTTAACATGGCTTATACCGTTGTCTTCGAACGAGCCACTTTGGACTACGATATTTCTCGTGGAACTGACACTTTAAAACTCTTCGTCGAAGGGGCTCCGGCCCAAGTCATCCCAGTCAACGGCACCGATGGGTATGTTGGGCAATTGCGTCACTTCACCGAGTCGATCCTCGCGGGTCGACCTCCTTCCGTTGTCACTGCGGAAGAGGGAGCCGCCGCGGTGGCTGTCTGTGAAGCCGAGGAAGAGTCCATTCGGACCGGACTGCCAGTCACCCTTTGATCCAGTTATGAACCAAATTCACGCCCTTTTCGATTGGGACGGGACACTTTCTTTCATTCGTGCAGGTTGGGGCGAAGTGATGCTCAAGCAGTGGATGGAATTCTTGCCGGCTCTACCGAGTGAAACAGAACAAACTCGAACCGATCTTGCCCATAATGAGATCTGGGCTCTCAACGGGCGCCCCAGCATTCATCAGATGCAACGACTCGCTGATTGGATCCAAGAACGAGGTGGCTCACCGAGGACTCCCGAGGCGTTTCAGGCTGATTTTCAGGCTCGACTCGGTCGAGTGATTCAAGAGCGAACCGATTCTATCCGCTCAGGATTACACTCTGCTGATCACTTCATGGTCTTAGGTGGACGCCAATTTTTAACCCGACTGCGCGGTGCTGGGGTCGCTCTTCATATTATTAGCGGTACACCCCGTCCGTTCGTCTCTGAGGAAGTCGATATTTTGGGCCTACGCGACTTCTTCGCTGAACGTATTCATGGACCGCTCTCGCTCACCGACACCGCCTTTCACAAGCGCACTGCCATTCGTTCGATTATACAAGAATACCGACTCAATCCGATCACCCAAGTGATTGCCTTTGGGGATGGGGTCACTGAAATTGTAGAAACGGTCGCAGCGGGTGGTCGGGCGATCGCCGTGGCGGCTGATGAAGAAGTGTGGCATTCAGGTCGGCTGGATACCTCCAAAGAAATTCGCCTTATGGCCGCTGGAGCCGAGTTTAGCGTGTCCGACTACACTGCGATGGAAACTTGGATTCCCCGCCTTTTGTTATCAAATTAATAGGAAATTACTTTTTGACGCGGAGAGAAATGGGAAAGAAGCCGGAGGCAGGGCGGATTTAGGGGTTTCATAGGCAATTTGGCTGATCACTTTTCTGGGCCGGACTCGGCGACCACCAAATCAATGAAGCGAGCAGCCGAGGGCAGTGTCTGACGAAGAGTATCGACCCGCTGGTGCAAGGCGTGGACCCAAGCGTCGAGGCCCATTTCCACCGCCTGTCGGTATCTCCGGATTAGATCTTGGCTGATGGCCATTTCGCGGTCCGGCGGCACGGCCGACTGCGACTCGCCTGCGAACAGGCGGCAGAGGATGAGGCCGGAGGAACTGTCCGCATCGTTGGACCGTGACATCTCGCTCCAGAGTGGTAGGGCCTCGTGGGCCTGCCCGTTCAGCAAGAGGACCTCCGCCCGCTGCCGCTGCAAGGTGGCGTGGTCGGGCAGGTGCTTGAGGGCCTCGCCGCTCCAGTCTAGAGCGAACTCCAGGGTGTCGCGTTGGCGGAGCGAAAGGGCTCCACCCGCCTCCCAGACCTTGGCCTGCATAGGGTTCTGCTGGATGCCCGCGTGCAGCAGGGTGAGGGCTGAAACAATCTGGCCCTCCTCTGCCTCGAAAACTGCGAACTCTACCCGCGCCGATTCATTGAGAGGGTCGTCGTGAAGGGCTTGTTCATAAGCATTCTTAGCCTCGACCTTGCGCCCGAGCTTTCGCAGGGCATGAGCCATGCAGTGGGCCGGGGTTGCACTTCGAATGTCCTGATGGATAGGAGTGAGTGCTGGTTGGTTCCGCAATTTCAGGCATTGCTGAAAATGGGTCACGCAGGGCTCCCAGTTCTGAAGTGCGGAATAAGCCAACCCCATCATGAAGTGCTGCGAGGCCGTGCGGGCCTTGGGCGCAAGGGCTTGGTCTTGGAAGAGGGTGATGACGTCTTTGTAGAGTTGGAGGCTCAACAGGAGCGAAGCGTACTGGGTGAGCAGGACTTCCCTCAACTCCGGGAGTGTCTGGGCGTAGGGTTGCTCCAGCATGGCCGTGTAGGATTGCTGGTAGTACCCAATGCCGTGGAAGTGTTGACCGGATCGCCAAAGTTCCAGTCCGAGGTTCATGAGCAGGTTGACGTCGTTGGGGTGTTCCTCGTTGGCTTGTTCTAAGAGGCGGAGGTTCCGCTGGACCTTGTCCCGACTCTTCATGACTTCGGCTTGGGAGCCATAATGGATGAGTTGTGCGTCACCGAAGAGGTTCTCCATCCTCCACTTCTCACGGTTCAGTTCGAGGCTGGTGTGCACCTTTTCTTGGATCCGGCTTACGTAGAACTGCTGCGGCGCGTTGCGGAACAGGCGGAGCACCTGGCTGACGCCGTCACTTTCGCGACCGACGTCCACCAGGGGCAACCGGTAAGCGATCGCGTTGGGTCGAGTCAGGAGCGCACGCAGCGCTACGTGTTGCGCCGGGGAGACTTCTTCGTCGGCATCCAGGATCAAGACCCAGTCGCCGCGGGCGTGCAGCAGGGCGGCATTGCGGGCGGCACTGAAGTCGTGGTCCCAAGCTCGGAAATGGACTTCGGCCCCGTGGTTGCGGGCGATTTCCACGGTTCGATCCGTGGATCCGGTGTCCACCAGAATGAGTTGATCGGCCAAGCCGCGGATCGATTGGAGGCAGCCGTCGAGGAAACGTTCCTCGTTCTTGGCAATGAGGCAGACCGACAGGCGTGGCGCCAAACCTTCGCGCAACGGGGGGGCGCTCAATTCGACCGTGGGTTTGTCGGCCCCACTGGTAATGCTGGAGAGTTGCCGCAGAGCTGGCTTCCAGTTGGGTGCCAGAGCGACGGCCTTCTGGGCGCAACGGCGGGCTAGGGCCCGATGACCCGCGCTGACAGCCACCTCGCTCAAGAAGACCCATCCTTCTGGGTGGAAGGGACGCTCTTCAATGGCAGTGCAGGCCAGTCGCCAAGCGTCCGGGATGTTCTTCGTTTGGAAGGCCTTTCTGGCGGCTAGCAGATCTCCCTGGAAGGAAACCTCGGGCAAGGTCAACGGACGCTTCGATCGCGCGAGGCGAGCCTTCTCTTCCATCTGGGCTGTGCGGCGGGCCACCAACTCCCAAGCAAAACGGGCGGCGGTTTGTGCGGCGTTTTTCCAGGTCCAATGGGCGGCCACATGCTCGGAGCCTAGGTGGGCTCGTTGCCTCCACTGCGGTGCTTGTTCTACGGCTGCGCGGAGGGCTAGGCCCAAAGCATCCGGATCTGGGGTCAACCACCAGCCTCGATGGTCCAGTTTCAGACCGTCCACTTCGTTGCCGACAAATTCCCGAGTGGCCGGGATGCGATGAACGAACTCATCGGTAGCGAAATCGTCGGTGGAACCGCCCCCGGTGCAAATCACGGGCAGCGCGCAGGCCATCGCCTCAAGCACCGAGAGTCCAAAGCTCTCGCCGCGGTAAGGGTGCACCAGGCAGTCGCAGGCGGTGTAGAGCCCGGCCCGGTCGTGCTCGGACAACTCCTGATCGAAATACACGATCTCCGGTGCTGCTGGGTCGGTCTGAGCCGCTTGGATTCGCTCGGACAAGGTCTGCCCCCGGTAGGCCAATTTGCCGCCGAAGTCCTTGATCACCAAGCACACGTCGTCGGAACGGCGGAAGGTTTTCAGGTAAGTCTCCAACAACAGGTCTGATCCATTGCGAGCGATGGTTCCGCCGACGAAGAGGAACTTGAAGCGCTTGCTCGTGGCGATGGGCGTGGGTGCGGCTCCGGGATGGTGAATCGCGGGATTGTAGCCGTTGGGCAGCACCCGGAGTTTTTCCCTCGGGATACCCGCCTGCAGGTACAAACTCCGGACGTAGCGGCTGGGGCACCAGATCTCATCTACATTCAGGGCTTCGGTCGCCCACTCGGCAGGGATGGATCCGAATTCCCAAGGCTGGATCAGTACCCATGCCCCGTATTCCGGGCGACGCCAGTTCGGCGGCCAGTCGTGACGTAGGGTGATCGCGGTGTCCGAGGGGGAGCGCTTCTGCACTCGCTGAGACCAACCCTTCAGATCCGGGGAATTGGGATTGGCCGTCGTGGTGTCTGTCGAGACGGCGACAGCTCGGAACCGGGGCTCTTGGTTGAGGCCCCGGATCAGAGAGCGATTCACATGCGAGAGAGAACCTAGGTCGAGGAAGGATCCTTCCAGTGACACGGTGAGGGTGGCGTTAGGCCTTGCGTTAGGTCCTGCTGACATGGGGGAGTTCGTCGCGTCCGATCCATGGAGATCGATTGCCCGTGCCGGTGGCAATTGCGGTGAGAGCAACGAGCGCTCGATTACTTGCAACCGGTGCGTCACCTGGTCAGCCACGGCCTCCCGGCTGTAGTGGCGGGCCATGTGTTGGCGGGCCGCCTGGCCCTTGACGCGGGCTTCCTCCGGATGGGTGAACACCCGGCGCATCAGCGATCGCAAGTGGGTCTCGGAAGGATTGGCCCAGCGGTGCCCCTTGTAGTGCCAGAGCTCGGGTTCGAGACCGCGCGCTTCGACCACTTCATAGTTCAGCAAGTAGCTGGTCTTCTCGGACATGAACTCGGTGTTGGCACTCCAGTTGGTGGCAATGACCGGCCGCTCCATAAGCATGGCCTCGTGTTGCGGGCGTCCCCAGCCCTCGCCCCGACTTGGAGCCACGTAGCAGTCGCAGGCCAAGTATAACCCCGGCAATTGCGCGCTAGGCACCTGATCGGCAATGAGTTCGATCCGGGGCAGATTTTTACCCTCCAAACCCAACGATGCGGTGAACGCCCGGATCCGTTGCCAGATCGCCTCGGTCGGATCCCCGTCGGGCTTAGAGAACAAGTAGGTGCGCAGCCACAGGCACACGTCGTCCTCGGCCGAGAACTCCCGCAAATAAGCAGCCAACAACACGTCCCAGCCCTTGCGGGAGGACCACTCGAAAATCGACAGAAAATTGAACCGGGCCTTGCTGGGCAACGGGTAGACCGTATGCCGGGCCGGATCGAAAAACTCCGAATCCACCGCACCTGGAATCACCACCAATTTCGAACGTTCGACTCCGCTGGCGGCAAAGGTCTCAAGATTGAACTGCGAGGGTACCCACACCTCATCCATCCGGTTGCAGGCGGCAACCCATTCGGGTGCGATGCGATCGGTCTCGAACATTGTGCGGCCGATGCTGTAGTCGGCATCAGGAAGGCGGATGAAGCCGCCGGCCGGATTGTGGAAGACGACAATGCCGCCACTCATTCCTTCAAACCGGTCGCGCATCCGAAAGAGCGCCTCGCGGTCAGCGGACGGCAGGCCTCGGGTGAAGCCCTCAGAATAGACGTTAGTTTTATGATTGATTCCCAAGGTGCAGCGATTTTCCAACGGCAGCACGAAGTTGATGGCCTCGCTGGCATACCCGCTGGGGTTGAAGATCGGTGCCAACCAGCGGACGGGGAGTCCGAGTTCGGTAACTGAACAACTGATAGGAAATTGGTTCATAGGAAATTGCCCTTACGTGGAGGCGAAAAGCGAAGGCGAAACAGTCTCACTTGTCATATATTTGGCTGCGTCATTCATTGCTCTCGAAACGTCTGAAGGAGTGAAGTCGTCAAATCCTATCAGATTTCCCAACGTGTTCGCCACCCCGTAGTTGTAGCAGCTGAATCGTATCGGAAATGCCCCGTGGAAACCAGGTTCCCTCGGGTTTGCGTTGGTTCCACCCGTTTGCGAAAAAAAATGCAAAACACACACCTAGGCCTAGGTAGGTCATCCGGACGATGGCCACGGGCGAGAAGCGGGGTGCCTGCTTGATCGCCGCCGAAGCAGGCTGGTGCCGACTGGACCCATCGAGTCCGGGTTGGGATGAGCCTCGACGTCTCCTGAGCTGATTCCAAAAACCGACAAGTGTGAATAAAGTCATTGATAGGAAATCGCTTTAACGTGGAGCCAAGAAAGGCAAATGGGGCTTTGTACTACTGCCCTAACACTTTACTTTCCTCGAAGATAAGCTGTCAATGCGCCCGGCGATTAGTTTTTGTGGCGATCTAGCTTTTAGTGTCTGAGTTTTTTTGGGGGGGCTGGAGGTTAAACTTCCACCCGACAGCTTGTGATAGCGAGGTGAGGAAGATCAGAAGCGGCCTGTTCTCCATGCCAAATTTATGCACGCTTATCGCCAGCACGGGCGCTAGTCCATCGGCGACTCCGGGGACGACGACGTAGTTTCCTCGACGGAATAAGGACGTGATGAAACTGCCACAAAGGCGAACAGCACCGTCATCAAACCTGTCTCGATCGAATCCTCCGACCTGAGGCAGATCCCCACCGTCAGCGGCACTGCGATAAGGCCGGTGATCGATCAGTCGAGCGCATCGCGGCGGAGATTGTCGAGCGTGAAGATCGCAGGCTTCTTGGCCTTTTCCGCGATCCGCAGATCACTCGCGAGCGGCTTCTTGCGCTTCGGCGGATACGGAAGGTAGCCAACCACCGAGGCTGTAATCGGATGAACGAAGGCGGGCTCGGCAGGATGCGACATTACTTTGTGAGGAGGCGTGATGGACTTGCTCTCAAGAACCATCTTCACCTCTCGAAAACCCATTCCCTTGAGGGGAGATAATGCAACCGGGCCAGGGGGCATGCCTCATCGCGTCTCCACAAGCACCCGGTCCAGCAACCGATCAGCCGTGTGATGGCGTGACGCCACCATGCCGGGTGAGAACCATCCGCCGAGAAAAACGATCAGCGCGATGAGGATGATGCCAGCACGTTCCATCGGTGTCTTTTGCAGCGAGACGGAGGTCGTGGGACGTTTGCCAGTGAAGAGCGCGAAGTAGGCACGCATGATGGCGACGCCGTTGAGCATGGCGGCGATAGCTAAGGTGAGGCTGACCCCGAGTCCCTGCTCGACGCTGCCGCTGATGAGCAGCTCCATCGGCACAAAGCCGATGGTCCCTGGAAACCCTACGCTGGCGAGTCCGGTCATCAGAAAGCAGATCGCCAAGCCGGGCACCTGCTCGTAGAAGCCGTGAAATTCTCGCAATGAGAGCGGGCCGAAGCGGGCTTCCAACGCACGCACCGAGAAGGCGAGACCTGCGAGAGCCAGCGAGGAGGAAATCCACAAACACAGCGCAGCGGTGAGGCCGTTTGAGGTGTGCAGCATCACGGCGAACATCACCAGCGCAGTCTGACTGAGGCAGAGATGAGCAAAGAACTTCCGCACCTCATTTTGCACGATGGCCATGCCGCCGCCGTACACAGCTGTGATCAGGCACACGACGCCGGCTGCATTCAGCATCCACTCGGGCGTGGAGGGTAGTAGCAGTCGCAGCGCGGCCAGTACCTCCATCAGCGGCAGCACAAAGACCATCGCCGTACCATACGCAGCACCTTGAAAAAGCGTGGGTAGCCAGCCATGCAGTGGCACGATGCCGCCGCGCAGCAGCAGCGCGATCAGTAGCAGGCCATAGCCGATGTCTTGACCTACAAACTGCCAACCAGTCACGAGCAGCGCGACAAAGAAGCTCATATGGATCAAGTAACCGCGCACGGGTTGGCCGCGGCTCATCAGATCCCACAGCGGCACCAGCACGCCGAGCACCAGCAGCGCAATGAGTATGGCCGGCGTCTGACATGTCACAGCCGCGAGACTGACGAATGCCGCGATCAATAGACGAACACAGAACATCGGCGACACGCGCGACTTTGCCGTGCCAAGCAGCGTGAGCAGATGCAGCAGCGCCAACACAGGCAGCATCGGCGCGGCGAGATCATCGACAGCGAAATGGTTCAGCCACGCGAGCTTCGGGCCTGCAAAGGTCAGATTGGCCGCTGTAGCCGTGATCAGAGTGCCAGCGAAGAAGCCCAAACTCACCCGCATGGCCACAGCGGGCACTTTGAGGAACACCGCGACCACCGCCCCGAGCAGTGGCAAGAGTAAAGTGACTCCGAGCCAAGAAAAATCGATCATTGGTCTCGCGGCGCCTCCTTCGCCTTGGACTCGCCATCAAGCAGTTTAGCCCATTTTGTCTCCAACTCGTCTAAGCCGCGAAACAGCGCGACAAACGGACGTGCGACGAATTTTTCGAGCAGGGTGTCGAGATAGCCGCGCTCCAGTGAGAAGCGGTAAAGCCAGAGCTGCATCTTCGGCGACAAGCGTTGCTCCCACATCACGCCTTCCTCACGCGGCCGACTGCCAATGGCGTTTTCGAGTTGGTGATGATCGTGCAGCAAGCTGGGTGCGCGCAGGAATTGCAGCGTGCGCAGGCAGGCATGGCCGAGTAGATGCAAGAGCGCGAGGTAGCGAAAGCCGAGGCCGATTTCGGAAATGATGAGTCCGACTTGAGTCAGTGAGGCAAAGGCGAGTGCGGATTTGATGTCCGTCTGCACGCGACCGGCGAGATAGGCAAAGGCAGACGTCGTAGAGCCGAGCACCACGACAGCGACTTGTAGCCAGATGGAGCTGTCCAGGACCGGACTCACGCGCAGCAGCAAAAACGCGCCGAGATGCACGCTGAGTGCCCCATAAAACACCGCACTTGAAGGCGTCGGGCCCTCCATGGCACGCGGCAGCCAACCGGAGAAAGGCACCAGGGCAGATTTACCCGCTGCGGCAATGATGAAGAGGACTCCCAGCATGGTGAAGTGCGGACCGATGAGCAGCGGATCGTGTGCAGGCCAGGCGCTTTTGCCCACGAGATGGTCGAAATCACCCGCACCGTTGATTTCATGCATCAAGATGGCAGCAAGTAGCAGCGCCACGTCGCAGATGCGATAGACCACCCACACCCGCAGACCATTGCGCGGCGGCGCGGGCCGCTCTTGGAAGAATGCGATGAGCAACACGGAGGATAGCCCCACCATTTCCCAGCCTGCAAACAGCGTTTCCACCGTGTCCGACAGCGATGCTGTGACCATCCCAAGTAGGAAGAGAGCAAACAGTACGAAGAAGCGATTGTAGCCACGCTCATGATGCAGGTAGCGCGTGGAGAAAGCCGCGATCACGGCACACAAGACGAGCGTGAGCATCACATAAGAGAGTGAGAGCAGATCGAGAACGAACTCGAAACTCAAATGATAGTGCGGCGTGATCACCCAATCTCCCAGCTCGATGGGGTGCTGCGCCACGCGGTGCCATAGCATGGTGGCAGCCGCCCCCACGGCGGACAGTAGGCTGAAGCCGATGCTGCCTTGGACTAGGGTGCCAATGGTGGCCTCTTGGAGTCGCCGCTGGGTCAAAAAGGTACCAAAGAACACGGCGAGCAGCAGCACGGGTGCGGCGACGATGAGTAGCCCGAGTGTGGAGAGAAAGGATTCGAGGACAGGCATGGTCACGCGGCGGCTTTGATTTCAGCGAACTCCAGATGCTCTCTCCAACCGGTGTACCATTCCTTGGATGACGCAGCGACCGGTAGCGGACCCGCGTGGCTTTGATAGGGCTCGAACTGACCATTTTGATACAGGCTGAGCGCTCCAGTGGCTGGATCCATCAGCGCGACCTGCACCCACAACTTGGTCACCATCGTTTTGATCGCAGCGTTCTTCTCCATGATCGCCAAAAAGGCCGCAGCATTCGTTTCGATGACGAAGAGCAATCGCACCGGCTCGTGAATCTCGACCATCTGCCAGGGCAACCCCGTGCGCAGGTCACTCATGGCACCATCCATGACGCCGAGCAGGCCGGTGATGTTGTGCGGCAGCTTCGACCCGCTGCCCCAGCCGGGTGAGTCCACATAGGAGAAATAGTATTCCAGATTGATGCCGCTGCACACCGGCACCACCGCACCGAGGATGCGGGCCAGGATCGCCGTCTCCGCATCATCTTGCTCCGGATCGTAAGACACGAGGAAGGCGCGGCGGTCGAGGAACAGCCCGCGCGTCTTTTCACGACGACCAACGATGCAGATGGCGTTCGTCGCGTGGCCCCACTCGGGCCGCACTTGAGATAAATCTTCGGACCGGCCCTCCATGTGGCGCTTCGCTGCGGTTTGCGTGAGTCCGAGTGATGCGGAGCCGAAGCGGCGGGCACGCTCGTGCGCATTCCGCTCCACCGCCTCGTTCATGGCTTTGCACGCCACTTCAAACTCGAACTGATGCGTCTGCGGCACGCGATCCACGTCGGAGAAGGTGAGGTTGTCGTTCGCGGTATTGTGCAGACCACCGATGAAAACGGTGTCTGCGGGGATCTGGATGCCGCGCGGCTTTAAGGCTGTATGAATGCGCGGATCATTGAGCATCTCAGCAATGGCACGCGCATTTGGCCCACCCACGCCACCGCCGCAGGCCCCACAGTCATGCGCCGACTCGTGGGGATTATTCATACTGGTGGAGCCGTGACCAAAGACGAACACCACGCGGGCAAAACCGCTGGTGAGGCCGATGTCACGCAGGATGCGCTCGGCGATGTTGATCATTTCTTGCGGCAAGAAACCGTGCGCCTCATCTGCGTGGGATGCCTTCTCGCAACTGCGCTCTAGTTTGAGCCGGGTAACGGGTGACGGCGCGATGAAGCTGCCGAAGAAACCTCGAAACCGGGCGGTGAGTCGCGGGAAAACCACGCGCGCGACGAGCGGCACCGTAGCGAGCAAGCCGATCGTCGCGGATAAGAACGCACCACTCACGATGCGACGACTGCCGCCGTGAAAACTCGTCAGCGCCATGCCCAGACGACGGCGTGCGCCGCTGCGGCGCTTTTCTTCATCGAGCAGACGACGATCCACAACCTCAGACACCCAATGCTGCGGCCGCACCACGACTGGACACAGTGGCACGAAGTCCGCTGCTGCTGCACCGCGATAGTACATCACCACTCCAAAGAAACCCGCTGCGCCAAAGGTTTCTGCGGTCGGCGCGACCTCCTCGACATGCCTGCGGATCGACTCTTCACGTTCGTCGATACAAAACACCGCCTGAAACGACGGACGCTCCTTGGGTTTGACGCTGCGCCCACTGCGTGAAGCCAGCGCATCCATCGTCTGCACGCGGAAACGATGCTCGTAGGCCAGATGAAACACCCGGCGTCGATCCAACTCGGTGAAGCCTTCGATTTCATCAAACAACTCCACCCACGAGTCCAGCGTAAGATGAAACAACTGAGCGGGCGTCCAGCCGAGCACTTGCGCTAACTGAAACACGAGAAAGGCACGTTGCTTATCACAGTTCGGCTGGGCGGACGGGATCTGGGCGGCCAATTGTTCGCGCATTTCAGTGAGCGGGCCTTTGTAACCCATGGAACTGCCCGCTGCCGCCGGAACGGCGAACCGCTCCAACAAAAGCCGTACAGCCAAAAAGTCGATCAACGTGCCTTCTGGCACCGCATGATGCACGCGGTCTGCACGCTGCTCCACATGCCAGATCATGCCACCCCAGCCACGCAGGGCCAGGAGCGTGGCCGAGAGGAAATCTTCGACTTCATCCGTCTTCACGCCCAGTGCAGCCAACGACTCATGCAGGCACTCGAGGGCGCTGACCTTCTCACTTTGCAATCGCTGCATCTCGCGGCGCACACCTGTCATCCACCACGCCGAAGTGATGTCCCCTTGGCTATGCAGCGAGCAAAACGACGCATAAAAGCCTGCATCACGCTCCGGTAGCGCCCAGTGAGCGATGCCTTGATCGAGGAAGGAGGCGCAAAAGCGGATGAGCACGTCATTCACTAGCAAATCGCTGTCCATGCCTCCGTGAGCATTCAGCAGATCACGATGACGGATCAGCGGCTTCGCTGCTGGTGTATGTTCACCCGCGAGGCGTACCCCTTCCCGACAAACCTCCCAGAGCGCCGACATCGTGAAAGCCTCCCAACGTTCATCATGCCAGTCCTCAATGCGTGTTTCTTTGAAGCGTAGAAACAGATCTTTAATCCATGCGGGCCGCTCTACATCAGGCAGAGATCCGCGCAATCTGCGCATGACCCAATGTCGTGTCTCAGTAATTAAACGCCGCCTCTCAACCTCGGAGACATCGCGTCGAGCCTTCAGCAGCGCGTCCGTTTCCGCCATGAACCAGTCAAGCTCACGGCCGTCGCCGCTGCGCAACGGATGCTGCAGCATGGCCAACCGCAGATCGAGCCGCCGTGAAAGGCCATGCACGCTCACTGTCGCCATTTCACCCAGATCACGCTCCAAAACCGCGCGCAGTTCATCAAAGCGGATGCGCCCGCGCGTCAGTTCCTCGCGGTAGCGATCCTCCGAAAGATACGGCTGACATCCAAACACCTTTGACCCCGTGCGTACCGCTTCATCAAAAGTCTGATCTTCAAAGGCATGCAGCGTGTTGTGATGGATGAACACCCCGATTGGCCCCTGCGCCGGTAGCAGATGCGCGGCATGCTGAATCTGATGGGTAAGGTGCTGGTCCGCGTCAGACATGTTAAATCAGGTTTTAGCTGCCGCTGGCAGAGACTTTCCTTGGCGTGGCGTGCCCGCTTGGGCGGGCTTGTACCATTGCTCGTGCGTTTCATCGATCTCGACAGGGCCACCGGTCTTTTCGTGATTTTGACGCCATCCGTGTATCGATTCAAAGGCCGCATGGTCGATGAAATCGACCGCGAGATCGATCTCGACAGGGTGACCGGCGGGGATTTTCGAGAGTTCGGCGTTCAGCCTTGGCACGGAGGCAAACGTGAGCGTGCCTCCGATCTTCACCTGCCATTTTCCGTCACGTTGCGCCATTTTTACGTCGGTGTTTGAAAGACGACGCAGCAGGAAGAAAACGCTGAGGCCCACACCGATGCCGACACCCGCGAGGAGATTCGCACAGGTCACACCGAGCACCGTGGCCCAGTAGATGAGGATCTCATTGTGCTTCGTCAGCTCTTTGATGTGATGGAGATTCACCAAGTTGATACCGACATGCACCAGCAGGCCAGCCAGCACGGCCAGCGGGATGGATTCGATCACGTTGCGGGCAAACAGCACGAAAAGCAGAATCCACACGCCATGGATAATGGCCGACCAACGGCTCACACCACCCGCGATGATGTTTGCCGAGGATCGCACGATCACACCCGTGATCGGCAGGCCGCCGAGAAGGCCGGAGACGAGATTTCCCGCGCCTTGCGCCCGCAATTCTTTGTCCAAATCCGAACGTACACCGCTGTGCAACTTGTCCGTGGCCACCGCACAGAGCAGGGACTCGATGCTCGCGATGATCGCCACCGTCAGGACCGCGGTTATAAACGGCCCCCAATGCTCCGGCGGTGTTAGTTTGGTCAACTCGAAGGTCTCCGGTAGATCCACACGCTTCACGTCCATTTTCATCAAGATGGACAATACCGTACCAGCCACCACCGCCACCAGCGGTCCTGGGATGGCTTTGAAGGGAAGTTTCTTCCAAATGATAAGGATGGCGATGGTCAGCAAACCAAGAATCGCCGCCTGCGTATTCACCAGACCGAGCTGCTTCGGAATACCGAGTAGATTCACCACCGGTGAACTCTGCGGCAAACCGCCGAGCACCACATGAATCTGCGCCAGCGCGATGGAGATGCCGATGCCCGCCAGCATGCCATGCACGACGGCCGGCGCAATGATCAGAGCCCCGCGTGCCACCTTGAACCAACCCAACAAAAGCTGAATCACCCCCGCACAAGCCGTGATCAAACACATCGTCTCCCAGCCAAATTGAGCGACCAACCCCGCCACGACGACGGTCAGGCCGGCCGCTGGACCCGAAACTTGAAGCGGTGACCCAGCAAGCAGTCCTGTAACAATCCCGCCCACCATCGCACCGATCAGACCCGCGATGATCGGTGCCCCAGAGGCAAAGGCGATGCCGAGGGACAACGGCACAGCGACGAGGAAGACGACAAGGGAGGCTGGGAGGTCACGCCGGAGATTCATGGGTAAGTATGTAATGAGTGGCGGATAAATTTCGAGACCGGATTCAAGTAGGTTGCAGGTTTCGCCATCCCTGCGCAGGCTATTCTTCAACAGCCGGACACGGGTGGAAAAATTCGGAGTGTTTTCTTAACACGCGCGCATTCCTTTAACCATTCTAATTATTAGTAGAAAATTGCTTTTTGACGTGGAGGGAAAATGAAGGCGGTCGTCAGACCTTGGGTCCAGTGGGCCAGCAACGGTCTTTCAGGCGAACTTAAATTTTGGGTTCTTTAGGAGGCGCATGAAGGCGATGAGGGCGATTTTCTTGGCTTTGACGTCGGCTACGAGCCGGTCGTAAAACGTTTTCAGAATCGGGTTAAAGCGGCCGCGCCGAGGGCCTCCATCGAGAGCACCCGGCGCACTTGCGGGCAGCCACCGTAGGGGTGCGGCGTCCGCTGTGCACGCCGCTGTCCCGGTTGTAGGGCGCGAGGCCGCTCAGGCCGGCTTCACTGCGACTGAGGGTGCCTAGTTAGGGCATTTCGGCGAGGAGCGTCGAGGCTAAGCGTGCAATCGTCCAAATAGTTTCTTTTTTTCCCTCCACGTCAAAAAAGCAATTTCCTATCAATAATTATTCTACTAGGGCCGGCGGATGTTGTTTGCAGAGGAGAGCAGCAACGACTTCGGCTGGAACAAACTGACTGACATTTCCTCCAAGGCGAGCGACCTCTTTGACCAACCGCGAGCTGAGGAAAGAATAGGAATCTTTTGGCATCAAAAATACTGTTTCCACATTCTCATTGAGCTTTCGATTCATCAAAGCGAGTTGAAACTCAAATTCGAAATCACTCACAGCTCTCAATCCACGCAGGACCGCGCAAGCCCCGTGGTTGACCACATAATTAACAAGTAAACCGTCGAAGGTTTCGACCCTTACATTGCTGAGATGTTGCACTGCACCTTGGGCGAGCTGTTTCCGTTCATTGAGAGTAAAGAGCGGTTTTTTGCCCTCATTACGTGCAACCGCAAGAATAACGCGGTCGAACATTTTTGCGGCCCGCTGGACAACATCCAGATGGCCGTTGGTGATGGGATCAAAGCTTCCGGGATAGACAACCGTTCGCATTCCAGAAGTGTAAACGGCGTAAACCAAGGCGGCGAGCTTCCTGTTAGTTGACCGTCTTTAGCTTTGCACGGAGGCCTCCCCTCCCTGATCCTCGACCTATGCCGTCGCCTGTCATCGCCATTGCCAACCAAAAGGGAGGTGTGGGAAAGACCACCACCAGCGTTAATTTATCTGCGTGCCTCGCAGGTCTGGGATTTCCTGTCCTGCTTATTGATATGGATTCCCAAGCCAATGCCACCAGCGGCGTGGGATTGGATAAACTGGAGGGCGGCAGCGTCTACCGACCCCTTTTAGGTGAAGGCACTCTGGAAGAGAGGATTCGATCGACATCCACTCCTAATCTTTTCTTGATCGGCAGCGAGGTCGACCTTTGCGGTGCCGAAATTGAACTGGCACGTTCTGAAAACTACCTGCTACGACTCAAGAGCACTCTACAGCCGATCCGTGATTCCGGGCGCTTTAAAATCATCATCATCGACTGCCCACCGTCTCTTGGCATCCTCACTCTCAATTGTTTTGCTGCTGCCGACCAATTGCTGATCCCACTCCAGTGCGAATACTATGCTCTCGAGGGCATTGCTATGATTACTCGGATTCTCAATCAACTTCGGGATGGAGGCATCAATCCGACTCTCTCTATTTTGGGTGTTCTCATGACCATGTTCGACGGTCGAACCAAGCTCTGCCAAAGCGTCGTGGCAGAAGTTCGCCAACATTTTGGTGAAACTGTTTTCACCGCAGTCATCCCTCGATCTACCCGCCTCGCCGAGGCCCCCAGTCACGGCAAACCGATTACGAGTTATGACCCCTATAGTGCAGGAGCGGCCGCCTATACAGCGGTGGCTAAGGAAGTCACTGCCCGACTTACCCTTTAAGGCCTTCCACCGGAAAGCCGGCGCTTTAATCTCAAATGATAACCCTGAGGTTAAAGCTCGCCGTTGTTAAATTAAACCGCGGGGATAAAAAGCGGTAAAAGGCAAAAGTTTTGAAGGTGGGTGACTTTGGTTGTCACGCACCGCACCATCGAAATCGGGCATTACCCAGTTTCTTGAGAGATAAAGGCGCGCAGTTACTGAGTTAAGGTCAATCGCAGAGAACGGAACCACGTTTCATCTTGGTGATCGGTGAGCATGATACGACCTGCTCCAGACGCGAATCCCGATTTATTTTTGAACTTGCTAGCCGCGACCCGGCGTTTCCAGTCTTCGGAGTTCGTATCAGCTTTGCCCACCCGTTTGCCGTTAAGCCAGTGCTCGAGTCGGCCGTTCTTGACGACAATCCGACTGCTATTCCACTCACCTGCCGGTCGAACGGGTTTACCCGGTTCAGGCTCTTGAATGTCGTAGAAAGAAGCCGTGGTGTGAGATCCGCCGCGCAGTCCGTCCGGATGCTTGTCGTCATCAATCATCTGGTACTCGATCCCCAGCCAATCTCCCTTGCCGTCGACATTGGTGACCCAATATTTAATGCCGTTGTTGGCACCCGCAGCGACCTTCCATTCCCATTCAAGAATGAAGTTGGTGCAATTGAGTTTACTAATCAAATTCCCTCCTTTGCCTTTGAGGTGAAGGGCCCCATCTGAATCGGTGCTCCAGCCACCGGCGGGTTCCTTCCCGTTGGTATCAGTAAAGTGAGTTAGACTTAGTTTAAGGGTTTCGGCAGAGGCGCCTTGGAACCCAACAATCAAGAGGACGTAAATTAAAATCGAGCGGAGGATCATTTAAGAGAGAATACGAGACGTGGGCACTGGGTCGAGAAGTTAACTCAACTCTGTAACTCCCCGTAGATCTAATCGCAGACAAGGCGGGTTTTAGTGAGGTCCACGGGGACTGCTCAGCGACCCTTTCGGCCCCCAGCGGGCAAGGTTTTTGGGCACCAGCGATCAATTTCACTCGATTAAGCGACCGTGATTTATCGATGACTCTGGACAGATTGAATGTGATTCTTTCAAGATCAATTTCATTATGGCCAAGCGGACATTACTCATCGGAATTGATTCCGGAACCCAATCTACCAAAGCGTTAGTGGTCGATGCGATTACAGGAAAAGTGCTCGGACAAGGCACCGGCCGACACGACTTGATTCCGGATTTACCGGCAGGCGCCAAAGAACAACATCCAGCTCAATGGATTACCGCTTCGACCCGGGCTATTCGGGGTGCTTTAAAGGAGGCAGGCGCATCGGGATCCGAAGTCGTGGCGATGGGGGTCAGCGGGCAGCAACATGGCTTTGTGCCTTTGGATGCTGCCGGGGCAGTGATACGCCCCGCTAAACTTTGGTGCGACACCGTAACATCGGAGGAGTGCGCTGAGATTACTTCAGCCTTGGGCGGTGCCAAGAAAACCTTAAAAGCCCTTGGAAATGCGGTGCTACCGGGGTTTACCGCCCCTAAAATTCTCTGGTTAAAGAAGAATGAACCCGAGAATTATCGGCGGCTAGCCACCGTTCTATTGCCCCACGATTACCTGAATTTCTGGCTGACCGGCGAACGATTTATGGAATGGGGCGACGCCTCGGGAACCGCCCTGATGGATGTCCGACGTCGACAGTGGTGCGCGGCAGCAGTGGCGGCTATTGATCCGGATCTGGCAGGAAAACTTCCAGCGTTATCACCCAGTGATCGTCCAGCTGGACGTCTTTCGGTTGCGACTGCCCAGCAGTTGGGCCTGTCTTCTGGCGTTGTGATCAGTGCTGGCGGTGGCGACAATATGATGGGAGCCATTGGGACCGGAAATACCCGTGAAGGGGTGGTAACCGCTAGTTTTGGGACAAGTGGAACCATTTACGCCTGCGCCAATAAACCGGTAACTGATCCCGACGGTGAGATTGCCGCTTTCTGTGATTCGACCAATCATTGGTTGCCTTTGCTTTGCACGATGAATGTAACCGTCGCCACCGAGATGGTTCGCAGCGATTTCGGACTTGATCATGCTGGCTTTGAAAAGGCGGCCAGTAAGGCACCACCCGGTTCTAACGGCTTACTTTTACTCCCGTATTTAGAAGGTGAACGAACCCCGAATGTCCCCGACGGAACTGGGGTCTTTTTCGGTGTTCGACCCAAGACATTCAACGCGCCTTGTTTTGCCCGAGCGACCATGGAAGGGGTGACCTTGGGAATGAACTACGGATTGCGCCGACTCGCGGCCCTTGGAGTGTCAGCAAAGCAGGTTCGAGCGACCGGTGGGGGAGCCCAATCCAAGCTATGGCGTCAGATTATGGCGGACATTTTTCAGGTTGAGGTGGTCACCTTAAAAGTCAGTGAAGGGGCGGCTTATGGGGCTGCGCTCCAAGCGTTGTGGAGTTGGCGTATTGATCGAGGTGAATCCGTGACAATGTCGGAAATTACCGATCGATTTGTGGCGGTAAACCGATCTGAAATTGCCGAACCTGATGCGACGAAGGCCGAGGTTTATGTTCACTTGCAGAACCTCCAAAATTCTCTCTCCCGCTCGCTTAGACCGTCCTTTGCTTTGCACCGGCAATTAGTGGCCTCAGCCTAACCTTTGCAGTTAAAGACTACTTTTAGGGAGAAGAGCGCCCTAGATCTGAATTCGGCGAGCCTCCCTTGGCTACTCAATCCTAGGGGGCAGCCGCTTTCAGAGCTCAAGATGGAACAATCGGTTCATGTTCAGCGAATGACAAAGAGACGAGCCGATGGCAGGTCGGTGCGAACTCCGGAGGTTCCTTGAAAGGCTGCCCTCTTTTAGGGTGACGCTCTTTTTAAGTCGTTTTTTTTTCCAAGGCTCGACTTTGACCGAATCTTCTCTTTAAGTTTGAAAATTCCATACGGCAGCGCCCGTAGAGAAGCTCCGATATTAGAGAGAATTAAGAACTTCCAATGAAACCAGTATCCTCTGCGTTCGTATCATTTATCCTTGCCACTGGATTTTTTTCTAGTGTTGCACTGGCCCAGAGTCCCAAGGCGACTCCTATTCCCGTGGCTAATCCAACGGCGGCTAAAAAAGCGGCGGCTAGCTCAGTCGTTGCACCTGCCGCGGTTGATCCGGGGGCAGGAAAGTTTGCTTCCGATCTCGAAAAGAACAGCTATGCGATGGGTGTTTTGCTCGCCGGGGATCTTAAACGTCAGCTTCTTCGTGGTCAGTACGAGAATGACACGGAGGTCGTAATCCGAGCTTTTTCTGAAGCCCTCCGAGGTAAGACAACGATAATTACCGACGGCGAGGCCAACGTTATTCTCCGAAATTATAGTGGAGAAATCCGGAAGAAGATGGAAGAGAAACGCAAGGTTGATGGCGAGAAAGCGAAGACCGCTGGTGAAGCTTACTTAGCTGAAAATAAAAAGAAGGAAGGGGTTAAGGTAACCGCCAGTGGACTTCAATATCAGGTTATGAAGGAAGGTACCGGTGCCAAGCCAACCACCAATGACACCGTTCAGGTTCATTATCGCGGTACACTCATTGATGGAACAGAATTTGATAGTTCTTATTCCCGAGGCGAACCGGCATCCTTCGGGGTGACTCGAGTCATTCGGGGTTGGACTGAGGCGCTCCAGTTGATGCCTGTAGGATCTAAGTACAAGCTGGCGATTCCCTCTGAACTAGCCTACGGAATGAACGGGTCACCGCCCAAGATCGCTCCTAGTTCAGCGCTCGTATTCGAAGTAGAATTAGTCGGCATTCGTCCTCCGCCCCCTGCGGCTCCCAGCCCAGTGGTGACGAGTGATATTATCAGAGTGCCGAGTGCCGAGGATTTAAAGAAAGGGGCAAAAATCGAAGTAATCAAAGCTTCCGATGCCGAACGGCTTCAGCAAGAAGCTAAGGCCCCGAAGAAGAGCCCTGCCGCTCCAAAATAGTCATCGAAAAAGTTCTGAAGAAGAGAACGGTATCGTGAAAAGAATTTCCCGATACCGTTTTTCTTTTGAGTAATCTCCGAATCAGTGCTGCCGGAGGGCAAGGGCCATATCGCGGGCAAAGTAAGTCAGGATCCAATCGGCTCCAGCACGTTTGATGGCTAGTAGGCTTTCGTTGCGGGTTGCTTCGAGATCAAGCCACCCGGCGCGGGCTGCTGCGTGGATTTGGGCGTATTCGCCACTCACCTGATAAGCGGCAAGGGGAAGGAGAGTCTCCCGTCGGAGGGAGGCTAGAATATCTAAATAAGGGCCAGCTGGTTTAACCATGAGGGCATCTGCACCTTCGTGTTCGTCTAGAAGGGCATCAGCAATGGCCGCACGCGGATTGGCAGGGTCGAGTTGATAGGTTCGCTTATCAAGTTTACGGGTGCCCGCTGCCTGAGCGCTGCCCACGGCTTCGCGGAAAGGTCCATAGTAAGCTGAGGCAAATTTGGCGCTGTAGGCAAGAATTCCTGTATTGACAAATCCGGCGGCGTCCAAGGCTAACCGAATCGCTTTCACCCGACCATCCATCATATCGCTGGGAGCGACAAAATCTGCGCCAGCCGAAGCATGAAGTACCGCCTGTTGACGTAAAATCTCTACGGTACTGTCGTTGTCCACATCAGTCCCTTGGCTATTCAAAACGCCGTCATGACCATGAGTTGTGTACGGGTCTAAGGCTATATCCGTAAAGACCACCAATTCAGGCACAGCATCTTTGACGGCTCGAATGACCTGTAGAATAAATCCCTTTGGATTTAAAGCTTCTGAGCCATTGGGAGTTTTTAGGGCCGGAGGAATGACCGGAAATAAAGCGACGCCGCGGATCCCCAATCCGGCAAGTTCACGGCATTCTCGGAGAAGATCATCCATAGAAAGTCGAAAGACCCCCGGCATCGAGGCGACGGGTTCGGGAGGGTTGTCGCCAAGGGTCACGAAGAGAGGAGCGATGAGATCGGAGGGATTGAGTCGAACTTCTCGATTTAGGTCACGAAGAGCCTGCGTTTGGCGAAGACGTCTAGGGCGGTTCAGTGGTTTCCAATTGGACTCCATAGACGGATGTTGGCCTGAGTTAGGTCAGAGAACAACTCTGGTTCTGCCCTCTGATTGGCTCAGTTACGAGTGATCGAAATCAAAAGGCAGGGGTCTTTACCCGGTTTGAACGCCTACGATTGTGATCTCGAGTCGTTTCCATTCCCGAAGCGTTTGCTCATTTTGCCGATTTAATCTGAACTCACTCAACCTCAGATCTCAGAAGAATGGGGGTAAAGCCTAGGAATCAGATGCGAGTTCAAATCCCTGAGCTTTGAGCGATTTTTGCGTAGGCAGACTTACCGTGACGAATGCCAGACGACGAAAGTAGCGACTTGTTTCCCGGGCTGGTCGCTGCGGTGCCACCCCCCGCTGGTGGCACCGACCGAGCCGGTGATTTCGATTCAGACTGCCGCTTCGGATCGCCATTTGGCGTCGAAATCAGCCCGCTCGGCACCCCTGCCGCCCTCCGGTCAATTGATCCTCGGCGCCGATCAGCGCAATCCCCTGCTCACCGTCTACCACGATGAGGAACACCAGCAACTTCGGGTCTACTACGGCTTCGAAATCATCGAGATCGTCCCCGACGATACCCGGGCGGGGAGCTACAAGTTGCTGCTGGGTCGCCTCGACAACAGTGGCCTCAAACTCCGCTCATTGTAATGGTTGGGCGACGCCGTGGGCACGGAGCTTTACTTCGATCCCCACGTCAAGCACGGCACTGGCGATCAAAATAGGTTGAAGGGCTGGTGTTTGAAGATCCGTTTTGCCGATAAGATCCTGCCAAGTGATTTTATCCACACGGCCCAGAGCGCACCGATTTATTTCGAAACCACGGACAATTTTGCCGACCTGCGGGAACGCTTCTTTGGCGTGGTGCAGCGGGCTCGTGCCACCCTAGGCTGGCCGGCGGCATCTTCTGGCCCCGGGTCTCCTGCTCCGCCGCGCCATTGATGTCGACCGCATCTAGTCTCGCATCTTCTTCGGGCTACCTGGAACCGATTAGACCACCCTGGCCCAGATCATCGACGCACGCTCAAAGTCCCACTTCGAGAAACTCAACGCTGTAGAATCCAATTTGGCTGAAATGCGCCGCGTTCTGCAGAGAGCCAATCATCGGCTTCTTAAACTCCGCCTCAAAAAGCAAATTCCTACCAATTGGACATAACCCAGCGCGAGGATGAAAGCCGAGTGCGACAACCCAACACGGCTTGTGTCTTGGGGATCTTTCGGCGTCTTTCCAAGGCCTTCAAGCAGGTCTGGTCCAGGGGCCGGGCCACGCGCGAAGCCACTTCCAGGGACTGGACTGAAGAGAATCAGTTCGATCCCTGGAAGGCGATCCGTCTCGTTACACGTCGAGTCGCCCGATGAAATTTCATGCGCAAAAACCCACCCCTAGCCAAGCCCGCGTTGTTCAGACTGAGCTTGGCAAACCTGAACGGCCCGATGGGCGTTAAACCAAATGGGAGTCGACATTTGACCTTTCCCGAGCAACTGTTGAAAACAATAACCCTCCTCGCTATTTTTAATCTAGAATTGGTTACCCCCAGCTCATGTTACGAATTCTTGCACCGAACGACCGAAGTCACCCCTTTTGTGATGGAGTTTCGCGACGCAATTTTTTGAAGATCGGCGGCTTGGGAGCTGCTGGCCTTTCTTTACCCACACTTTTGGCTCTGGAAGCGCAGGCAGGCCTTCGGACTTCGCATAAGTCGGTCATCCTTATTTACTTGGTCGGAGGCCCGCCGCATCAAGATATGTTTGATCTGAAGCCCAACGCGCCTAGTGAAATTGCAGGACCACATAAACCCATTGGAACAAACGTAGCCGGCATAGAAATCTGCGAACTCTTCCCTCGTATGGCTCGGATGATGGATAAGTTTGTGCTCATCCGTTCCCTAGTTGGAGCGCAAAGTGATCATGACGCCTCCCAATGCTTTACGGGTCGCTCGCTTTCTGAGATCGCGCCGCCCGGCGGTTGGCCTCAGTTCGGTAGCGTGGTAAATAAACTGAAGGGCGGCGTAAATACAGCCACCCCGCCTTTTGTAAGTCTTTGTTACGAATGCACTCATGGTCCCTATAATGAGCCGGGGCCAGGAATGTTGGGGATGGCCAATTCAGGATTTCGCCCACTAGGTCCTCAAGGTGGCGATCTTACCTTGCAGGGAATTACTTACGATCGTCTCAGCGACCGCGCCCGCCTCTTGTCTAGCCTAGATCGGTTCCGCCGTGATACCGATGCCTCTGGGATGATGGCCGGCATGGACGCCTTCAGCCAACAGGCCATGGGCGTTCTCACTTCGTCTAAGCTTGCTGACGCTCTTGATCTCTCCAAAGAAGATCCACGTGTGCTGGCCCGCTATGGCACCGGCGACACGGTGAAGCGCATCGACGATAACGGGGCGCCGAGAGTCCCTCAAAGTTTTCTCGCCGCGCGTCGTTTGGTGGAAGCCGGAGCTCGGGTGGTGACGGTTAACTACAGCAAGTGGGATTGGCACGGTGGACCCGGCAACGACATTTTCTCCCGTGAACGGGAAGATTTTCCTATTTTTGACCAAGCCATCACGGCTCTTGTCGAAGACCTTCACCAAAGAGGCCTCGACAAAGATGTTACAGTGCTGGTCTGGGGCGAATTCGGGCGTACACCTCAAATTAACTCGCAAGCGGGCCGCGATCATTGGCCGCGTGTCGCCATGGCCTTGATGGCGGGAGGAGGCATGCCCTGCGGTCAAGTCATCGGTTCCACAGATCGCCTTGGTGGAGAAGTCGAGACTCGCCCAGTCACTTTCCCTGAGGTTTTTGCCACCCTCTACCACAATCTGGGAATCGATGTGAACACCGCAACTGTCACGGATGCCAATGGTCGCCCTCATTACCTCGTCGAAGGCGGTACTCATCCAATCCGAGAGTTACTCTAAGAACGGCACTCTAACCGAGCGACTCATTGCCCTCTTCGTCGAAATTTCTCCTGTAAATTTCAATCCATTTTATCGGGTTTACTGGATTATATTCTAATGAGTCAGCGTTTAACGCCCGTCGATCAACCGACACTCCTCCGCCCTTTCCATGCTCCACGGTCTCAATTTCTTACTCCGCAGTAGTCTCTTGACTCTACTTCTGACCCTTGAACTTCAAGCGAACTCGATTTTTCCGCTCAACAGCTCTTGGCGCTTTTTTCGTGGCATAACCCACCCCACACCGGAGGCGGCTGACGCTTGGCGTCAAAGTGGTTTTAATGACGCGAGTTGGTCCGTGAGTGTCGCTCCATTCCACTATGGTGAAGCTACTTTTTCTGGCCGAGGCACGGAACTTACTGATATGCAAAACGCCTACAGCACGGTCTTCCTGCGGCGCACTTTCCTCAGTCTCTCCCCCTCAAAACTGAGCGCACTAAGCTTGCGAACTCAATTTGACGACGGTCTTGCGGTCTGGATCAATGGGCACCGGGTTCTGACCGTTAATGCTCCTGAATCTGATCTCGCGGCGACCCATTCCGCTCTCGCAACCACGACACTCGAGTTTGGTGATGTTGTTGAGTACCCGCTGCCCAACGCCACTTCCTATCTGGTCGCCGGCACTAATACTCTCAGCATCCTTCTCTTTAATAGTGCTCTGGGCAGTAGCGATAGCGTCTTCGATGCTGAACTTGTCGCCACTGAACATTTCAGCAACCCCCCGTCCATTCTCTCCTACTCACCACCTCCCGATCCTCTTACTAATCTGACCTCAATTACGGTTCAATTTAACCGACCAGTTGTCGGGGTTCTCGCTCGCCATTTCCTCGTTTCTGGCTCTCCTGCCACTGCCGTGACGGGCAGCGGTTCCATCTACACTTTTACCTTCCCACAACCCCCCTTTGGTGCGGTCACCGTCACATGGGGCGCTCTCCATAACATCACCGATCTTTCTCAACCGACCCTTCGCTTTGATGCCGCCGCCGCCGGTTCTGCTTGGAACTACGATCTCATCGATAGTTCTGCTCCCTTGCTGATTTCTCGATTTCCTGTACCGGACCTCGTCCTCGGGCATCTCTCAGAAATCGAAGTTCTGTTTAATCAACCGATCACCGGCCTGGAGGCCAAAGATCTTCTCCTCAATGGCTCACCCGCCCTGCGGGTCATCGGCGTTGGCGCGGGTCCTTACCATTTTTTCTTCAACCCCACTCCTCCTGGAGTTGCCATTTTAAGTTGGCCCCCGACGACAGGTATCGTTTCGGACACCGTAAATCCAAAACCCTTTAACGGTCTCCCTTGGAGCTACACCCTCGTCCGTAATCCACCGCGGGCCGCGGTGGTGATCAATGAAATCCTCGCTGAAAATTTGGGAGGGTTGCGGGATGAAGACACCGATTTAGAGGATTGGATTGAAGTCCATAATCAAGGCGGCATTCCCATTTCTTTGGAAGGTTGGGCTCTCAGTCCCAATGACAAATTCGATGAGGCTTGGGTGTTCCCTGCCCTGACCTTGCCCGCAGGTGGCTTCGCGGTGGTCTTTGCTTCCGGCAAGGATCGACCTGGCAATGGCTTTAATCTTCGGCCACACACTTCTTTCAAACTCAATCCGAACGGCGGGCGTCTTCGGTTACTCGGGCCGGAATTACCTCGAATCGCTCTGGATCAGTTCGATTTTCCTGAGCAATCACCGAACTTTAGCTACGGTCGAGTCCTAACCGGGCAGCAGTCGACCAACCACTTTCTCACTAAACCTAGCCCAAATTCCGCCAATGGAACCTCTGTTCTCGAAGGCAAAAGCGGTGAAGTCCGTTTTAGTGTTGAACGAGGCTTCTTCGCCTCCCCTTTCCGATTATCGCTCAGCAGCCCCACGCCCGATGCAACTCTTCGTTACACCACCAATGGGAGTCCCCCATCGGCTACCAATGGGTTTATTTATACAAATTCAATTCTACTCAATGCCACTCGGGCACTTCGCGTAGCCGCGTTTGCTCCTAATAAACTACCTTCCCGCATCCAAACTCAGACCTACCTCTTTAATCTCCCCTCCACCCGACGTCTTCTCCCTGTCGTTTCCTTAGTCACTGCCAGCAATCATCTCTACGGAAAGACGGGTATTATGGAATACAACCCGCGGAATACAGCTTTCCACGGCATCGCTTGGGAACGGCCTGTCTCCGTGGAATGGATTCGTCCGGAAGATAACGGTGGTTTTCAAACGGATGCCGGATTGAGGATCGCCGGTGGTGATTACATTCGCGGCCTCTACAATTACCGAGCCTCGAATCCTCCAGAAAATAAGTACTCCTTCCGTCTTTATTTCCGTGGCGAATACGGCCAAGGACGACTCGAAATCCCCCTCTTTCCGGGCACCCAAATCGACTCCTTTGACACCATCCATCTTCGGGCGGGAATGAACGATAACACCAATCCTCTGCTGAAAGATGAGTTCGTTCGAAGTCTCTGCGATAGCATTGGGATCACCGCGTGCCATGGCACCTTTGTCCATGTCTTCCTCAATGGTGCGTACAAGGGAATCTACAACCCAGCCGAACGGGTCAATGAAGACTTCCTTAAAGCCTACCACGGTGGGGGCGAACTTTGGGATGTCATCGGCGCCGGCAATCTTTTGCTGGGAGGCGATGCGGTTGCGTGGAATGCCCTGCGTACTGCCAGTCGTCGGGATCTGACCTCGACGGCTAACTATCTCGACGTGGCTTCACGCATGGATTTAGAGAACTTTATCGACTACTTGCTCCCCCATATTTGGGCAGATAACGACGATTGGCCTCATAACAATACTCGTGCCGCACGCGAACGAGTGGCTGGTAGCCGTTTCCGTTTTTATCCTTGGGACGCTGAATTCTCCTTCGAATCGCATCCCGTCAACTACGACACCATCGCCAACACTCTCTCCACGACCAGTCCTCCCTGGGGAACCGCCGACTATCAATCGCTCTTTAATTCTCTTAAAAAATCATACGAATTCCGCCTCCACTTTGCCGATCGTATTCATCGTGCCTTTTTCAATGAAGGCCCCCTCACTGATGCGCGAATTCGACTTCTTTATGGAGCCCTTAAAGCCCGCCTCGCTCCCTCTATTTCTGGTTATCGTGATATAATTACCCCTTGGATTTCTGGTCGCCGAACTCCGTTGATGGCGGCCTTCCAAAGGGCCGGATTCCTTGCCTCTTCGAATGCTCCCGTAATGAACACCTTCGGCGGGCGTGTTCCTTCGGGTTTTTTACTCACTTTGACTAATCGCGTCGGCCCCATTTGGTTCACCACCAACGGTTCCGATCCCCGCATGGCTTTCACCTCAACGAATACCGTCCCTGAGGCCCGTCGTTTCTCTCGCGCGTTGGCTCTCACAGAACCCGTTCGCATTCGTGCTCGTTCACTGAATGGAACCAATTGGAGCGCACTGACCGAGGCTACCTTCACTCCGGCTCAAATAGGCCTACCAATCCGCTTTAGCGAAATTATGTACCACCCTCCGGGCGGAGATGCCTATGAATTCATCGAACTCAAAAATACTGGGGCTATTCCTCTTGATCTCTCCGGATTTCAGTTTAATGGCATCACCTACCGCTTTCCTTCCCTAACCCCCCTCTTGCAGCCAACTCAGCTTCTTCTTCTCGCCAATCGTTCTCGGACGAATGCCTTTTTAAATCGTTATCCAAATCGAACCGTTAACGGCTGGTTTGAGGGTTCTCTGTCGAATGGGGGTGAACAGATCTCCCTCCTCGATCGCGCCGGTCAAGTAATCGCCTCGACGCACTATGGGGACTCAATTCACTGGCCAACCGCCGCTGATGGTGGAGGTTCTTCTCTTGAAAATAATCGACTCGATGCCGATCCAAATGATCCCGCAAACTGGCAAGCCGGTCCCAATGGTGGCAGTCCCGGTGCTCCTAATGCCTCTCCCATACCACTCAGCGTGCAACTCAACGAAATCCAATCCAACGGTTCCGCCGATTGGGTTGAACTTCGCAACGTCGGAAGCACCTCCCTCTCTTTGGCTCAATGGTCTCTAAGCGATGATACCAACCCTCGCCAATTTGTATTTCCCAATAAAACCCAACTCGCTCCCGGTGCCTTCCTCCGCGTTCACAGCACTCTCTCGACTAATGAGGGCCTTCTCCGCGCCCCCTTTCGTCTCAATCGCTCTGGGGAAGCGCTCGCTCTCTTCGATGCTTCTACGAATCGGGTCGACCTTGTTTCGTATGCCGAAATTCCTGAGGGATTTACTCTCGGCCGCGCTGACACTGGGATTTGGACTCTCGGTCGACCAACGCCATCGTCGGCCAATGAACCCGTCCTTCATTTCGGCCCTTCTACCGCCCTCGCTATCAATGAATTTGTCTGTAATCCCGAAAAGGGACCCGACTGGATTGAACTTCACAATTCCAGTGACTTGCCCATAGGCCTAGAAGGGTGGGCCTTTCAAATAACCAACGCCCTCTCTCGAATCGAATCTCCACTTTTTATCGGCCCGAACGGCTTCTTAGTTTTCGCAACAGACAACCCCGTCGGAGCCAATCAACTCCATTTTCCTCTTCCAGCCTCCGGTGGAATTCTCTCATTACTCGACCCTACCGCCGCCGAGATTAATCGGATCCAATACTCTGCACAACTCACTGGGACAGTCCTTGCTCGACTACCCGATGACACTGGCCCCTTCCAATCCTTGTTTTTAAGCGAGACACCTGGCACCAGTAATCGACCCACTGAACTGGGAATGTCACTTCGTTTGGTCGAAGTAGCCGCTCGGACGACACCTGACTGGGTGGAGGTCGAAAATGTCTCCACGCAACCGATTAGCTTAAGCGACTGTCGACTCGAAGTGAATGCCCCCGATTCGCCTCCAATACGCCTTCCCCTGGGGAGCGGCCGAAGACTCGCGCCTCGCGAGCGGGCACTCATTTTCTGCGGTGCTATTCCAACCCACTTGAATGCCGATCAAAGCTCCCTTGTTGTGCCAATACCCCTACCCGATCACGGTGCGGTACTTTCACTCTTCGACACTCTCGGTCGACTCATCGACCGCCTAGACTACGGTCAACAAATCACTAATCGCTCTCTGATCCGCCTCCATCCCAACTGGTTTCTCTCCGCTACAAACACTCCGGGGACAGCGAATTCCGATCCCGCTCCTCTCGGTCTTGGCTCCTCTCTCACCCTCAACGAATGGAAGTCAACGGGAGGAAGTTCCGACGAATTTATCGAACTCTTTAACGCCGAAGCTCTGCCCGTAAACCTAACTCACTGGATACTGACAGACGACCCTTCCATGCGCGGTAGTACCAATAATCCGATCGGCCCACTTAATTTTATCGACGGCTTTGGTTTTTCTAAATTTCGACTAAACGGGAGCGAGGCAAATGCGCTAGGGACCAAGCTTAGCTTTCGACTTAATTCACTCGGTGAAACGCTTCAACTCATTACTCCATCCGGTAGAATTGCTGATTCAATCGACTTTTTTAAACAGTCAGGTGCCACATCGACCGGACGGTTCCCAGATGGGGCTACCCTCATCACCCAACTCGACCCAAGCCCTGGATTATTCAATCGATTTCTGACTCTCGACGCCGATGCGGATGGCCTGCCGGACGATTGGGAAAGAGCCAATGGGTTAAATCCAGAAAACACGACAGATGCATTAATCGATACCGATGGTGATGGAATAAGTAACCTCGATGAATTTCGGAGTGGAACTAGGCCTTCGGATGCTAGCAGTGCCTTCCGTTTGAATGCAGAACGGGCAACGGGCAACGGACTCCTCCTGCACTTTACGGCGACCGTTGGACGCAGCTACTCGATCCTTTCAACTGGGGCTCTCGGGGAGCCTTGGATGTCGATCTCCCAGATACCCTCAGGCCCTCTTCGGGAAATCTCAGTTCCAGTTTCTGAGAGTCTTACGTCCACTCGCCTTTACAGACTCATTACACCGTCTGTTCCTTAAAAAGGGGCGTTTAGCCATAAATAACCTCCTCACCAGCGTACAAAACGAGGTCAAAGAGACGCGTCGACTCCGCGTTAGACTCCCCTCGCCCAGGTTTCCTTAGGCCTAGCTTAAATCCCCGTTGACCCAGAGTTGCTTGCCAGTAGAGTCCCTTTTCCGAAAACGGAATCTGATTAACGAAACGAACTTATGGCAGTAAATGTAGCGATTAATGGCTTCGGCCGCATCGGACGACTCGTCTTCCGAGCGCTGGTCGAACAGGGCTTGGTTGGCAAAGAAATCAACGTTGTCGCCGTCGGCGATATCGTTCCTGCCGACAATCTAGCGTACCTTCTCAAGTACGATTCAACGCAAGGCCGCTTCGCCGGCACAGTTTCTTCTAAGAAATCGACGGCGGAAAAAGCGGAAGACGACGTCCTTATTGTCAATGGCTATGAGATCAAGGTCGTGTCGGCCAAGACTCCAGCGGAACTGCCTTGGCAGGCTTTGGGCGTGGATATTGTGATCGAATCGACAGGTCTTTTCACTGAGGCGGAAAAGGCGAAGGGACATCTTGTTGCTGGAGCAAAAAAGGTCGTTATTTCGGCACCGGCCAAAGGTGAGGACATCACTATTGTCATGGGAGTCAACCATGACAAATACGACCCAACCGCGCACAACATCATCTCGAATGCCAGTTGCACCACGAACTGTCTGGCTCCGATTGTTCACGTCTTGCTCAAAGAAGGCTTTGGAATAGAAGAGGGACTGATGACCACAGTCCACGCTTACACAGCGACTCAGAAGACGGTCGATGCTCCTTCGAAGAAGGATTGGAAAGGCGGACGAACTGCAGCACAGAATGTCATTCCCAGCACGACGGGTGCGGCAAAGGCAACCGCGCTAGTGTGTCCCGAAGTGAAGGGCAAACTTACCGGTATGGCCTTCCGCGTGCCGGTTCCCACTGTATCAGTCGTCGATTTGACCGTTCGCACGGTGAAAGAAACATCTCTAGTGGAAATCAATGCAGCGCTCAAGAGGGCGAGTGAGACCTATCTGAAAGGTATTTTGGATTACACCGCCGACGAGGTTGTCAGTTCCGACTTTATCCACGACAAACACAGCTCGATTTATGACTCAGGCTCCGGTGTTGAGCTAAATAGTCGGTTTTTTAAGCTGATTAGTTGGTATGATAATGAATGGGGTTATAGCAATCGAGTGGGTGACTTAGTTCGGATGATCATAGCCAAAGGGCTCTGATCCGAACAACCTCAGGTCAATTTCTCTGCAATCCACAGGGCGGCTTCCGAATCGGAGGTCGCCCTTTTTCCTGCGCCGACAGGTAACGACCGCAACGACCCATTCCAAGTTTCCCTGACGGAAGCCATCTCCGAATTTGAGGCCGCTGGATCGAAACTTCCCGACCTTAAAAACGGGGTTAAAACCCAAAAACAAGTGAGAGCTCAAATTCCTGAATTTCGAGAAATTGCGACGAAGGATTGCTCCGGCTCCAATCTAGGCTTCTAGGTCTAGCTCCAAACACGACTCAGGACATCGACATGACCTCAATCGCATGGCTCGCCTTATGATGAATAAAGGCCTCTTTGGGCGTCAGCAGCGCCGCCGCCGAGGGCAAACACCGATATCACACGCCGCTGCTCTCGCTTCCAATCGCCTCGCAGAAGCTCCGGCCCCTTCGGATCCAAACCAAGGCTGGGTCACTGCTATCACCTACATCCAGACCGATGAAGGCTGGTTGTATTTGGCCAAGGTTTGGGACCTCGACAGCCGATGACCCGTTGGGTTGGGCAGTTTTTCACCGACCAGTACCTCCGCAACCTTTTCGGGCTCACGCTTCAACAATTCGGCCCGGTCGTCGGCCAGCTTTGTGACCGTTGGCTGCGTCGAATACCAGTAGCGGGCGTTGTCCTGATAAAGATAGGTCGCCGCCTGTGCGAGGTAACGCAACGCGTCCCCAAATACTGCCGGAGCTTCGCCGGGTTGAACGCAACCCAACTT